>CAMDMY010000016.1 GCA_945902775.1 Chryseobacterium gleum | reverse complement strand
ATAGTGAAAGAAATAAAAGAGGGTAACTTCAGAGAAGATTTATACTACCGTATGATTGGTCTCCCGATACATCTTCCCCCTCTTAGAGAAAGAGAAAATGACATTTTATTTCTTACAAAACACTTTTTAAAAGAGTACAATAATATCAATAAAAAAAATAAAAAAACACTTACAGAAAAAGCCAAACAAAAGTTAATTGATTACAACTATCCAGGAAATATTAGGGAGTTAAAATCGATTATAGATTTAGCCTGTGTAATGAGTGACACCAATGAAATAAAAGACGAAGACATCACTTTTACATCTCTGAATAACAAAGATTTACTATCAATAAGTGATGTTACATTAAGAGAGTACACCAACAATATTATTCAATATACTTTAAACAACACAAATAAAAACGTAATTGAAACCGCTAAAAAATTAGATATTGGGAAATCTAAAATTTACAATTTAATTAATAGTGGTGAAATTAAAGTGTAAATTAATAAAAACACACCTAGACCTTTTAAATTGAATCGCGAAAGTTGGGGACTGAAAATGTAACCAAAATTTAGAAAGAAAAATAATACCTATTTACGAAGTAGTAATTAGAATTCTTGTCAATCATAATAAGGTTATTATTCTCTTACTTTTTCTTGATAAAAAGTAAGCAAAAATCAAGACCATTTTAAGGTAGTTTTTACTTCGCTCCTCTACGTAAAACCGCTCGTAAATACCCTTCTACATGCTCATTTTCGCTGAAAAAGCGAAACGCAATTACGAAGAAATTTACAGCTACTACTATAAAATAATCAATTAGAAGCCCTTTAAATCATTTAATATTTCATTTCCAAAATTTAGTATTCCACTATTTCCCCACAAGTTTTAGTCTTAATCCCTTTCAACACTCTTCTCATTAGTCTACACAACGGATTTCATCTGTTGTGTAAAATTCGGTCATCCCACTGGGGTTTTAATAAAAAGCTTAAAATGAAGTTCCAGCGGAGCGAGGAAACTATCAATAATCAAAGTTCCAGCGGAACGGTCGATTTTGTAATGACGGACATAAGTCCGTCAACCAAAAAACAATCAATATCCAAAGTTCCAGAGGAACGGCCGAATTAACAATCAATACTCAGCTAATTAAAACCCGAATTATGTCTTTTTCACATATTGCGTAATAATAACAATTGTTTGTCCTTCTACTTTTCCTTCAATATGCTCAGGATTATCATGAACTAATTTAATATTTCTAACCGCTGCGCCTCTTTTAGCAGTGAAGCCTCCTCCTTTTACGTTTAAATCTTTAATCAAAACAACTGAATCACCATGCTCTAATCGAACACCATTACAGTCTTTATGGAAAGTTTCTGCTTCTTTATCCTCACCTTCGCCAGTTGCTTTTGCCCAATTTAATGTATCATCTTCTAAATAAAGCATATCCAACAGATCTTGAGGCCAACCTTCAGAACGTAATCTTTGCAGCATTCTCCAAGCTACAACTTGAACAGCTGGTACTTCACTCCACATACTATCATTCAAACATCTCCAATGATTAGCATCAATAGTATCAGGGTTTTCAATTTGCTCTTTACATGTTCCACAAACTTGAATAAAATCATCTACTCGGCCATTGTTTTGTGCTGGTGCTACTTCATAACTCGTTAACTCATGCTCTGCTCCACATAATTCACATTTTAAACCACTGCGCGCTAATAAATCTTTTTCAATACTCATTTTTTCTTATTTTAAAGTAACACCTAAAACCGATGCCCGATTAAGCATGCAAAGGTAGAAAAAGAAATGATTTTTTGAGATTAAATAGCAATCAAGGGTTAAATTACTATTGAAATCCTTTATGGATAAAAAAGTAATTCTCTATATGTTTTTTTATTGTATAATTTCCATTTTATTCCGATAATATTTGGACCAATTTTATTTCATTTTCATAATTATTTAGATTTATTTATCTCCTATTATACTATTATTACACATTGTGAGGATTGAATTGGAATGTGGCTTCAGCCCATTCAAATAGAATATTTCCATACAAATCGGCTTTAGCCAAAACCTATAAATACTGAATTAAAACTAGAGAATACTATTCTTAAAATAAAATGATAGTAACTATTATTTTGGCTAAAGCCGATTCATTTGATTTTTTTATTACCTCCAGCTAAAGCTGGAGGCATTTTTAGTCTAATGTCTAGTGTCGAAAAATCTAAAGTCGAAAAAGATTAATAACAAACCTCCCATAAATACAAACCATGAGCTGGAACAGATATAGCTGCTTCCGCCCTATCTTTTGCCTCTAAAATAGTTAGAATAGAATCTGGGCTCATTTTACCTTGACCAATTTCTAGTAAAGTTCCTACAGTTGCTCTAACCATATTTCTCAAGAAACGATCGGCAGTGATCTCAAAATAACAATTCTCATCATCCACTTTCACCCAATGAGCTTTGCTAACAGTACATATATTTGTTTTTGCGTCTGTATTTACTTTCGAAAAAGAAGTGAAATCTTTTGTCCCTAATAAAAATTGCCCTGCTTCATTCATCGCTTCAAAATTTAACTTTTGAGTAAATGTCCAACTCAATCCTATTTTAAAAGGATCTTTCTTTGCATTTATAAAATAACGATACGTGCGTGAAACAGCATTAAAACGCGCATGAAAATCCGAAAAAGATTCTTTTATAGAATGGATTACAATACTTTCTGGTAGAATTTTATTCAACTTAAAGATCAAGTGGTTTGTATCTTCAACCTTTAATAAATCAACATGTAAAACATAATGATTAGCATGAACTCCAGTATCTGTTCGACCGCACCCAACTACTGAAATTGGATTGTTTGAATTTAATTTTGTAAAAGCATTTTCTATTTCTTCTTGAACAGAAATTTGTTTGGGTTGACGTTGCCATCCAAAGAAAGTTGATCCATTATAAGAAAGCTCTACGTAATAGCGTGGCATTTATTTCACAACAGGATATTCAAAACCTGTCATATCTATCTCGTAAATATCAATACTAGACTTTTGACCAACTATTTCGTATCCCGCTAAAACAGCTTTGTTCAATGCTGCATAGTATTTAAAATGCGTATCATTGTTTACAGAATTAACAGCTATTCCTAAGTTCACAGGTATTGACCATTTATTCCCCAGATTTTCTGAAACAAAAACATCTAAACCACCCATACCTAAATGACCATCTGAACTGAAAAATAAATACCTTCCATCAGGAGTAATATAGGGCGTTGTTTCTGATTCTACTGAATTAACAGTATCACTCAATGGAATGGCTTCACCCCAAGTTTTACCGATCTTTTGCACTACATAAATATCAGTAGATTTTTTATTTCCATTTCTATCTGAAACAAAATACATCGTATTTCCATCAGCAGTCATAGTAGCTGAACCTTCAAAAAAACTTGTATTTATTGTTTTATTATTAATTCTCTTTGGTGTTGACCATTTTCCTTTGTTAGAAAATACAACTTCAAAAATATCAGAACTATTTGTTCCTTTTTTATTTGTTAAAGCTGATGTGTTTACTGTCATTAATCCTGATAATTCATCTGGAGATAAATGAGAAAAAGAATCAAAACCTTCTGAATTAACCCTGTCAACATTATTTGAAACGCTATCCCATTCTAATTTTTCTGCATTCCAATACGCTTTGTACGTATCTTCAAAGAACTCCTGGTCATCTGGGTTCGCTTTTCCTCCTTTAGTATCACTTCTTCTAGAAGTAAAATACATCATTGTCCCATCATGAGAATACAAAGGTGCATATTCGTTAAATCCTGAATTAACAGTACCTCTTAAACGAACTTTTTTAGATGTTATTCCACTTGCTTTTTCAATTTGAGCAAATTTACATTGTTCAATTTTCCAAGCAATTTGTAAATCTTTTGATCTATTTGGAGATAATTTTGATAAAGCATATTCATAATTTAGTATCGCTGAATCCAATTTACCTTCATGGTGATAAACCTTACCCAACAACTCATACACCTCATTATCAATATCTTCTTTGTTTATTTTTAAAGCTTCTTGCGCATATTTATATGCAAATCCATAATTTGACATTGCGTAATGACAAACACCAATCCAATAAACAGGTCTCCAACTTCTTGGATCTTTTAACACTACTGCTCTAAATTGATTTAAAGCATCTCTCACTTTACCTTCAGAATAAAGACGTTTCCCTTCTTCCAACATATATAAAGCAGTTGTTTTGTCTATAATATTGGTAGTTGAATCGGGAGGAACAGTTCCTTTATCCAGATTATTTTTTGAAAACGAATATGAAGTTGTTAGTAGTACTATTAATAGGAAAAGTAATCTTAAATTCATCTATAATATTTTAATTTTGCATTTAAACAATAAGTAATACAAAGAAATAACTAATTCCTTGAATTTTTATCTAAAAAATATTTTTTTACTAACATTTCGTTGCTGAAATTCGAAAAAAAGATCAATATTAATATTTCAATCCTCAAAAGTAAAGATTCTTTTAAGATTTGCTATCTTTGGCCTTTCTTAAAAATCTTTTCAAAAAAGTACAAAAAATGACATTAAACGCACTTACAGCAATTTCTCCAATTGACGGAAGATATCAAAGTAAAACACAGGAATTACAATCTTATTTTTCTGAGTTTGGATTAATAAAATACCGTGTAATTGTTGAAGTGGAATACTTAATTGCACTTGTAGAATCTGGAATTGAGCCTTTAAAATCTTTCCCAAAAGAAAAATATACTGAACTAAGAGCAATTTGCACTAACTTTTCTGAGACAGATGCTCAATGGATAAAAGACACTGAAAAAGTAACGAATCACGACGTAAAAGCAGTTGAATATTTCTTAAAAGAGAAAATGACTTCTTTAGGATTAGATAGCTTTTTGGAATTCATTCATTTTGGTTTAACATCGCAAGATATTAACAACACTTCTATTCCTCTTTCATTGAAAGAAGCTGTAAATGAAGCATATTTACCTTTAATAAGTAAGTTGGTTCAAAAATTAGTCGTACTTCAAAACAATTGGAAAGATATTCCAATGTTAGCTAGAACGCATGGTCAACCCGCTTCTCCAACACGATTAGGTAAAGAAATTCAAGTTTTTTCTGAACGATTAATTAAACAAATAGAAACATTAAAAACGATTCCTTTTTCAGCAAAATTTGGTGGGGCAACGGGTAATTTTAATGCTCACCATGTTTCTTTTACCAACCATGATTGGGTTAGTTTCGCAAATAACTTTGTAAATAAAAATCTAGGTTTAGATAGAAGTCAAACAACTACTCAAATTGATCACTACGATAATTTAGCAGCTCTTTTTGATTGCTTAAAAAGAATCAACACGATTGTTTTAGATTTAGACAGAGATATGTGGACCTACATTTCTATGAATTATTTTAAACAACAATTAAAAGAAGGTGAAGTTGGTTCGTCAGCTATGCCTCATAAAGTAAATCCAATTGATTTTGAAAATTCGGAAGGTAATATTGGGATTGCAAATGCCTTGTTTGAGCATTTATCTGCAAAACTTCCTGTTTCTAGACTTCAAAGAGATTTAACGGATTCAACTGTTTTGAGAACAATCGGAATGCCTTTTGCTCACACCTTTATAGCGTTAAAATCAACTCTTCAAGGTTTAGATAAATTACTTTTAAATGAAGTTGCCATAGAAGCTGAATTAGAAGATAATTGGGCTGTTGTGGCTGAAGCGATTCAAACCGTTTTAAGAAGAGAAGGTTTCCCGAAACCTTATGAAGCGTTAAAAGGATTAACTAGAAAAAATGAAGCGGTAACAAAATCAACTGTACATTCATTTGTTGATACGTTAGAAATTTCAGAAGTTATTAAAAATGAATTAAAAGCAATTTCACCACAAAATTACACTGGTATTCAATTAGTTAAATAATTTCATTATAAAAACAACTGAAAAAGGTGAGTCAAATAGGCTCACCTTTTTCGTTTTCTATACTTTACGAATTCTTTTTACGACTCTTTCAATAACTTTAAAAATCAATAAAACAGACAAAATAAGACTAGCTAATTTACCAATCAAATCTCCAAACCTAGAATAAAAAGTCAACTCTTTGTTTTTGTTTAAGATTCCTTTTATTGCTGTTTGCTTCCACCATTCCGTTTTTTGAATTACATCACCTCTTTGATTGATAAAACAACTTATCCCTGTATTTGCTGAACGAACTACATCTCTTCTGTTTTCAATCGCTCTGAGCTGCGAAAAACTTGCATGTTGTTTATATCCTGGCGTATTTCCCCACCATCCATCATTTGTAATTACAAAAATTTCTTCTGCTCCTTTTCTAACTTGTTGAGCGATGAATTCACCATAAATAGATTCATAACAAATAATTGGGGCAAATACCGTTTGACTAGCCTTTAAAACCCTTGGCTCTTCCTCTATCCCTAAAGATCCTGAAGCGCCATCAAGATCAATTGCTAAATCACCCAACCAAGGTATCATTGTTAAAAAAGGGATTTTCTCAACTCCTAAGACTAATTTAGACTTATGGACAAATGAAGGCGAATTAAACTCATCGATCAATAATGATGTATTATAACTTTCATAAAATCCAGGTCCACCCTCCATTTTTCTTGAAGCTGCCGATTTTTTTGTTTGAAATACTTTTAAAGTGGATGCTCCAACATAAAAAGAAGCGTTAAACCAATTCTTTTTGCGATCTAACATGTATTGATAAAACGGTAATGAATTCAACTCATCTTCATAAAAAGAAGCGCTAACAGCCGTTTCAGGAGCAAGAATGAATTTAGTTTTAGGTGTAACCAATTTGTCTGCTTCTTCGAATAATTTATCCAACTGCACTTTTAAATCCAAGTTAAACTTTTCGTTATATGGATCAACATTTGGCTGTAATGCGATGACTTCAATTGGATTTTTTGATTCCTCATAATTAACATAAGTAATTATAGAATAAATAAGAGGTAGAACTAAAATCCCTATTAGTAATGAAATAGACTTAAGTTCATTTTTCCAATTTTGTTTTTTTATCAAAACTGAATTCAACACCTGAAACAGTAACACATTGATTATCAATACCCAAAAAGTCCCACCTAAAACCCCTGTTACAGAATACCATTGAACTACAGACGGAGTGATTGAAAAAACATTTCCAAGAGTTAGCCAAGGATATGATAACTCCCAGTAATAATGTAAATATTCAAATGAAATCCAACCTAAAATAAAGATTAAATATCCGATCTTACCTTCAACTCTTTTTCTAATTAAATGAGAAAGATAAAATACGAAAGCCATTATTATCGCATTCAAAACGATTGCAAAAACGGCACCACCTGCACTTGCATTCCAAATCCACCAAGTAGAACCTAGGTTGTATATGAAAAAAGATAAAAAAGCATGTATATAGACTTTAGAAGAACGGTATTTTTTATTGAAAACATTATTTTCAACGATGAATAATGGTACCCACGAAATAAAAACAAGAGGTGTTAAACTACCTGTATACGGAAATGAAATAAACATCAGTATTCCAGAGAGAATACTTAATAAATACCTATTTGATCTGGACAATTCTAACATGAAACAAATTTAAACATTATTAATGAAGTAGTATTAAAGTTAAAACCAACAAAAACTCCTTGCCTACTTTCGTAAACAAGGAGATTTATTTTATTTAAGTTAAACTATTATTCAAAGATGATTTTCATCTCTACTCTTCTATTTTTCTGACGACCTTCTTCTGTTTCATTAGGTGCGATTGGCTTCGTTTTACCGAAAAACAATGTCTTCACTCTTTCTGCAGGAACATTTTTAGAAACCAAATAAGTTTTTACCGATTCAGCTCTTTTCTTCGATAAAATCAAGTTAGATTGATCATTTCCAACATTATCTGTATGACCTGAAATTTGAATTTTCCATTCTGGTTTTTTCAACAACAATCCAGCTAAATCATTTAACGAATTGTTCGATGCTTCTTTAATTACTGCACTTCCAGCGACAAATTCTAAATCGTCAAATGCTGTTTTTAAAATTTCTTGAGCAGCAGCCTCAATTTTAGGACATCCTTTATTTTCAGCAACACCTTTAACTGATGGACATTCATCTTCTTTGTCTAAAATTCCATCACCATCGGTATCAACATATGGACAACCGTCATTTTCTTTTGGTCCTTTGATGTTTGGACATTTATCATCCTTATCTAAAAGTCCATCTAAATCTGTATCTGGCCAAGGACATCCTGCATTTTCTTTTGGTCCTGCAACAGAAGGACAATTATCTAAGAAGTCTAATGTTCCATCTTTATCAGTATCTGGGCAACCTTGATTTTCTTTCGGTCCCGCAACATCTGGACAAGCATCTTCACTATCTTTAATGCCATCTTTATCTTTATCAGGACAACCTTTAAAAGCAACCAAGCCAGCAATGTCTGGACATTCATCTTTTAAATCAGTAATACTATCACGATCTTTGTCTGGACACCCTTTTAAATAACCAACACCAGCAACATCAGGGCATTCATCATTCATATCAATGATGCTGTCATTGTCTTTATCTGGACAACCTTTTAAATGAGCTAAACCAGGTACATCTTTGCAATCATCTTTTTTATTAGGAATACCATCTTCATCCTTATCTCTTCTTGGACCTATAACAATATTCATCCCGAAACTAGCATGCACATGTTTTGCTTTTTCAGGGTTTAAAAACGCTAAAATATTGTCTGACATAACATAAAATTGAATTGGCCCACCTTTAATATTGAATCCAAAACCAACATTATTGTATGATCTTCCATATGTAGAATAATTTAAACTAGCATATAACCAATTTTTTAATCTCGCATTAATTGCGACAGATAATCCTGCAGTATATTTAGAAGCAACTATCTCATTATACAATAAAGCACTTGAATAAAAGTTTTTATTAAATTCATACTTTGCTCCTAAATAAAACTTAGTATGCAATTTTGTAGTATACGAATCATGTTCTTGATGTTGATTAAAAACTTTAGTTAACGTATCTGTTAAATTCTCTGAAGACAAACTATCATTCAAATCAATTCCTTTAAAAGTATAACTTACATCACTTGAAACATAGTTCGTTACATTGGTTGCCCAACGAATATAACCTAAATCTAATAAACTAGCATTTAACTGCAGTTTCTGGCTTAATTGATAAGATGCACCTAAATCCAAGGCTAAACCTAAATTTTTAAAACTGAATGCTGATTGAGCAATTTTAGAAGGATCCTTAAGAGCTGTTGTGTCTAAATTAGAACTATTTACTCTCATACCCCCATCAATTGTCAAATCAAAAGAAGTAGCATCTGTAGAAATTCCTAATTGGCTTTTTACTGTTTGAATATTTGCTATTCCGGATAAAAATTTAATTCTACCTCCAACTGTCAATTTATCATTCACATCCCTATTATAACCTAAGCCATATTCAACATATGACATTAAATCAAAACCTAATCCATCAAATGAAGCTCTCTTTCCTAGAAAATCTTTCCCATTTCCTTGAATAGCAAGAGCGAATAAATCTTTAGGATAAGTAAATCTAGATTGAAAACGATTAGTGACATTAAAAGAAAAGAAATTCTTTTTAATTCTAAACCCAAAACCTAACAATTCATTTGACACTTCTGCATTTAAATAATTCGTTTTAGCCATTTTAGAAATAGCATTATTAATATTTAAATTTAAAGAATCATCTTTTGCTCTTGTTTCAATTAAATCAGATAATTTAAAACCTGAATTCATTAAAGAGACTGTTTGCATTCCAATAGGTAAACTTACATACACCCTATTTTTATTTTTAAACCCTGGATTCAAATAATTAGCTTGAGAGGTTTGATTTAAATGGTAAAGTGTGAAGTTTTTTTGAGAAAAAACAGTTTGTTGAACAAAACACATCACCAAAATTATAACTAGTGAATGGATTTTGAAATTTGTATATATTGATTTCATTGTATAAATGTTATTCGATTTCTATTTATTTACCTTTTAATTGAACCTGAACCGAAAGTTTAAGTCCGATTTTATATCCATCGAGCAATTTTACTACAGTGTTTAAAGGTTTAGTAGTTTCTGCTTCGCCTTTTAGAATAATAAATCTCACTTTATCTAACAAAGCAATTTTAGAAGCACTTATTATAACATCCGTTGATTTTGTAGTTGTTCCATTTACTATATGAGTAGTTGAATTCACTGGAGCTGCACTAATTATATCAGTCGGAGAATCAAATAAATTAAATAAATGGTTATAATTTACATCAACGAATTCAGCCTGACCGTTAAAAGTTAAAGGAAAACCATTGTCCACTTTCAAACGAAATAAAACAGATTCAATTTGATCAGGTGCACTCGATATTTGATCAAATTTCAAAGTATCTTTTACTTCCATACCTGATGCATACCCTTCAAAGGGTAATTCAATATCAGTCTTTACAATCATTTTGCTAGTAGACTCAATAAAATTTAAATTTAAAGGTCCGGGATTTCCATTTGGATTAGAAGTGGCAGAAATATCGTATTTCAAATACTTAGGTGCTGCATCTACTAAATTTGTCATCGTATTATTCGTAGTTGCATTGCTTAATTCAAAAGAAGTTGAAACAGCAGGATCACCCATATTAGCAGGGATATTCACCGTCTGGACTGGGTTATTAAATGTTATTTGAGTCGTTTGATTTGATACAGTATTAACAGTTGATAAATTATTAAAATTTACTGTAATTGGAATTCCAAATGAATTTTCAACCGTAAACGTTAATTTTGGATTTGTAAAACTTAAACTACCTTGTATTGGATTATTAAATACTTTTAATAAAATCGAATCTGCAAAACTTGCTAAAGTTTGTTGACCAAAATAACCAGTTATGTTTTTAAATTCAAGGTTGGTTAAATTCATTGTTAAATCTAAGTTTTCACTTCCACTAATGGGTTGACCTGTACCTGTAATAGTTGCGTCAATATTGATTCTCAATGTATTAGTAGCTGTATTGTTTGCTGTAAAATCTGCTAATACGTTTGTCAAATCGATTGTTCCAGAACCTGTATGAGGAACAGAGTTAGGATAAATCATTGTAATCGTTTTAGTTACAACACTTCCATTCAATTTTAAGTCAGGAAAAGTAATTACTAAAGTGATGTTATGTTTTATGGTTGATGAAACATTAATTGCCAATGTACCTGCCTGAAAATTTAAATCGTGTAACTCAGTTCCATTTTGAGTAGTATATGTGAAATTTTGAGTAGAAGAATTGTTAATTGTACCGTTAAATGATCCAGAAGCATTTCCTGATAAATTTGCTGGAACTATACTGAAATTTTGAGAGAAATCATCTAATTTAACAACATCCTTTGCGTAAATCGTGTCTAATTGTTTGTGATAAACCAATGACATGCCTCCATCAGATGGATTCACTTGAATTGTATTATCAATTGATTTCAACAAATCATGCACTCCGAATTCACCGTAACCAATTGGTACAGCCAAATTTTGATCAAAAGTTATACCGGCAACTTTAGTTAAATCATGTTTTTTACATCCAAAAATCAAAGCCCCTAAAACAATTGAACTCAAAGCAATTGTTTTAAAATTCCATTTTCTATCCATCTAGCAATAAATTAAATCTATCACAAAGTTAGAATTAAATTAGATTTCTATCTTTAAATATTCAATTTTAATATATAAAAGTCAATATTTAAGCGACCAAACATATTTAATTAAAAAAAGTTTCTACTATTTTATTTTTGTAAATAGTTTTTGAATAATTACTTTTTTTAGAAATACATCGTTCAGAAACTTTTTTTGGTAATTCTTTTAAATAAATTGAAGTTGAATCTGTTGTTGATTGATTTCTTTTATTTGACATTAAAAATTGATTACAAATCGATTTTGAGGTTGATAATACAATAAATTCATCCATCTTATAAATATAAAATCCTTCTTCTAAATCTTTTGGAAAAGTTTTTGTTAATTGAATATTTTTGAAAAAAGTACTGGTCTGTTCATCTGTACTATTTTCATCTTGAGAAATTTCATTTAATAATAAAAAAGGATCTCTATTATCGACAAAATCAGTTAAAATAATCAATTCATCTTTATATTTTAATTCAACAAATCCACTTTCTAGCCAATAGTGCATAGGTCCTTTCTTATATATTTTATCTAAATTGGAATAATAGTTTTTTTCAAAAAAATGGTATGATTCAATTTCGTTTGGTAATGCAGATGAAAATAAATCTTGATCATCAATTTGATTTCCAACTAATTTCCCATTGCCTTTTGAAATATATTCTACAGAACCATTTTTATTAAAATAAATATCTTTAATTACAACAGAGGCTCCTTTCGATTTAAATTCAATTATTGAAATACTCGCTTTATGATCAAAATCTAACCAAACTAAATTTTGAACTTTTGGAAATTGCACATTATCAGTGTAAATATGTACTAGCTCATTACGGAAATCTAACTTAAAATCACCGACTTTAAAAGCAGATTTGCTTATTTTTTCAATCTGAATATTTGACTTTTTAAATAAATTAATAACCTCCTCTTCTTTCCATTTTTCTTTCTTATAAATCAGAAATTGATCTTGATTTTTACTTAAATAAATTGTATTTCCTTTTTTTAAAAACTTCGATATACTTTTAAATAAATCAAACGATTTTTGTGAAATTGAAAAATTATTATCTTTTAATTCAACCTCATCAATTCGATTAATTACTACTATTTGATTATCAGCTAAACCAAAAAAACAATTTGGCTTAAACTCTTCATTTGTATCAATTAGGCTCTCCCCTACATAACCAATCCAAACAATACTAATAACCCCTAATAAAATTAATATGTATCTACTAATCATTTTTTAAATTTTAATTCAAAAGTAAGTCTTAAAAAATAGATTTTTAAATTAAACATCCCTTTTTAATCTTTTTTCTCTTTTGCCAGAAGTGCGAAAGTTTTTCGATGATAATTTGAAACCCCAAAATCTTTAATTGCTTGTCGATGTTTTTTTGTAGGGTACCCTTTATTTGTCTTCCAATCATAAACTGGAAATTCCTGATCTAGTTTTTCCATTATATCATCTCTGTATGTTTTAGCTAAAATAGACGCTGCAGCAATACTTAAATATTTAGAATCCCCTTTTATAATACACTCGTGTTCGATCCCTTCATATAGATTGAATCGATTCCCATCAATTAATAATAATTCAGGCTTTGTTTCTAATTTATCTATTGCACGATGCATTGCTAAAAAACTTGCATTCAAAATATTTATCTCGTCAATTTCTTTTTCATCCACAACTCCTACAGCCCAAGAAATTGCTTTTTCTTCGATAATTGAACGTAAAACTTTTCGTTTCGACTCTGAAACTTGTTTCGAATCATTCAACCATTCATGTTGAAAATCTTTTGGTAAAATAACAGCTGCAGCAACAACGGGCCCCGATAAACAACCTCTACCTGCTTCATCGCAACCAGCTTCAATTAATTTATCATCAAAAAAAGAAAAAAGTACATTCATAATATGTAAAGATGGTAAAATAATTGTAAATTTATATTGAATGAATTAGGTTTTTTATATAACTGTCTCTTAATTTAAATAAACAAGATGAAAAAGTTTTTATACTTATTACCACTATTTTTTTGCTTGACAACATTTGCACAAAAGAATGAGGTTTTTACATCTACTAAAGGAAAAAATGAATTAATTCAGAATAAAATTGATGGAAATTTTACCTTTATTCTTCCTGATACCATAACTGAAGAAGAAGTTATAAGGAATAGTAGTTTTTACAAAATTTATTTTTCAGTAACATTCGATACAAAGACACATGAAGCTGTTTTAAAAATGAAATCTAACGATGCAAAAAGCAGACATATCATTTCAAGATTCTTAACATCCTTTGGAGTTACAAATGTTGAAACTGATGGTTCTTTTTATACTATTGAAGGATTTTATGACCATTTTCTAAAATAAAATGACATTCTATTTCAAAAAAAATGCTTGAGAAGTTCTCAAGCATTTTTTAAATCCTTACTATATTTTAGAAGCAATAGTTATTAGCTTCAATTAATTTAATGGCAATTTGTTGACGAGCATCTCTTGGATTGAATGCATCTGTTTTTGTGAATCGTTTTAATCCCATTAACATCATTCTTAATTCATCTCCTTCTGCAAAACTGTTTATCGCATCTTTCCCTGCTTTTTCAATTTTCGATGCTGCATCGTAGAAATAAGTTTTAACAATTGCAATTTGTGCTGATGAAACTTCTTCGCCTTTTAAACCAATCATTTTTTCAACTCTTAATAAAGCTGATTCTGATTGATAAATTAAAATCGCTATATCTGCAATATTCATTAATATCTCTTGCTCTTTTGATAATGTATCCATTAATTTTTGAACTGCTGAACCAGCAACTAAAAGAATCGTTTTTTTGAACCCTTCTAAATATTTATTTTCAGATGCAAAAACTCCTTCTTTTTCTTCACCCATTTCAGGTATACTCATTAATTCACTTGCCACTTTCGTTGCAGGTCCTAACAAGTCTAATTCACCTTTCATCGCTTTACGAAGTAACATATCTACAATCAACATACGGTTGATCTCGTTTGTCCCTTCAAAAATACGGTTGATTCTGGAATCTCTATATGCTTTCTCTACAGGTGATTCTGCCGAATACCCCATTCCCCCATAAATCTGAACAGCTTCATCTGAAACATAATCCAAACATTCTGAACCTGCAACTTTTAAGATAGCGCATTCAATTGCATAATCTTCGATACCTCTTAGAGTAGCCGCTCCTTTATCTAATCCATCAGCGATGTGACCTTTTATAGCATCATCAATATTTTGACCTGCTCTATAGGTAGCTGACTCAACTACGAATGTACGAATCGCTTGTTCAGCTAATTTGTATCGAATTGCTCCATATTTATCAATTGAACGACCAAATTGTTCACGATCACCAGCGTATCTTATAGAGTCAACAATTGTTGCTTTTGCTCCACCCATTACTCCTGCCGCTAATTTGATACGTCCAATGTTTAAGATATTCAACGCAATTTTAAAACCAGCCTCACGTTCACTCAGCATATTTTCAACAGGAACCTTTACATTATTAAAGAAAACCTGACGAGTTGAAGAACCTTTGATACCCATTTTTTTCTCTTCAGGATTCAAAGAAACTCCCTCCAATTTCGCTTCTACTAAAAACGCTGATAAATTTTTATCATCTCCAATTTTAGCAAAAACTGTCATTAAGTCTGCGAAGCCACCATTTGTAATCCACATTTTTTGACCTGAAATAGAGTAATATGTCCCATCATCTGAAAGAGTCGCTTTTGTTTTTCCTGAATTTGCATCAGATCCAGAACTTGGCTCCGTTAAACAATAAGCAGCTTTCCATTCACCAGTAGCTAATTTCGGGATGTACTTTGCTTTCTGCGCATCTGTTCCATAATACAACAATGGTAATGAACCGATTCCAGTATGTGCTCCATAAGCAACAGAAAATGAATGGCCTTTTCCTAAATGTTCAGTTGCTAATAGTGATGTTTTAAAATCCACTCCCATTCCTCCTAAATCTTCAGGAACAGACATGCCTAACATTCCAAGCTCACCAGCTTTGTCTAACAAAGAAACCATCAAACCCTCTTCCATCGCATCAATTCTGTCAATCACAGGATAAACTTCTTGATTGATGAAATCATCACACATTTGAGCAATCATTTGATGCTCTTCTGTCCATTCCTCAGGAGTGAAAATTTCATTTGGTTGAGTAGATCGAATTAAAAACTCTCCTCCTTTAATTGGTTTATTATTTTCTGTAGACATCTTGAATGATATTTAATGTTTTTTGCTTCTTTTTGCTAATGTAACAAAAGGATTTATTTTATTAACGTCTAATTAAATTTAATTTTAAAATTTATTCTGATTGATCTTCACCTAGATAAGAAGCCTCTTCTGTTTTTATCGAAGTAGCTACTAATTGATTGATTTCAGCTAGTTCTTTTTCAGTTAAATCTCTCCATTTACCAGGAGCGATCGCATCTAAAGTCACATTCATAATTCGCAAGCGTTTCAAGCGATAAACTTTATAGCCTAAATAGTCACACATTCTTCTAATCTGACGATTCAATCCTTGCGTTAAAATGATTTTAAATACGAATTCACTTTCTTTTTCAACGTGACATTTTAATGTAACAGTGTCTAAAATAGGAATCCCATTACCCATTTGGTCGATAAAGTCCTGCGTAATGGGCTTATGTACCATTACAGCATATTCTTTTTCGTGGTTATTTCCAGCTCGTAATATCTTATTTACGATGTTTCCATCATTTGTTAGAAAAATCAGTCCTTCGGATGGTTTATCTAAACGTCCAATTGGAAAAATTCGTTCTTTGTGATTGATGTAATCAATAATGTTTCCATCAATATCTCTCTCGGTTGTACACGTAATCCCAACAGGTTTATTGAATGCAATATAGACTAATTTAGATTCTCTTTTAAGAAGTTCTCCATCAATTACGATCTCATCAGTTGATGTTACTTTATCTCCTAATAAACCTACTTTTCCATTCAATAAAACGCGCCCTTCTTCAATGATTTTATCTGCCCCTCTTCGAGAACAAAAACCTGTATCACTAATTGCTTTATTTAAGCGAATTGCATTTGTATTATTTTCTTCCATAAATAGAAATTATCTAAAGAAACAACTATTGAGCAATTTCAATTTTTAATTTTTTACCTTTTACTTTCTCGTTTTGAATATCTTGAAGTAATGCTGAAATTTTATGTCTTTTGACTGCAGCAAATGAACTAAAGTCCTGAACGATAATTAATCCCAAATCAAATTTTTCTAGATTACCTTTTTTAGATAAAAAACCAACTATATCAATTTTATTAATTTTATCTTTTTTACCTCCACTTAAATACAATGTAACCCATTCCGGTTTTTTCGGCATTGCATTATCATCTTTCAATTTTACAATTTCTGGTTTTTTCTTAATGTAATCAGGCAATTGTTCATCTCTAGACATCAATAAAAAGGAAGTCCCTGTTGCTGACATTCGAGCCGTACGACCATTTCTATGCGTAAAAGCATCCTCTTTCGGAGGCATGTGATAATGGATAATGTATTTAATTTCAGGTATATCCAACCCTCTTGCTGCTAAATCCGTAGTAACCAAATAGTTCGAACTTCCATTTCTGAATTTAATCATTGTTCTCTCACGATCTGCTTGTTCTAAACCACCATGAAAGAAAGAATTGACAACACCCATTTCATCTAAAAATTCTGAAATTCGTTCAACCGTATCCCGGTGATTACAGAATATGATCGTTGATTCATTCGTGTTTTGACACAATAAATCAAACAGGGTTTGCAATTTATCTTTTTCTTCAGAAATAACCATTTTTAAAGTTAAACCTGTCGAATTTCCTGTCAAAAAATTTAATTGAATCGGGTCGATAATTCCAGTAAAAGGAGGAATCTCTTTCATTTCAGTAGCCGAAATCAACATTCGCTTTTGAAGACTTGTTAACTCTCCAACGATGTAGCCCATTTCTTCTTGAAATCCCATTTCAAGGGATTTATCGAATTCGTCTAAAACTAACGTTTTGACTTTGCTAATATCTAGATTTCCTCTATTTACGTGATCACAAATTCTTCCTGGCGTACCAACTAATACTGCTGGTGCTTGAGAGAAATTGTTTTCTTCCACTTTGATTGAATGTCCACCATAAGTAGAGTTCACTTTAAAACTTGTTCCTAAAGAACGGAAAACTTCTTCAATCTGAATCGCTAACTCTCTTGAAGGAGTAACAATCAACGCTTGAACATAGTCCACGTCATCTCTTAAATGTCCTAATAAGGGCAATAAAAAAGCCAATGTTTTACCAGAACCAGTAGGTGATAAAAGAACACAATCGTCTTTTCCTTTATTTGCTTCTATTGAAGCAATTTGCATTTCATTTAACGCTTCAATTTTTAAATTTGAAATCGCTTTTTGAATTTGATTTTCCATCTTATTTCTTTACTAATATCTTCCAAGAACCTCTTGTTGTTCCTTCGCGCTTTATAATTCCTTCTTGTTTTAATTTATCTAGATGATATTTCACTCCATCTTCAGTAATATCCCCTAATAATTCTGACAAATCTCTCCTACTTAAATTAGGTGTTTTTGACAACAAATCAAGAATCCTTTTTGAAGTGTTTTGACTGTCGATTTGGGTAGTATCTTGGGTAGTGTTTTGAACTCCAACTTGGGTAGTAACTTGGGTAGTAACTTGGGTAGTCCATTTTTCTCTATCTAAAATCACAATCCAATATCCGTTAGTAGTTCCTGAACGCTTTATTTTACCGTCTTTTTTCAGTTTGTCTAAATGATACCTTACGCCGTCTTCAGTGATACCCCCTAACATTTCTGTTAAATTCTTTCGACTTAATTCAGGGTTCTCAATCAATAATTCAAGAATACTTTCCGTTATTTTTTGACTATCCATTTGGGTAGTCATTTGGGTAGTAACTTGGGTACCAACTTGGGTAGTCATTTGGGTAGTAACTTGGGTAGTCATTTTATCTAATGGAATTATCGCTTTAAAAATATCTCCTTCAATAAATACTGGATGTGTTTCAGGTGTGTATAATTCGCAAAACTTATACGTATTTCTAACACCTGAACCTAATTCATCTACCCAACCAATTTCTTTAAAAAAACGAGCTATCATCGGGTTTTTAGGAAATGGAGAAAAAGTACTTGGATCGATATTTCCTATAAAATGTGGTTTATTCCAATTTTCTGTTGAGACTTTTAATTTATCAACAATTAATTTTGCTGGAAACGGACTTATATACTCTCTATGAACAAGTAAATTGCCTATTATCTCTCTAAATAACTTATCACGTACATTTACACGTTGACCTCCTTCTAAATGAAATTTTTCAGGTAAATGTTTCCCAATAAAACCCATTAAACGATCGTAACTTTCAATCAAATTCAAGCGAATATCATCTCGATCGTCGTAACGATCTTCATTTTCAATACGCAAGATTGCATCGATTTTATAATGTGGTAAAACACTCAAAATCAACTCTTCTGTACCCAATAATAAAATACCAGCTAGTGTAAAACCTTCCTTTCCAGTTTGCATATCTTTCTTATACAAACCTGCTGATTTCATTAATTCTTCATTATTCAATTCTAACCACGGATGATTTGGTCGTTGATTTCTAGCTAAACTTCGAATACGATCAAATAGTGTAAGTTTGAAATCAGTGATTTGAACGAATGGAAATACTTGATTCTCTGAGTATGTTTTCTGCTTTCTCAAATAAAGTTGAGTCACTAAATCTGAATGATTGGTTATGTTAAAATCGCCATCTTCATTTCTATCATAAGTTTTCCCTGAAGTACTATGCACTTGAGAACTTTCAGGAACATAGATTGAGATCACTTTTTTCTCATTTACCTCAAAAACTTGTGGAGATAAATAGTATGGTGGATTTAATTTTTGAGGATTATTAGCATTTACAACTAATGTATCTAGTATCTTTTGAACCGCTACTTCATCAACACCTGTAACTTCTTTTTTATCATTTACACCCAATAATAAATGCCCGCCACTACGATTTAGAAATGCACAAATAGAATCAAATGCATCCTTGTTGAGTTTATCCTTACAGGTTTTAAACTCAACAGAGACACTTTCACCATTCTTTACTATTTCCTGAAGTTGTAAAAGATTCATTTTATGATCGTTTTAACTACTAAAATTACAAAAAAACAAATTGATTTAAGCAACAACTAAAACCTAACAACTAATAACTACTATTTACTTCCTTGCCAAGACCATTTTTTCTTTGGGTTTTTATCTGTTTTCGGCACACTATCTCCCGCTTTTTTATTTCCTTGTGGTCTTTTATTTGGATTCGATGGACGTTGATTTCTAGCTTGAGGAGCTGCTTTCGCTTTTCCTTCTGGAATTAAATTTTGTGCTGGAAATGGATGATTCTCATTTACAGGCAATTGTATATCAATTAATTTTTGAATATCTCTCAAATATTCTCTTTCTTCAACGTCACAAAATGTAATTGCTTTTCCATTAGCACCTGCTCGACCTGTTCTTCCAATACGGTGAACGTAGGTTTCAGGAATATTAGGAATCTCGTAATTAATAACAAATGCTAATTCATCAATATCAATTCCACGCGCTGCAATATCAGTTGCTACAAGAACTCGTGTTGTGTGATCTTTGAAATTTTTCAATGCTCTTTGACGTGCATTTTGAGATTTATTTCCGTGAATTGCTTCCGCTGTAATTCCTTCTTTTGTTAAAATTTTAACCACTTTATCTGCTCCGTGTTTCGTTCTAGTGAAAACCAAAGCTGTGATAATCGATTTATCTAGTAAAGTATGAATCAATAAATCTTTTTTGTTCGCATTGTCTACATAAAACAACTCTTGTTGAATCGTTTCTGCTGTAGAAGAAACAGGTGTAACTTCAACTTTATCTGGATTTGTCAAGATAGTACTTGCTAAAACCATAATAGATTCTGGCATAGTGGCAGAGAAGAAAAGAGACTGACGTTTAGCAGGAATCACTTTCAAAAGTTTCTTCACATCGTGAACAAATCCCATATCCAGCATTCTATCCGCTTCATCTAAAACGAAAATACCTACATCGTTTAATTTAATAAATCCTTGGCCGATTAAATCTAATAATCTACCTGGAGTTGCAATTAAAATTTCAACACCAGCTTTTAAAGCATTTACTTGTGGATTTTGAGGAACACCTCCAAAAATTACAGTTGAACGTAAATTTGTTCCTTTCCCGTAATTATTAAAACTTTCATTGATTTGAATTGCCAATTCTCTTGTTGGAGTGATAATCAATGCTTTAATTTTTCTTGGTCCTCTGTCATCTCCTTTTTGATTGTACAATTGTTGTATAATCGGAATAGCGAATGCAGCAGTTTTACCTGTACCAGTTTGAGCACATCCTAATAAATCACCACCTTTTAATATAATTGGAATTGATTTTTCTTGAATTGGGGTTGGGGTTGTATATCCTTCGTTTTTTAGAGCGTTTAAGATCGGCTCTATAAGATCTAATTGTTCAAATGTCATAAATTGTTTTTCTATCGGTTCTCCTATTTGAACTTTTAAGAACCTCAAGGAGTATAATTGGCGTAAAGGTAAGCTAAAAAGAGAGAACTTATGATATTTATTTAATGTAAGAGTTTACAGAGTTAATAAATTTAAATTTTAGTTTTTATTAATTTCTTTACAATTTCAGAATGAAATTCCGAAATTGTAAAGAAATTGTTATATATTTGATTTATGATTAAACGAGAATTACAAAGCACAATCATAGATATGGCTAAAAAAATGCCAATCATTTCTATAACTGGACCTCGTCAAAGTGGAAAAACTACTTTAGCAAAAGTTTGTTTTCCTGACTATGATTATTACAATCTTGAAAATCCATCCATTTTAGAAAGAGCAAAAATGGATCCTCAATCATTTTTAACAAGACATTCGAAAGGAATCATAATAGACGAAGTTCAATTATTTCCTGAATTATTTTCATATATTCAAGTAATCAGTGACGAAAATAAAAAAGATGGGGAATTCATATTAACAGGGTCTCAAAACTTTCTTTTACTTCAAAAAATAGCACAAAGTTTAGCTGGAAGAGTTTACATTACTCACCTTTTACCATTAAGTATTTCAGAATTAAAAAATACAAATTATTGGCATGAAGATTCAAATCATTATTTATTTAATGGGTTTTATCCTAGAATTTATGAAAAAGATATAAATCCAACTTTCTATTTTCCTTCCTATATCCAGACATATGTAGAAAGAGATGTTAGACAAATAGTAAACATATCAAACACTTCAATTTTTCAAAAATTCATGAAAATTGTAGCAGGCAGAGTAGGTCAATTGATTAATTTCAACAACATATCAAACGAATTAGGAGTTGATCAGAAAACTGTAAAGTCTTGGTTCTCAATACTAGAAGCAAGTTTTATAGTTTTTTTCTTACAACCACATCATAAAAACTTTAATAAAAGAATTGTAAAAACACCAAAATTATATTTTTACGACACAGGATTAGCAAGCAATTTATTAGGAATACAAGATGAAGACTCACTAGATTTACATTGGGCAAAAGGAGCATTATTTGAAAATTTAATTATTTTAGAAATGCTTAAAACTAATTTAAATAAAGGTCTTCAACCAAAGTTATACTTCTGGAGAGACAATACAGGAAACGAAATTGATTGTATCGAAGAAAGAGGTGAAGACATCTATTCTTATGAAATTAAATCTTCAAAAACTATACAAAAAGACTTTTTTAAAGGATTAAATTACTACAATAAAATATCAGATTCAAAAAACAAAACCTCTTATTTAGTTTATGGTGGAAATGATAGTTATCCATTATCCGAATATTCAGTATTAAGTTGGAAAGATATTAAAGTTTAAAAAAATAACAATTTCGGAATATAATTCCATATTTGTAAAGAATAATTAAAATGTAAAATAAATGACAACAATCAGAAAAGCAACACTTACAGATCTACTTCCGCTTTCACAATTATTTGATTTATACCGTCAATTTTATGGTAAAACATCAGATTTAGAAGCAGGAAAGACATTTTTAAAAGAACGATTTAAAAATAATGAATCCGAAATTTTTGTTGCTAGCTCAAAATCAAATATCGTCGGTTTTGTTCAATTGTATCCTCTATTCTCTTCCACTCGAATGAAACGACTTTGGTTATTGAACGACTTATTTGTCCATCCCGATTATCGAGGTCAAGGTTTTTCTGTTCAATTAATTGAAGCGGCTAAACAACTATGTATAGAAACAAATGCTTGTCAACTGACTCTCGAAACTTCCAAGTTAAATACAATTGGTAATAATTTGTACCCAAAAGCTGGTTTTGAGATTGATTCGGAAAATAATTATTATGCTTGGTTGAATTTAGCGAGCTCCTAATTACTGAATTCCTGATTTAAAAACTTACTTTTGCAACCGTAAAAACACAAATAAACACATCATGAAGCACGTATCATTAAAAAGTATAGAAGCAGCCATTAAAAAAGTAGATAATCTTGACGATGATGGTTTAGAAAGATTATCCGAAACATATGCTTTAGCACAAGAAACACTTTTAGGATATGTGATGTCAGCTGCTTTGGAGTATGAGAATGAAAAATTAGAAGGACTTTTAATTTATTATTACTGCCTACTTTGTGAAACATTTGCACAAGAAGGATTAAGAATAAGAACAATAACTGAAGAAGATATTGATGCTTTCGAAGAGCCTTATTTCCAAATGTTGGATTTATATTTCGAAAATGACGATGAGGAAGTTCTAGAATCATTCTGTGACCAACCTGATCTTGCTCAATTTATGGCAATGGAAATCAGTACAGAAGATGTGGACGGAACGAGTTTAGACGACGAAACGGCTACTCAATTATTCATTGTTACTTTGGCGATGATTACCTTAATGGGTAGAGCAATCATTGCTGAAAATTAATTAGTTATAACAATGTTAACTCCAAGTCAAATTGTTTCCACGATGCTGGAAAAAGACGCGTTTAGTCAATGGCTTGGTATTACTATCAATAAAATTGAACTTGGCACTTGTATATTAAGTTGTCAGGTGATAGAAGAAATGCTGAACGGCTTTCAAATACTTCACGGCGGAATTAGTTACTCGATAGCTGATTCCGCTTTGGCTTTTGCCTCCAATAGTTACGGAAATAAATGTGTGAGCATAGAAACATCCATTTCTCATACACGTCCTGCTAAAATTGGAGACTTTTTAACCGCTACTTGCAAAGAAATTAACCGAGGAAAAACAATCGCAATCTATGAAGTAGCTGTTACCAATCAAGATCAAAAATTAATAGCCATTTTCAAGGGAACGGTAAGTATCTCTGTTGATACTTGGTGAGTTATTTAATCACAGTAGACACGGAGTTATTTTCACTGAGTAGTAACACAGTGTTCTTGTTTAGTGATTAGA
This sequence comes from Chryseobacterium gleum, assembly GCA_945902775.1. Classification (GTDB taxonomy): domain Bacteria; phylum Bacteroidota; class Bacteroidia; order Flavobacteriales_D; family Crocinitomicaceae; genus CAIUKX01. Next base: position 19,984 of record CAMDMY010000016.1, on the reverse strand, counting down.
ATTACTCCTAAATTAAATCTTAATCCTATTCTCAATTCATTTTCCCACAAAGTTGATAATAAACTTTGTGATACTCCGTGAAGAACTCATTTTAACACTGTGGTCCGAAAAAACTCCAATTACTTTCAAATTTATTTTGTTACTTTTAAGTATAGTTTTAAATATCTTCTTACATTAGGTATTTAATTCAAAAAGAACTCAAAACGTATAAAGATATATTTATGAATAGATACATTAAAAAAGTAGCAGTTCTAGGTTCTGGAGTGATGGGGTCAAGAATTGCGTGTCATTTTGCGAACATTGGATGCGAAGTTTTATTACTTGACATTGCACCAAAAGAACTTTTACCTCAAGAAGAAAAAAAAGGGTTAACACTTGATTCTCGTTCTGTTAAAAATAGAATTGTAGATCAGTCTTTAGAATTTGCGGTTAAATCAAATCCATCTCCGATTTATAGAAAATCTTTCGCTAAAAGAATTACAACTGGGAACTTTGACGATGATATGTCAAAAATTTCTACTTCTGATTGGATTATTGAAGTAGTTGTAGAAAGATTAGATATCAAACACCTTATTTTTGAGCGAGTTGAAAAACACCGTAAATTAGGTACGCTTATATCTTCAAATACATCTGGAATTCCAATTCATATGATGCTTGAAGGAAGAAGTGATGATTTCAAAGCTCATTTCTGTGGAACACACTTTTTCAATCCGCCACGTTATTTACAATTATTGGAAATTATCCCAACTCCAAATACAAATCAAGAAGTAATTGATTTCTTGATGAATTATGGTCAAAAATTCTTGGGTAAAAAGACTGTATTATGTAAAGACACTCCTGCTTTCATTGCGAATAGAGTTGGTGTTTATGGAATAATGGCTCTTTTCCATACAGTGGAAGAAATGGGCTTAACGGTAGAAGAAGTTGATAAATTAACTGGACCTGTATTAGGTAGACCAAAATCGGCAACTTTCAGAACGTGTGACGTTGTTGGATTAGATACATTGGTTCACGTAGCAAACGGATTAAGAGCCAACTGTCCAAACGACGAAGAAAAAGCTCTTTTTGAACTTCCTACTTACGTTTCTAAAATGGTAGAAAATGGTTGGTTAGGTTCAAAATCGAAACAAGGTTTTTACAAAAAAGTAACGAATGCAGATGGTAAAAGTGAAATTCTTACTTTAGACCTTAAAACATTAGAATACCGTTCTGCAATCAAAGCAAAATTTGAAACACTAGAAACCACGAAATCAGTAGATGATTTAAAAACTAGAACAAAAATGTTATTCGCTGGAACAGATAGAGCTGGTGAATTTTACAGAAAATTATTCGGTGGATTATTCGCTTATGTAGCAAATAGACTTCCTGAAATTTCAGATGATTTATACAAAATTGATGATGCCTTAAAAGCTGGATTCGGTTGGGAAATTGGACCTTTCGAAACGTGGGACATTATCGGTATAGATAAAGGATTGAAACTTATTGCTGATGCTGGCCGAACTGCTCCAAAATGGTTAGAAGAAATGAAAGCAGCTGGCAAAACTTCATTCTACCAAACAGAAAAAGGTAAAAAACAATATTACGATCTTGCTTCAAAATCATTTGTAACTATACCTGGAACAGAAGACCTAATCATTTTAGATGCGTTACGTTCTGAAAATAAAGTGTGGGGTAATGCGGATACTACTTTGGTAGATTTAGGTGATGGTATTTTGAATTTAGAATTCCACACAAAAATGAATACGATTGGTGGTGGAGTTATCGAAGGGATAAACAAAGCAATTGATATCGTTGAAAAAGATTACAAAGGTCTAGTTATCTCAAATACCGGACAAAACTTTACAGCTGGAGCAAATGTTGCAATGATTTTTATGTTGGCTGTTGAACAAGATTTAGATGAATTGAATTTTGCAGTTAAAGTTTTCCAAGATGCAATGATGCGAGTTCGTTATTCGAATATTCCAGTAGTTATTGCTCCTCATAATTTAGCATTAGGTGGAGGTTGCGAAATGTCGATGCATGCTGATAAAGTAGTTGCTCACGCAGAACTATATATGGGACTTGTAGAATTCGGTGTAGGATTAATCCCAGGTGGAGGTGGTTCGAAAGAATTTGCAAAACGTTTATCTGACGAATTAAAAGATGGTGACATCAAAACAAATAGATTACGTCAACGTTTCTTAACGATTGGTCAAGCTTCTGTCTCAACTTCAGCGTACGAAGCTTTTGATTTAGGTTACCTAAGAGAAGGAATTGATGAAGTAGTTGTTAGTCGTGATTACCAATTAACAAGAGCAAAAGCAGCTTGTTTAGAATTGTCAGATGCGGGATATATAGCTCCAAAAAGAGCTAAAAACATCAATGTAATGGGACAAGAAGGTCTAGGCTTAATCTATGTAGGTGCAAATTCTATGCTTTCAGGAAACTATATGTCAGACCACGACAGAGTTATCTCTGAAAAATTAGGATACGTTCTTTGCGGAGGAGATTTATCTGAAAACACAGTTGTTTCTGAACAATACTTATTAGATCTTGAAAGAAAAGCTTTCGTTGAACTTTGTATGCAACGTAAAACTTTAGAAAGACTTGAGAGTCTAGTGAAAAATGGAAAAATATTAAGGAATTAAATTAGACATTAGATTTTTAGACGTTAGATATTAGACTTTTGAAAAGCTAGATAAAAAAATCAAAGATGAGACACAATTTTAGAGAATTACAAGTAAACATTAGATTTTTAGACATTAGATAATAGACTTTGACAAACTACATAAAAAAGATTCAGAAATGAGACATAATTTTAGAGAATTGAAGATTTGGAAAGAAGGGATGAACATAGTGAAGTCTGTTTATATACTTACTTCTCAATTGCCTGCTGATGAGAGATTTGGACTAGTTAGCCAAATTAATCGCTGTGCGGTCTCAATTCCGTCTAATATTGCAGAAGGATCAGGTAGAACAAGTAATAAAGAATTTTTACATTTTTTAAATATCAGTTATCTTCCTCGTTTGAACTAGAAACTCAATTAATATTATCGAACGATCTTTTTAATTTACAAACGGAAGATTTAATTTTAAAAATACACGAACTACAAAAAATGACTGTCGGATTCAAAAAAATAATTGCTGATACAATTTCTGTCAAGGATAAAAATGAATCTAGATTAAACTAAATAAATTATAAATTCAAGATTTTAAGAAAATTTCAAATGATGCGAGAATCAAGTCTATTGTCTATTGTCTAAAAATCTATAATCTTAAAATAATGAGTCAAAAAGCATACATAGTAACAGGTTTCAGATCAGCTATTGGAAAAGCAGGTAAAGGAGGATTTAGATTCTCTCGACCAGATGATTTAGCAGCAGATGTAATCAAACATTTAATGTCGACTGTTCCGCAATTGGATAAAGACAGAATTGACGATGTAATTGTTGGTAACGCTACACCTGAAGCAGAACAAGGATTAAACGTTGGACGTATGATCTCTTTAATGGGATTAGATACTGACAAAGTACCTGGAATGACCGTTAATAGATACTGTTCTTCAGGTTTAGAAACGATTGCTATTGCAACAGCAAAAATTGAGTCAGGAATGGCTGATTGCATAATTGCAGGAGGAGTTGAATCAATGTCAGTTATGGCAATGGGAGGTTGGAGAATTGTTCCAAACTCTAAAGTTGGAAAAGAACATCCTGATTGGTATTGGGGAATGGGCTTAACAGCGGAAGCAGTTGCAAAAAAATACAACGTTACAAGAGAAGAGCAAGATGCATTTGCAATTAAATCACACGAAAAAGCAATTCAAGCAATTCAAGCAGGAAGATTTAAAGATGACATCGTTCCAATTACTGTTGAACACGTTTATTTAGATGAAAACGAAAAAAGACAAGTGAAATCATATGTGGTTGATACTGATGAAGGCCCGAGAGCAGGAAGCACATTAGAATCTTTAGGAGCATTGAAACCAGTTTTCGCACTAGGAGGTTCTGTTACAGCTGCGACTTCATCTCAAACATCAGATGGAGCAGCATTCGTTTTAGTAATGTCTGAAAAAATGATTGAAGAATTAGGCTTAAAACCTATGGCGAGATTAGTATCTTATGCAGTCGTTGGATTAGAACCTAAATATATGGGTGTTGGGCCAATCGAAGCTATTCCAAAAGCTATTAAAATGGCCGGACTAAAATTAGAAGATATCGATTTAATTGAATTAAACGAAGCATTTGCTTCTCAATCGATTGCCGTAATTCGTGAAGCAGGATTAAATCCTGATATCGTAAACGTAAATGGAGGAGCTTTAGCTTTAGGCCACCCACTTGGTTGTTCAGGGGCTAAACTAACAGTTCAAATAATGAATGAATTGAAAAAACGCAATAAAAAATACGGAGTAGTAACTATGTGTGTAGGTACAGGTCAAGGTGCTGCTGGTGTAATTGAGATGTGTTAAAACAATAAAACAACTTTAAAAATAAAGAGCGAATTGGATTAATTTCTAATTCGCTCTTTTTAATTTTACGTATAAATAAACTTAAATTCCATACTTATTAAACAAAGTTATTCTATTTTAAATTTTTGATTTAACTTTAACAAAAGTTGATTCAAAATGGCAAAACAACACAATTATAGTCTAAACATAAAATGGACTGGAAACAAAGGAGAAGGCACAACTCGATATGATGCTTACGATAGAAGTTATATTATTTCAGGTGAAAATAAAGTTGAAATTCTAGGTTCAGCTGATGCTCCATTTAGAGGCGATATTACGAAATATAATCCTGAAGATTTACTTTTGGCTTCTCTCTCTTCTTGTCATATGCTTTGGTATTTTCATTTATGTGCTGATGCAGGAATAATTGTTACAGAATATATCGACAATCCAACTGGGATTTTAGTACAAAATGAAACAGGAAGTGGTTCATTTTCAGAAGTGACATTAAACCCGTCGGTGATTGTTAGCGATAATTCGATGATAGAAAAAGCAAATCAACTGCACGAAAAAGCAAATCAATTTTGTTTTATAGCAAATTCTGTCAACTTCAAAGTGAAACACAATCCAAGTTGTAAAGTTCAATAAAATATAAAAGCATAAAGTATGGCATACTTTCAAAAAGATTTTCTCGATTTCTTCATTGAATTAGCACCAAATAACCACAAAGATTGGTTTGATGAAAATCGTAAACGATATGAAAATTCTGTAAAAGAACCGTTTAAAAATTTTGTAACGCATATCATATCGAAACTTGCTGAAATCGATTCTTCTTTCAGTGAAGTAGAAGCTAAAGATTGTATTTTTAGAATCAATCGTGATGTTCGATTTGCAAAAGATAAACAACCTTACAAAACACAAGTTTCGGCAATAGTGACTCCGTCAGGTAAAAAAAGCAAAGCTATTAATGGTGTTTATTTTGAATTAGGTCCTGAACATTTAAGAGTTTATGGAGGTGTATATGAAATTGAAAAAGAGGACATATTATCCATAAGAGAGGGTATTGCGGATAATATAAAAGAATTTCAAAAAAAATATACTGATCCCCTTTTTGTAAAAACATTTGGTGAATTAAAAGGAGAAAAAAATAAAATAATCCCTAAAGAACTCAAAGAAGCTGCAGAAAAAGAATCGTTAATTTTTAACAAACAATGGTATTTTTACACTCAATTTGAGCCTGAAACAATATTATTTGATAATTTAGACGAAACGATTATAAACTGCTACAAAGCTGGGCGACCAGTGGAAGAATTTTTCAACAAACTAATTAAAAAATAATTATGTTAAAATCTTATTTATTCGTTGGAGCAGTTATCTGCTCATTTATTACATTTTCTCAAAAGAAACAATTAACACTTGATCAAGCTGTATTACAACAACACCGAGCATTAGGAGCAGAAACTTTACCTTCGTTTCAGTGGATACCTACTACAGATAGTTATACCTATTTAAATAGTTATACCAAATTGATGAAAGCCTCTGTTTCAAATACAAAAGCGGTAGAAATCATTTCAATCGAAGAAGTAAACAAAGTATTGAATGCAAAATTGAATTGGTTCTCTGGTTTTGAATGGAAAGATAAAACAACTTTTTATGTTAACGATGGTTTTAAATTCTACAGTTTCAATATCACTTCAAAAACTGGTAAATTATTATATGATTTAGGAGAAACTGCTGAAAATCCAACGGTTCAAACTACAAAAGAAAACATTGCTTATACAATTGAAAACAATCTATTTGTATATCAACCAGATGGAAAAAAGATTGCAATCACTGAAAACGCAGATAAAAACATCGTTTCTGGTCAAACGTATGCGAGAAGTGAATTTGGGATCAATAATGGGATTTTTTGGTCGCCTAAAGGTTCACTTTTAGCTTTTGCCCAAAAAGACGAATCTGAAGTTGCTGATTATCCTTTATTAAACATCAATACAACACCTGGAAGTTTGACTTCTATAAAATACCCAATGGCTGGCCAAAAATCAGAAAAACCAAGAATTGGTATTTATAATTTCGCAACGAAATCTACTGTTTTCATCTTACCACAAGGAAAAATAGATGATTATCTTACAAATATAGCTTGGACTCCGGACGAAAAATTCGTAATAATCGCAGAGGTTAATAGAGAACAAAATCATATGTGGCTGAATAAATATGACGCTTCAACAGGTAAATTAATCAAAACATTATTTGAAGAGAAAAATGACAAATGGATAGAACCAGAACATCCTGTTTTCTTTCCATCTGAAACTTCAAACAATTTTGCTTGGATTAGTGAGAGAGATGGATTCAATAATATCTATTATTATGACATAGAAGGAAAATTAATTAAACAATTGACTTCGAATAAGTTCGTTGTAAGAAATATTTTAACTTCAATCAATAAAGGTTCGGAAATTGTTTTTACTTCAACGGGTGAAAATCCATTAAATACTTTGTTTTACTCTGTTTCAATTACTGGTAAACAACGATTATTAACTCCAGATCAAGGGACTCATACAATTTCAATTAGTCCAGACGGGAAATGGATTTTTGACGAGTACTCAAATCACTCAACTCCCTCAAAATCAATGTTATTAAGTAATAACGGCAAAAAATCAATTGTCCTTTTAGAAGCAGACAATAAATTAGCTGAATATGCAATTGGTGAAACAGAAATTGGATCTATTAAAAATGATGGTGGAACAACGTTATATACACGTTTAATTAAACCAAGTAATTTTGACCCAACAAAAAAATACCCAGTAATGGTATATGTTTATGGTGGTCCTCACGCTCAAATGATTACAAATGAATGGTTAGATGGTTCTAATTTATGGATGCACTGGATGGCTGAACAAGGATATTTGGTTTTCACTTTGGATAATAGAGGTTCTGGAGAAAGAGGTTTTGAATTCGAAAGTGTTATTCACCGTCAATGTGGAACAGCAGAAATGGAAGATCAATTAGCGGGAGTAAAATACTTGAAATCATTACCGTATGTTGATGGAAATAGATTAGCTGTCCACGGTTGGTCGTATGGTGGATTTATGACAACTTCTTTAATGCTTCGAAATGCAGATGTTTTCAAAGTTGGTGTAGCTGGTGGGCCAGTAACAGATTGGAAATATTACGAAGCAATGTACGGTGAGCGTTATATGGATAAACCAGAAGAAAATCCTGAGGGATACAAACAAGCAAGCTTAATGAATCACGCAAGTAAATTAAAAGGTGATTTATTATTAATTCATGGAACGGTAGATGACGTTGTGGTTTTGCAACATAATTACGCCTTGGTAAAGAAATTTGTAGAGTTAGGAATCCAAATGGATTATTTCCCATATCCAATGCACAAACACAATGTATATGGCAAAGATCGTGTTCACTTGATGACAAAGGTTTTGAATTATATCATTGAGAATAATAAATAATAAAGATTTAAATTAAGGTTGAGGTTAAGAATACTCAACCTTAATCTTTACCTCAACCTTAAATAAATGGAAAATAAACTTCAGCAACTAACTTCTGAAGAGCAACGTGTTTTAGGGGCTTTGATTGAAAAAAGTAAAACTACTCCGGATTATTATCCTTTGACTTTAAATTCTTTGGTTACTGCTTGTAATCAGAAATCAGCTCGTAATCCTGTTGTGGAATATGATGAAGAAACGGTTATTATGGCGTTAGATTCATTAAAGAAAAAGGGGCTATCTGGAAATGTAATTGGTGGAGGAAGTAGAGCTTTGAAATACCGACATAATTTAGCAATTGCTCATCCTTTAGATCCTGCTGAAACAACTATAATTTGTTTATTACTCCTTCGTGGACCTTTAACTGCTGGAGAAATCAATTCAAATTCAGGTAGACTTCATGATTTTGAATCTTTAACAGAGGTACAAGAAACATTGGAACAATTAGCTAATTATCAAATTCCATTTGTTACACAACTTCCAAAAAGACCAGGACAAAAAGAAGCAAGATATTGTCATTTATTTGGAGAAATACCTGAAAACAATTCAAGTGATTTTTCTGAAGAACCTGCTAGAAAAAATGAAAGTCAGTTAGAAGAACGTTTATCAAAAGTTGAAACTGAATTAGCAGAATTAAAAGCGGCTTTTGATAAGTTAATGGCTGAATTAATGTAAAACTAAGTTTTCTAAAAATAATACAGGGTGTATCGATTATTCGTACACCCTTATTTTTCACCCTATAAAATCAACTAACAATGTTGGCGGTCGACCAATAATTGCTTTGTTTCCTTTTATAACGATTGGACGTTCTATTAGTTTAGGAAATTTCACTAAAAATTGAATTAATTCATTTTCAGTCAATGCTTTACCTTTTACATTTTCAAGATAATCTTTCTCCCCTTTTCTCATTAATTCAAGAGCCGAAATTCCTAATTTAGAAAGTAAATCAGTAATATTTTTAGTTGTTTGCTCTTCTTTCAAATATTCCACAATTTCGAATTCAACTCCTTCTTCTTTTAAAAGACCAAGTGCTTCTCTACTTTTAGAACATTGATTATTATGATATATCGTAATTTTTTCTGACATTATTTCTATTTATTATCCTACTAACAATCCAAATAAAGTTGGGTTATTATTTAAGTATTCAAAAGTAAAATTCAATGCATTAAGTTTATCACAAATTCCTTGAAAATCTTCTTTGTTTTTTAATTCAATTCCAACCACTACTGGTCCGCTTTCTCTACTATTTTTCTTAGAAAATTGGAAATAAGTAATATCATCTTCGGGTCCTAAAACATCATTAACAAAAGCTTTTAAAGCTCCTGGACGTTGAGGAAATTGAACCATGAAATAATGTTTCAAACCTTCGTAAACCAATGAACGTTCTTTTATTTCTTCAGTTCTAGTGATGTCATTATTACTTCCACTAACAATACAAACTACATTTTTCCCTTTGATTTCTTCTTGAAAAAAGTCTAATACAGTTATCGTCAAAGCACCAGCAGGTTCAACTACCATTGCTTCTTCGTTATATAAACTTAAGATTGTACTACAAACTTTCCCTTCAGGAACACTAACTACTTGTGACAATTCATCTTTACAAATCTCAAAATTCAAATTCCCTACTCGTTTCACAGCAGCACCATCTACAAATTTATCTATATGTTCTAAAGTTGTAATTACCCCATTTTTAATGGATGTCAACATGGAAGGAGCCCCTTCTGGTTCTACACCTATAATTTTAGTATTAGGGCTTAATGCTTTGAAAACAGTACATACACCTGCTGCTAATCCTCCTCCTCCTATTGGGACAAAAAGATAATCAATTGGTTCGATAGCCGCTTCTAAAATTTCTAAAGCAACTGTTCCTTGCCCTGCAACAACCAATGGGTCATCAAAAGGGTGAATGAAAGTCAAATTATTTTCTTCACCATATTGAAGAGCAACTTTAAAAGCATCATCAAACGTATCACCAGCTAAAACAATTCTCACTTTCGATTTCCCGAAAAGTTCAACCTGTTTAATTTTTTGTTTTGGAGTAGTTGAAGGCATATAAATCGTCCCTTGAATACCAAGAACCATACAAGAATAAGCCACACCTTGAGCGTGATTTCCAGCACTTGCACATACAACTCCATTTGATTTTTGTTCATCTGATAAATGATACATTTTATTATAAGCACCTCTTAACTTATAAGAACGAACCAACTGCAAATCCTCTCTTTTCAAAAGAATATTAGCTTCATATTTATCAGATAAATTCAAACTTTTCATTAGCGGAGTTTTATAGGCAACTCCTTCTAAATTAACTTTTGCTTCTTCAACGTTTTGTAGTGAAATCATTTAATTGTTCTTTATCAGATTACAAATTAATTTTGTTATCAATTCTTTATCATCTGGATTACTTTGCGCTACTAATAAGGCCAAAGCTGTCAATGCATTATCATTTATTTTTACTTCCCCAGAATTTTTAAATAAATGCTTATTTTTCTCTAGAAACCAGACAAACATAAATGCACCTATCCTCTTGTTTCCATCACTAAATGAATGATTTTTTATAATGAAATAAAGTAAATGTGCTGCCTGTTCTTCAATTGTTGGGTATAAATATGCCCCATCAAAAGATTGAACTACATTTTGTAATGTTCCTTTAAAGCTATCATCTTTTTCATTTCCAAAAAGTTCTGTAGCTTCCTTTTTCTTTATTTGCTGTCTTTTTAATTCAGAGATTGCTAAAATAGCTTCTTTATATTCAATTTCATACGTGATATTTTCGTTCAAACTACTTGTATCCAATCGATTTGAATCAAATTGATTTAATAGAATAAAACTTTTTGTATAATTACTTAATATATTTAAAAGTCCTTTAGATTCTGAAAGTAAGAGTTCCTCTTCTTTTGTTGATTGTTCAATAATTTTCACAATCTGATTTAATTCTTCTAATCTTTTTTGATTTAAAGAATATCCTTTAACCAAATGATCTTTCAAACATTTAGTAGCCCATTGCCTAAATTTAGTTCCTTGAATTGAGTTAACTCGATATCCTACAGAAATAATTGCATCTAAATTGTAAAACTTTATTTTCCTTTTTACTTGTCTTTCTCCTTCTTTTTGAACTACCGAGTAAAACTCGGTAGTTGAAATTTCATCTAATTCTCCTTCTAAAAAAATATTTTTAAAATGTAAGCCAATTGTATCTACATCTTTTACAAATAAATCTGCAATTTGTCTTTGAGATAACCAAACAGATTCATTTTCAAATTTCACATCAATTTGAACCCCTTGGTCAGCATTATAGATTACAATTTCACTCATTAAGAAATTATTGTACGGTATTAATTACTTTCATATCCGTCATTGCAGCACGTAATACATCACCGACTTTTTCAATTGTATGAGAACGTAACACTTTGTTTACCGCAATAATTTCTTTGTTATCAACGCCATTATTTTTACCATCGTTGTAATTTCCACCTATAATATCGGTTTCTACTTTGTTCATAAAATCAGCTAATAATGGTTTACAAGCGTGATCAAATAAATAACATCCGTATTCAGCTGTATCTGAAATCACTCTATTCATTTCGAACAATTTTTTACGGGCAATTGTATTTGCTATTAATGGAGCTTCGTGTAAAGATTCGTAGTAAGCAGATTCTTCTTTGATTCCTGTTTCTACCATTACTTCAAATGCTAATTCTACACCTGCTCTAACTAAAGCGACCATTAGTAAACCATTGTCAAAAAACTCTTGTTCCGTTAATTTAGCTGTAGCTTCTGATTTTTCGAATGCGGTATTTCCAGTTTCAGCTCTCCAAGTCAATAAATTTTTATCGTTGTTTGCCCAATCCTCCATCATCGTTTTAGAGAAATGTCCACTCATAATATCATCTTGGTGTTTCTCATAAAGTGGACGCATAATTGATTTCAATTCATTTGATAATTCAAAAGCTTTGATTTTTGCAGGATTTGATAAGCGATCCATCATTGCAGTAATACCACCTTGCTTTAATGCTTCGGTAATAACTTCCCAACCATATTGAACTAAAGTAGATGCATACCCTTTCTCAATTCCTTTTTCAATCATTTTATCGAAACAAAGAATAGAACCAGTTTGAAGAACACCACATAAAATAGTTTGCTCTCCCATTAAATCAGATTTTACCTCAGCTACAAAAGAAGATTTCAAAACACCTGCTTTATGCCCTCCAGTTCCAACTGCATAAGCTTTCGCTTGAGCCCATCCTTTTCCTTCTGGATCATTTTCTGGGTGAACAGCGATTAATGTTGGAACACCAAAACCTCTTTTATATTCCTCACGAACTTCCGTTCCAGGACATTTAGGCGCAACCATAATAACCGTAATATCTTTACGGACTTCCATTCCTTCCTCAACGATATTGAAACCGTGAGAATAAGATAATGTAGAACCTTTTTTCATTAACGGCATAATTGCAGAAACTACACTTGTATGTTGTTTATCAGGTGTAAGGTTGATTACCAAATCTGCAGTTGGTATCAATTCTTCATATGTTCCTACTTCAAATCCATTATCAATAGCATTTTTCCAAGAAGCACGTTTTGTTTCAATTGCATCTTTACGTAAAGTATACTTAACATCTAAACCAGAATCTCTTAAATTTAATCCTTGATTTAATCCTTGTGCACCACAACCAACAATAACAATTTTACTTCCTTTTAAAGCATTTATACCATCAGAAAAATTACTGATGTCCATAAATTCGCAAACCCCTAATTGGTTTAATTGTTCTCTTAATGATAATGAGTTAAAATAATTTGCCATCTTGTTTTTAAATTATAAAATGATTTTTTCGTTATTCATATCTTCAATATGTTCTTCCAATGTTTTCATTGGTTTAGAAATTGCAACTCGACCTGATCGAACAAATTCTAATAAACCAAATGGTTTTAACTCGGTAAACAATTCTTTAATTTCTTCTGGATATCCTGTTTTTTCTAGAATAGTAAATTCAGATTCAATCGTCAAAATACGCGCATGATGAGCTCTAACAATTCGTTCGGCATCACCTCCACTTGCCAACATATTTGTAGGAAGTTTATATAAAGCAATTTCTTGATAAACTACTTCATCATCAGAATGATAAAATGCTTTTACAACATCAATTTGTTTTTCAATTTGAGAAACGACTTTACGAACTACTTCTTTTGGTTCTTTTACAACAATTGTATAACGGTGTATACCTTCAATCTCTGATTCTGAAGCAGTTATACTTTCAATATTAATATTTCTTCTTGTAAAAAGAATAGTGATACGATTCAACATCCCAACACTATTTTCAGTAAAAACTGATATATTATATGTATTATTTTCCATTATTTCTTAGTTTAATCTGATTTCAGATACAGATGCACCTGTTGCTACCATTGGGAATACATTTTCTTCTTGCTCTACAACAGCTTCTAATAAGTAGGCAACTTTACTCGATAACATTGTATCTAAAGCTTCACTTAATTCAGTTCGTTGATCTATACTTTTAGCCTCGATATCATACCCTTTTGCAATTTGAATAAAATTTGGATTTACAATATCGGTAAAAGAATAACGTTTTTCGAAAAACATTTCTTGCCATTGACGAACCATTCCAAGGAAGTTATTATTTAAGATTAAGATTTTAATATCAATCTTAAATTGTAGTATTGTTCCTAATTCTTGAATCGTCATTTGGAAACCACCATCACCAATAATAGCTACTACCGTTTTAGATGGATTACCTAATTTTGCTCCAATCGCAGCAGGTAAAGCAAATCCCATTGTACCTAAACCACCAGAAGTGATGTTTGTGTTTTGCGCTTTATACTGATAATAACGCGATGTAACCATCTGATGCTGACCTACATCTGTTACAACAATTGCTTTTCCATCTGTTTTTTCAGAAAGCATATTGACTACTTCAGCCATTTGAAGTCGATCGTGTTTAGGATGAATTGCATCTTCAATAACTGCTTCTACCTCTAATTTTTCTGCATCTCTAAATTCTTGAATCCAAGCATCGTGAGAACGATTTTCAACTTTCTTATTTAACAAGGCTAAAGCTTCTTTTGCATCTGCATGAATGGAAACTTCATTTGTGACGATTTTATTCAATTCAGCAAAATCGATATCAATATGAATAATTTTTGCTTGTTTAGCATATCGACTAACATCTCCAGTAACTCGATCATCGAAGCGCATTCCTACCGCAATTAATACATCACAGTCATTCGTTTTTATATTTGGTGCATAATTCCCATGCATTCCTAAATACCCTACATACAATGGATGATCTGGAGGAAACGCACCTAAACCTAACAAAGTAGAAGCAACTGGTATACCTGATTTTTCAGCGAAATCTAATAATTCTTGTTCTGCATTTGAAAGTGTAATACCTTGACCTACTAATAAATATGGTTTTTTAGACTCATTTATTAATTTAATTGCATCATCAATTTTAGATACATTTATTACAGGATTTGGGAAGTAACTTCTAATATCATTGCAAGGAACGTAATTGAAATCCATCATTCCAAACTGTGCATCTTTAGTTATATCTACTAATACTGGCCCTGGTCTTCCAGATCGTGCAATAAAAAATGCTTTTGCTAATACAGCAGGAATATCTTCCGCTCTTTTAACTTGTGTATTCCATTTTGTAACTGGCATAGAAATACCTATTACATCTGTTTCTTGGAATGCATCTGTACCTAATAAATGTGAAGCAACTTGACCTGTAATACACACAACAGGTGTAGAATCAATCATTGCGTCTGCTAAACCTGTAATCAGATTAGTTGCTCCAGGACCAGATGTTGCAAAACAAACACCACACGTTTCTGATGTACGAGCAAAACCTTGAGCTGCGTGAATTGCTCCTTGTTCATGTCTTACTAAAATATGATTGATATCTTCTTTATAATCATATAAAGCATCATATATTGGCATTATTGCCCCACCTGGGTAACCAAAAATTGTATGCACACCTTCAGCAACTAAACTTTTTATAACTGCTTCTGCTCCTCTAATTTCTTTTTCCATTTTTTTAGAATTTTATTAGACTTTAGATTTTTAGACAATAGACATTAGACTGATTCACAATGTGTCTAATATCTAACTTCTAACTATCTAATATCTAACTTATTTATCTGTTATACAACCCTCTGATGCCGTTGCTACACATTTGGCATACTTATATAAAACGCCTTGTGACACTTTTAAAGCTGGCTGTTTCCAATTTTTTCTTCTTTCAGCTAATTCTTCTTCACTTACTTTCAATGTCAAGGTATTATTTACCGCATCAATTGCAATAATATCACCATCTTGAACTAATCCAATAGTCCCTCCTTCAATTGCTTCAGGAGTAATATGACCAACTACAAATCCATGTGAACCTCCAGAAAAACGTCCATCCGTAATCAGTGCGACAGAATCTCCCAAACCTGCACCCATAATGGCAGAAGTTGGTTTTAACATTTCAGGCATTCCTGGTCCACCTTTTGGTCCACACATTCTGATTACAACAACGGAACCCGCTTTAATTCGTCCATCTTTCAAACCATCAATCACGGTAAATTCATCTTCAAAAACAACTGCTGTTCCCTCAAAGAATTCACCTTCGTGACCACTAATTTTAGCAACTGAACCTTGTGGTGCTAAATTACCATATAAAATTTGTAGATGTCCAGTTGGTTTAATCGCTTTTTCAATTGGTAAAAAGATTTCTTGCCCTTTCTGAAACGATGGTAATTCAGCTAAATTTTCAGCAACTGTTTTCCCTGTTACTGTTAAACAATCTCCATGTAACATTCCATTTTCAAACATATACTTCATAACTGCTGGAGTACCTCCGACATTATGTAGATCTTCCATTAATGATTTACCTGACGGCTTTAAATCTGCTAATAAAGGAGTTATGTCACTTAATTTTTGAATATCATCAATCGTCAAATTAATTCCTACTGAATGAGCCATCGCAATTAAATGTAAAACAGCATTTGTAGAACCACCTAAAACGATAACAATTCTAATCGCATTCTCAAATGCTTTCAACGTCATAATATCTCTAGGCTTGATATCTTTTTCTAAAAGCACTCGAATAGCTCTTCCAGCTGCATCGCACTCGTGTTTTTTATCTGCGCTTAATGCTGGATTAGAAGAACTGTATGGTAAACTCATACCTAAAGCTTCAATAGCTGAAGCCATTGTGTTTGCAGTATACATTCCACCACATGCACCAGCTCCAGGACAAGCGTTCTTAATAATTCCTTTAAAATCTTCAGGAGTTATTGTGTCGTTCATTTTTTTACCAAGTGCTTCGAAAGCAGAAACAATATTTAATTTTTCTCCTTTCCATTCTCCGTGGGCGATTGTTCCTCCATACACCATAATTGCAGGACGATTTAATCTTCCCATAGCAATTAACGAACCTGGCATGTTTTTATCACATCCCATAACAGCAATTAAACCATCATAGTATTGAGCTCCACAAACTGTTTCAATCGAATCAGCTATTATATCACGAGAAACCAAAGAATAACGCATTCCATCTGTTCCGTTCGACATACCGTCACTCACTCCAATTGTATTGAAAATCAATCCAACTAAATCAGCATTCTGAACAGATTTTTTGATATCTTTTGAAAGATCATTTAAATGCATGTTACATGTATTCCCCTCATAACCAGCACTTGCAATACCTACTTGTGCCTTTTGCATATCAGCATCAGTTAAACCGATGCCATATAACATTGCTTGTCCAGCAGGTTGTGTTTCGTTTTGCGTAATTGTTCTACTGTATTTATTTAATACCATCAGAAAAAGTTTATATATATAAATTTACATACTCGTTACTTGCTACTCTTCGTTGGTAAGCACGTTGAATTAATTGACTGTTAGAATCTTCCCAAGCCAATGGAAATTCATACTCATTGAATTTTTTAATGCCAGCAACCTCAGCTGCAGTTCCACAGAAAAAAGCTGCATCTGCAGTGTAAATTTCTTCTGGTTTAAAGAATCTTTCTTCTACTTCGAAATTTAATTCTTTCGCTAATTCAAAAACTGTAGCTCTTGTAATTCCAGCTAAAATATTTCCTAATGGACAAGTAATAAATTTCCCGTCTTTTTCCATAAAGAAATTAGCGCCAGGACCTTCAGCTATAAATCCATTCATATCAGTCAAAAGTGCTTCATGAAAACCTTTTTGTTTAGCCTCAGTTGTTGCCAAAATACTATTTGTATAATGTCCAACTACTTTTGCTTCCATGTGACACGATTTTGGATTTGGTCTTTCATAAGAAGAAAGCATAACATTCAACATTTCATCACCAAATAATGTACCCCATTTCCAAGCTACTATCGCTACATGAACTACATCTGTTGGTGTAAGAGACATATTTTCTCCTAAATATACAAGAGGACGTATATATGCATCAGTTAAATTATTTTTCTCTAACACTTTATATGCAGCATGTTCAAGCTCTTCAGAAGTTATATCTAACTTGATATGCATTTTTTCTGCCGATGCATGCAAACGATCAAAATGTTCTTTCGCTTTAAAAATACGTACCCCGTCTGGAGTATTATAAGAGCGAATTCCTTCAAAAACACCATTACCATAATGCAAAGTCTGACTGTAAAGTCCTGTTTTAACATCAGACGCTTTTAAAAATTCTCCATCTAGGAAAACAATTGTTGATTCATTATAATACATATTCTTTATTTTTTAATATTTGTAGTTACTATATTTTTACAAAAAGGTTTTAATAAATCTCTTAAATTTTCTGAATTATAAAAAAAAAGCCTTTCTCAAATGAGAAAGGCTACTAATATTTACAAAATAGTTACTTTCTCATTAATCGATATTAATAATAATAGAAATGACGTTAATTATGTTTGAACTATTTTTCATCGTTGCTTTATATTTGTGCTAAATGTACTTTTTACAAATTTTATTTTTCAATCAAATATTGATTCTGTTAATCAATTTTAATAAAACAAAGATAATATTCCTTTTTATTAAAAAATAATTCTAATTGAAGAAATAACAACTCTGTAGTAAAATGTTAGAAAAAAGAATATTTAGAATACCTTTTGTGGTGAAATGTTATAATTATTAATTTCTAAATGAAAATACATTCATTCATCAACTTACCAAGTCTTAAGTGAAGCTACCTGAAAACTTCTTGACACAGGTACTAATAATTCTAAATTTTTCAATTTAATTTTTTGTGCTTGAGCTTTTCCTTTAATTTCTTCAATATATTCATTATGGATCAAATATGATTTATGAACACGACTGAATGAGGAAACTCCTAATCCATCTAATAATTCTTCGATTTTTTTCAAAGAAATGCGTTCCATGGATTTTTTTAATTCGTTTTGTTTGTTCATATAATAAGTAATTACATAATTATCATTTGCTTCAAAACAAACTATTTGACTAATAAAAACATTTAATAAAACCTTACCACTTTCATTTTCTAAAATAAAATTTACATCCAAAGGTACTTCATTAGCAACATTAAAAACTGGTTCATAATTAGTGGAAAGTTTGTTGTTTGTTAAAATAATTTCCACTTCATTATCCTTAAACAATCCTTTTAAAAATAAATAAAGGGATGGTAAAAATGATGGAATAACAAAAGCAGAAATAAATAGTAAAACACTTTCGAAAGATCCACAAAAAACAGTCCAACAAATGATTGAAGAAATAAATGATGAAAGTATAAACAAAATTAAGTTAAATACCCTATATGATTTTTTATCCTTTGCCAATTTTAAAACAATGATTCTAGATAAAAAATGCACAGTAAAGAGAACCGAAAATGTAACTGTATACTCTAAAAATAAAGAATGAGAAGTTTTAAAAAAAGAGTATGCCCCAAAAAACCAAATTAAAATTATTTGATAAGTTGAAAAGAATAAGGAATTTTTAAAATCTGCTTTCATTTTAATTTGCTATTTTTTTCTTTTTTGAAATTCATAAAATATGAACGCTACAATAAATGCTAAAAGAAGAATTAAGAACCAAGAAATCTTTGAGTTATAGACATTTAATCTGTTAGCAAAGTTACGTTCTTCTTCAATTAAAGAAATCTCTAATTCTTTCTTATTTAAGTCATTACTATACATTAAATCATTTACTTTATTTCTGATTTCAATAGCAATTAACTTTTCACTCAAAGCTGTTGATTCTTTATATTTGGCCGCAACTTGGGCCCATAATTTCTGCTTCTCTAATATTTGAATTTCAATTTTATAAATTTCCAATAAGTGAATCGGTAAATCATTTTTCTCGGATAGTAATTCAGCCAACCACAAAACCTCTAATGATTTTTTAAAATCATTTGTTTTAAAAAAATAACTTCCTAATAACTTATTATAGAGAATCGCTTGTTCAATAAAATTAACCTTTAATTTTGAATTTATTCTATCCAAAATTCTTTTTGCATCTACAACTTGGCCAATTTCATTATACACTTCTGCTATTCCTAAAAATGCATAAATCTCTCCTTGAATTTTTTTGTTTTTTTGTTCAATTATCAAGGAGTTACTGAAAAAAGAAAGTGCTAAATCAAAGCTATCCATTTCTTTGTAACAATCTCCAATATTATATAATCGAATTGATTTTTGAAGGGGCTTTTTTAACTTATCTTCTAATTTTAAACTTTTTGTAAAATATTTTACTGCTAATTTAAAATCACCTTGTAGACGATAAATTACTCCAATATTATTTAATGCTGCTGATATTCTAGCATTATCTTTTTTCTTTTCGGCAGCATTTAAAGCCTTTAAGTAATAATTTAATGAAGAAACATAATACCCCTTATCCTTATTTAATATACCTAAAATTGTATAGGCATTAATTGCATATACTGATGTGTCATTCCCTTTTGTTAATTTTAAAAGTTTATCAGCATAATCAATTGTTTTGGGTGAATGGTTTTCTAACGATTTAAATGCTATATCATTGATTTTTGAGATGTTATCCTGAGATAACACCCCAAAAAACATGAAAAACATAAAAACTAAAACAAGATT
>CAMDMY010000015.1 GCA_945902775.1 Chryseobacterium gleum | reverse complement strand
CCTTTTTATGGAACCCTATAGAAAATGGGTTTATATATATATACATTTTGAAACTGATTTGCATAGCTATTGTATTCTACAAATTTATTTTAGTAATAACTCAAAATCGTTACAGTGCTTTACTTACTTCAATAATTATATCGTTTAATGGATTTCTAATGCTATGGGGACAGCATTATTATTTCGTAAATAAAATTTTATATTTTATAATCCTTCTTTATTCTTTAGAAATATTCTTGAGAACGGATAAGAAGCTTTTATTATTATTAGCACTTATTTTAAATCTTACCGATGTTTACTTTTTTTATCAAAATGTGTTTTTTATTGGATTTTATTTATTTTTTAGAAACTTATATTATAAGGAAGATTTAAGAATTTTTTTAATAAAGTTAGGCAAAATTGTTACAATTGGTTTACTTGCCTTATTAGTTTCTTCCGTATTAATTTTACCATATATTTATGTTTTAGGTAATGGTCCAAGGATCAGTACTGAAAAAAATGAAATAGGTAAAATGATTTTTTCGATACAATCGTTTGATTATTATCTAACTTTAGTAGGTAGGCTTTTTTCAAATAATTTAATTGGAAATGGTTTAAATTATTTTGGATATTTCAATAACTACATGGTAGCACCTCAAATTTATTCTGGACTATTCACCCTTTTATTGTTACCTCAGGTTTTTGTAATCAAAAATAAAAGTCATAAAAAAGCATTTTTATTTTTATTTTTTCTATCTATTGTAACTTTAGTATTCCCATTTTTTGCCTATTTATTTACAGCTTTTCAAGAACTTTATTATAGATGGACTTATGGTATTATTGTTTTGAATTTAATTTCACTTGCGTATTTATTAAAATTGATTTTAAAAGAAAAATTGTTAAATGTTAAGTTATTAAATTTTACATTTTTTATTTTAATCGGTTTGCTTTTGTTATTTTGGATGTATTACAGACGTCATGATGGTGAATGGTCTTTTAATGAAATAAGAGGAGCTTTTTACGCTGATAAAAATGGACATATTAAAATTATCATTTTAAGATCCATATTTTATTTAACATTATATTTAATTTTAATACAATTGCTTAATCGATTTAAAGTCGTTATAGGGGTTGTTTTACTACTAACTATTTCAAGCGAATTAATCATTGAGAACTATTCGACTTTTTACGATAGAGGGATTGTGAAAAAAAATCAAAATCCTTATATGAACACCTCGGCAAAAATTATTGATTTTATTAAATCGCAGGATAAAACAGACTTCTATAGAATTGAAAAAGAATACTATGCTTATGGAAGTAGGTTAGAATATAACGACGCTTTGGTTCATGATTATTATGGATTAAAAACCTACAATACCTATAATAATAAAGGGTATTTTGAATTCTGCAAAAAAATGAATCTAGTAGAGAAAAATCATTGGGCTAATATTCTTCCTTCTTGGAAAGCTGACATGGATAAAAGACGTAAATTGTTAAGTTTATTTTCAGTAAAGTATTTGCTGACTAAAAATGAGATTAAGGATTCAACTTTTAAACTAATTAATAAAAAGGAGGATATCTATATCTATAAAAATTTAAATGTATTGCCTTTTGGATTTACCTATTCAAAAATAATAGAAAGACACGATTTTGATAAATTATCTAAAATAGAAAAGGATAATGTTATTCTAAATCAATTAGTTGTCGAGGATTTAGATAAAGGTATATTTATAGGTAATAATCTACAAGATAAGAGTTTAGAATTGAATAGAGATGATTTTAATATCAAAAGTT
The DNA here is from genome assembly GCA_945902775.1 of Chryseobacterium gleum. Lineage (GTDB taxonomy): Bacteria > Bacteroidota > Bacteroidia > Flavobacteriales_D > Crocinitomicaceae > CAIUKX01. Next base: position 42,691 of record CAMDMY010000015.1, on the reverse strand, counting down.
TTAAGAATTCGGAAATAAAAGGTGAAATTAATAGCAAAGAAAATTCTGTTTTGTTTTTTTCAATCCCATACGACGAAGGTTGGAAGATAAAGGTGAATAATATAGTAGTTGATTATTATAAGGTAAACATCGGTTTTATTGGGCTTCCCCTTTCAAAGGGTGTGAATAATATTGAGTTAACTTATTTACCTCCATTTTTAAAAATAGGCGCTATAATTTCATTATTAACTCTATTATTAATTATTATTTATTTCATTTTCATGAAAATGAGAAAAGTAAAAGTGAATTAATCAAATTTTCCATAATAAGTTTCTTAGATTTGTTTTTTTAAATTATATAAAATGAAAAATGTTCTGATTACTGGTGTTGCAGGTATGATAGGTTCTCACTTGCTTGATGAAATGTTGAAATTGGATTATTCAATAATTGGAATAGACAATTTGAGCTATGGTAATTATGAAAATATTTCACATAACATCGATCATCCAAATTTTAAATTTTACAATGTTGACATCAATGATTTTGAAACATTGAAGATTTTAGGAAAAGATATTGACACAATTATACATCTTGCAGCTTACAAAAAAATAGGTGAAAAAGATTTAGCAATGCCTACTTTTAAAATAAACTGTAAAGGAACTGAAACTATTTTTGAAGTTGCAAAAATGTGGGGGAGTAAAGTTGTATTTGCATCTACTTCAGATGTTTACGGGATGTCTCCAGATTTACCATTAAATGAAGATGGAGATTTGTTATTAGGACCAAGTATGATCAAAAGATGGAGTTATGCTGTTTCTAAATTATATGGAGAACAATTAGCTTTTGCTTATTACCATGATTATAATGTTCCAATTGTAGTGATTCGATATTTTGGAGGATTTAGCCCACGTTCTAGTTTTGCGTGGAGTGGCGGTCATGTGCCGATTTTCATTAGAGCAATATTAGAAGATAAAGAATTGATTGTTCATGGTGATGGAACGCAAACAAGATCAATGGGATTTGTTTCTGATTTAGTACATGGAACGATTTTAGCATTAGAAAGCCCTAAAGCGATAGGTGAAATTATTAATATTGGTAATGATGAAGAATTGAGTATTATAGATACAGCAAATCTTATCTATGACATTGCCCAAACAGGAAATGAAAAGAAAATCAAGTTTGTTCCTATGAGTGAAGTTTTTGGTAAATACAAAGATATCATGAGAAGAATTCCTGATTTGAGAAAAGCAAAGGAATTGTTAGGTTACGAGCCAAAGGTTAGGATAGAAGATGCAATAAAAGCAACGATAGAAGAAATAAATTCGAATAAAAACTAATGATTTATATTGTAATTCCAATTTTTAATGAGGAACAAAATATAACTAATTTATACAATGAATTAGCAGGGTATTCTTTTGAAGAAGATCATTTCTTTGTTTTTTCCGATGATGGTTCAACTGATAATACAAAGCTAGAAATTGAACGTCATTTTCCAAATGATAAAACAATTGTACTTGGAGATGGGATTAATCGAGGACCTGGAGCTGCTTTTAATGTAGGATTCGAATGGGTGATTCAGCATTCTAAAAATGATTCAGATCGAGTGGTTACTATAGAAGCGGATTGTACGTCAGATTTAGAAATATTGCCAGTGATGCTGGCGCTAAATCAGTTAAAATTTGATTTGGTTTTAGCTTCTGTTTATGCACAAGGTGGAGGATTTGATTCAACAGGATTTATACGGAAATTTATTTCATCTGTAGCAAATTTACTATATCGTTTTGTTTTTGATATTAAAGTTCAGACAATTAGCTCATTTTACAGAGTTTATTCAGTGACATTATTAAAAAAAATTAAGTCAAAATATGGTAATCTAATTGAAGAAAATGGGTTTATCTGTATGCTTGAAATTTTGACGAAAGCGATTCATTGTGAAGCTAAAATTATAGAAGTACCTATGGTTTTGAAATCGACAAAACGATTAGGGAAATCTAAAATGAAAATAGTAAAAACAACAATGGATTATTTGAAGTTTCTTTTAAAAATTAAACTGAAAAAATAGATTCAAATTCATTTATTAATGCCATTTCTTTCAATTATTACCCCTGTATTCAATAATGTAGAATACATAGAAAAATGTATACTGAATGTGCTGTCTCAAGATTGCAATGAAATTGAACACATCATAATGGATGGAGGAAGTACAGATGGAACAGTTGAATTAATTGAAAAATATGCCCATCAATATTATCATATTAAATGGGTTTCAGAAAAGGATAAAGGGCAATCTGATGCTATGAACAAAGCGATTTTGTTAGCAAAAGGCGAATTTATTAGCTTTTTAAATGTTGATGATTTTTATTCTCCTGGGACATTGGTTGATGTGAATCAAATTTTAAAAAAAGACAGTAAACTGTCTTTTATAGTAGGGAATTGTGATGTCTTAAAAGCAAATGGAGAGTTGTTTTACGTGAATCAGCCGAAAAAATTGAATTCATGGAATATATTAAGTGGTTATTATTTTCCAGTTAATCCTTCTGCTTATTTTTATAGAAAAGATTTACATTCAAAGATAGGGATGTATAATACAGAAAATCACTACAATATGGATATTGAGTTTCTGATAGAATCTTCTTTAGCTACTAAACTAACTTATTTCCCTAAAAATTGGGGTAATTTTAGATTATTAGAAAATACAAAAACTGTAAATGATCAAGAAGCAGGTTTGTCAGAAAAAAGAAAGGTAGAATTATTTAATAGGTATTTAAAAAAAGCATCTATTAAAATAAGATTTTTGACATTTATTAGCAGTGTTTACGAAAAAAATAAAAGAAGATTTTTTAAAGTAAAAAAATCAGTCTTATTACCTTTTGATATGGTATATTGGAAAATCAAAAAGACTATTAAATAAAGTTAGTTTTAAATGGAAAATCAAGGGGTCAGTATATTAATTTCAACCTATAATGGTGCTACTAGATTATCTAGAACATTAGAATCATTGTCTGAACTTGATACAAGTACTATTCCTTTCGTTGAATTAATTATTGTAGATAATGCTTCTACTGATGGTACTTTGGAGTTTTCTAAAAATAAATGGAATGCCTTAGGAACTCCATTTCCTTTGAAGTCAATTACTGAAAATAGACCTGGTAAATTACATGCTCAAGAAGCAGGATTAAAAATAGCATCAGGTGAATATATTTTAATTTGCGATGATGATAATTCATTTTATTCAGATTATTTACAAATTGGAATAAAGTACTTAAATGAAAATCCTAAAATTGGAGTTTTGGGAGGAAGAGGTATTGGAATGAGTACAATTGAATTTCCTGAATGGTTTGAACAGAAAAGTTATTTGTATGGATGCGCTCCACAAGCACCTAAAACAGGAAATGTTAGACCGACAAGAAATGTTGTGTATGGTGCAGGCATGTGGTTTAGACATTCTGCCTATTTAAAATCAAAGTCGTTAGATTATGAGTTTATTTTAGGTTCTCGAATAGGTTCTAAATTAATAACTGGAGCAGAAGACAGTGAGGTCTGTTGGATGTTGATATTTTTAGGTTATGAGGTTTGGTATATTGATGAGATGCAATTTCATCATCATATCACCGAGAATCGATTAACTGAGAATTATTTGAAAAAATTAATTTTAGGAATGACCGAAAGTGGTTTAACATCCTCTATTCATAATCGTATTTGGAATGGAGTTATATCCCAAAAAGTAAAATGGTTTTGGATGAAGGAACTTGTATATTCCATAAGAGAATACATAAAAATAGGCTTTTCATCATTATCAACAAATAAAAATTTGGATTTCAAAAGAGTTAAAAATAATATTCTAATTCTTTTGAAAGAGAGATTTAAATACGATGAAAAAGTAAATCGAATACTTGATTATAAGGAAAAATGCAACGATTTTAGACACAAGATTTAAAGAATCAAGATTTTAAGACTTAATTTTCTACAAGGTTTAAATAAGTCTTGAATCTTAAAGTCTTATGTCTTTTAGTCTATAATAAATAATATAAATGTAAAAATAAGAATCATAAGTCTTGAATATTACAGTCTTATGTTTTTTAGTCTATAATAAATGAATAATTCTAGTCCTTATTTTTCTGTAATAATACCTACTTATAATAGAGGGCATTTGATACATAAAGCGATAGAAAGTCTTTTAAATCAAACATTTTCAGATTTTGAAGTGATTATTGTTGATGATGCGTCAACTGATAATACAGAGGAGGCAATCTCTTTTTTCAAAGATGACAGAATTCATTATTTTAAAAATAGCAAAAATGAGGAGCGATGTGTTTCTAGAAATATAGGAATCGAAAAATCAAAAGGAAAATATATTTGTTTTTTGGATAGCGACGATTACCATTTATCGAATCATCTAGAACGTATTTATCAAGAAATAACTAAATTTTCTGAGCCGAAAGGATTCTTTTTTGTAAATGCTTGGGATGAAGATATAAAAGGAAATAAATTCGAAAGATGTTGTCCGGATTACGAAAAAATGGATAGCTATTCCTATTTCTTACACTATACAGTAAATCCTCAAAGATGGGCAGTACATCGATCCATATTTGAAAAAGTTAAATTCGATCCAGAGGTTATTATTTGTGAAGATATGGATACTAGTTTACGCATTTTAGCAAATAATTATCCGATCTATCAAATAAAAGAGAGAACCACTGTGTATGTTTCTGCACCTGATAGTTTTACGAATAGTGACAAAAACAAATCTTCAAAAGAATTATTTTATTTAAAAAGAATTTTTAATAAAAAAGAATTAGAAAAACAATTACCCCAAAAAGAGAAAAATCGTTTATTAAGCATGTGTCATTTTCATTTGGCAGTAAAATCGAATGAAGATAAATCTCGTTTAAAAACACATTATCATTCATTTATTTCATTTATTTTATACCCAAAAGGTTACAATGGTAAAACAAATAAAATACTTTTCGTTATGAATGTATATCAACTATTTTTGATAGGTGACATTCTCAAGTTTTTTATGAAATTAATCAAACTTCAAACTTCAAACATCAATAATTAAAGAGATGTTATTTAATTCACTTAGCTTTCTAGTTTTTTTTCCTATTATTTTCACTCTTTATTGGAGTATTAATAAACAAAATATTAAGCTTCAAAATCTCTTACTTTTAGGAGCGAGTTATTATTTTTATTCTTGTTGGGATTGGAGATTTTTATTTCTACTTTTATTTTCAACTGCATTAGATTATTTTACTGGAATTAAAATCAAGGAGTCGAATAATGATAAGGCTAGAAAGTTTTGGTTTTGGCTGAGTATTGGTGTCAACTTAGGCTTTTTAGGTGTTTTTAAATATTATAATTTCTTTGCAGCTTCTTTTGCAGAATCTCTTTCATATATTGGACTTCATATTTCGCATTCTACTTTAAATATTGTTTTACCTGTTGGGATTTCATTCTATACATTCCACGGGTTATCTTATGTAATTGATATTTATAAACGAAGAATCGAGCCTGAAAGAAATTTTGTTGATTATTCTTTATTTGTTAGTTTTTTTCCATTGTTAGTTGCTGGACCGATTGAAAGAGCCACGCATTTATTACCTCAATTAAAGAAGCCTAGAAATTTTAATTATTCACAAGGAGTATCGGGACTACAACAAATTTTGTGGGGATTATTTAAGAAAGTGGTAATCGCAGATAGTTGTGCCGAATATGCGAATTTAATCTTTAACAATTACAATGATTATCAAGGAGTAACGTTGCTTTTGGGCGCTTTCTTTTTCACGATTCAAATTTATGGAGATTTTTCAGGATATTCAGACATTGCTTTAGGAACAGCTCGTTTATTAGGTATAGATTTGATACGAAATTTTTCATTTCCTTATTTTTCAAGGGATATTTCAGAATTTTGGAGAAGATGGCACATTTCACTATCTACTTGGTTTAGAGATTATTTGTACATTCCTTTAGGAGGAAGCAAAGGTTCCATGTGTCAGAAAGTGCGTAATACATTTATCATTTTTATTGTTAGTGGATTTTGGCATGGAGCAAATTGGACATTCATAATATGGGGTTTATTAAATGCATTGTACATTCTTCCTTTGATACTATTTGGTAGTAATCGAACCTATTTAAACACAGTTGCACAGGGAAAATATTTTCCAACTATTCGAGAGGTGTTTTCAGTTGGGCTTACATTTTTCTTGACGATGATTGCTTGGATATTCTTTCGAGCAGAAACAGTATTTCAAGGAGTGACAATAATTTCAAAAGGATTAAAAGGGTTGTTTTCAAAAGGTGGCTATATTGAAACATGGAATGTGATTTGTTCAACTGTTGGATTTACGTTACCATTATTGATCTTTATTTTTATTATTTCTGAATGGTTTTGTAGAGAAAAAGAATATGTTTTTATGACTGAAAAGAAATTAAATCGATATAGTAAATGGGCTAGGTATTTTGTTTATTTTTCTCTAACACTTATAATTATATTGGTAGCTTTATACAATTCAAAACTTAAACAAAATTTTATATACTTTCAATTTTAATGAAAAATTTCATCATTAAATTCCTTCTTTTTTTATTTGCTATTATCTTAGGAATAATAGTTTTAGATATTTATATTTCTCGAAGTTTAAAGACAGCTAATGTATATGCTGTTGGGGAATATAATACATGGAATGATTTATTCAATGGAGATATAAATTCAAAAGTTGTCATTTATGGAAGTTCAAAGGCATGGCAACATATAAGTCCAGCTATTCTAGCTCAAAAAATACCTACTACATTTTATAATTTGGGAATTGATGGTCATAATTTCGATTTACAATATTTACGTCATGAGTTATTATTAGAGAGAAATAATCAACCCAAGTACATTATTCAAGAAGTTGATGAATTTACATTGACGAAATATGAAAATTTATATAATCTTCAACAATTTTTACCTTATATGTTATGGAATTTTAAAATTGAAGATTGTATTTCAAAATTTAATGGTTTTAATACTTTTGATTATAAAATCCCCCTATTAAGATACTATAAAACAAAAGGTTCTGTTAGAGTTGCTTTTCAATTGTATAAAAATGAATTACCTAATAATAAAACAAGATTTAAAGGTTACCAAGGCTTGGATTTTGGATCAAAATTTAGTAGTAAAGATTTGAAAAAACTTAGATATAAAGTAGAAGTTGATAAGGCTTTTGTTCTATTGTTTGATGCTTTTTTGAAAGAATGTAAACAAAAAAACATTAAAGTGATTTTAGTAAATACACCTGAATTTATAGAAGGACAAAAATGTGTGATAAATCGAAAAGAAACCATGAACCTATTTACTAGATTTAGTAAAAAATACAAAGTACCTTTTTATGATTATTCAAATGATAGTATATCTTATAATAAAGAATTATTTTATAATGCATTGCATATGAATAAAAGAGGGTCTGAAATTTTTTCAGCTAAATTTGCAGATCAAGTAAAAAAAGATATACTTTTTACAGTCAAACATCAAACATCAAACATTAAACTTTAAAAAGATGTTATTTAATTCACTTAGTTTTTTAATTTTTTTCCCCATTATTTTCACTCTTTATTGGAGTATTATTAAACAAAATAGTAAGCTTCAAAATCTTTTACTTTTAGGAGCGAGTTATTATTTTTATTCTTGTTGGGATTGGCGTTTTCTTTTTTTACTATTATTTTCAACTGCTCTAGATTATTTTACCGGAATCAAAATCAAAGAGTCGAATGATGAACGAAATCGAAAATTTTGGTTTTGGCTGAGTATTGGTGTCAACTTAGGCTTTTTATGTGTTTTTAAATATTATAATTTCTTTGCAGCTTCTTTTGCAGAATCTTTATCCTATGTTGGACTTCATATTTCGCCTTCTACTTTAAATATTGTTTTACCGGTTGGGATTTCATTCTATACATTCCACGGGTTGTCTTATGTAATTGATATTTATAAACGAAGAATCGAGCCGGAAAGAAATTTTGTTGATTATTCTTTATTTGTTAGTTTTTTTCCATTGTTAGTTGCTGGACCGATTGAAAGAGCCACACATTTATTACCTCAAATAAAGAAGTCTAGAAATTTTAATTATTCACAAGGAGTATCTGGACTACAACAAATTTTATGGGGATTATTTAAGAAAGTGGTTATTGCAGATAGTTGTGCCGAATATGCGAATTTAATCTTTAATAATTACAATGACTATCAAGGAGTAACGTTGCTTTTAGGTGCTTTCTTTTTTACGATTCAAATTTATGGAGATTTTTCAGGATATTCAGACATTGCTTTAGGGACAGCTCGATTATTAGGTATAGATTTGATACGAAATTTTTCATTTCCTTATTTTTCAAGGGATATTTCCGAATTTTGGAGAAGATGGCACATTTCACTATCTACCTGGTTTAGAGATTATTTGTACATTCCATTAGGGGGGAGCAAAGGTTCCATGTGGCAGAAAGTGCGTAATACATTTATCATTTTTATTGTTAGTGGATTTTGGCATGGTGCAAATTGGACATTTATTTTATGGGGTTTATTAAATGCATTGTACATTCTTCCTTTGATACTATTTGGAAGCAATCGGACCTATTTAAACACAGTAGCTCAAGGAAAATATTTTCCAACTATCCGAGAAGTGTTTTCAGTTGTACTTACATTTTTCTTGACGATGAATGCTTGGATATTCTTTCGAGCAGAAACAGTTACACAGGGCATTAATATCATTACTAATGGATTAAAAGGCTTGTTCTCAAAAAGTGGTTATGTTGAAAGTTTAAATTTAGTGTATTGGGATATAAGTTTTGGCCTGCCATTATTGATTATATTATTCTTTATGATAGAATGGTTTGGACGAGAAAAAGAATTTGCACTTGAACGATTTGGTGTTAAATGGCCTTTATTTATTCGTTGGACTTTCTATTTCAGTTTATTGTTTCTAATTCTGTATTATTCAGGATCTGAAGTAGAGTTTATTTATTTTCAATTTTAGTCATTTTAATTTTCAAATACTATATTTTATAAAACAATAAAATAATTGTTATAATGAAATTTTTTAAAAAGATAATTCTCTTTATTTTATTTAGTAGTTTATTTTTTATTTGTATCATAGGGAGTTATGTTTATAAATATGATCTTGATTGGGATGATATTCCACCACCCAAGTTTACTTCAAGTTTTTCTTTTAACGATAAATTGGAGTTTTCTAGGAATAAAAAAGTTGATATACTTTCTATAGGGTCCTCTATGACGTTGAATAATTTGTCTTCAAAAATTGTGATGGATAGATTAAAATCAAAGTCTTATTTAAATCTATCATCGTGGGGGGTTAAGTTAAAAACGGATTTTGATTTATTAAAAATTCAAACAAAAATTAAGAAGCCAAAATCTTTGATTTTTGTTAGTAATATTATTGATTTTACAGCTAAAGGTAAAAATGATTTAGACGAAAATGAATATAAAATCAATAAAATAGTTGAGTACTTAATGTCTACAAAATCGATTTTTTATCATTTAGAATATTTTAATTTAAAGTATTATTTTAGAGAAAGTTTATTAAAAAAAGAATATAAGTCAGGTAGAAATTTTTCTATGACTTTGAAGTATGATGATAATGGAGGAATTCAGATTGATTCGAAAAATTTTCAGTATAATTTGCAGAGATGGAATAATTCTTTCATAGAGGAACCTGAAAATATATACTATATTTACTTAGATAGTATATCAAATTATTGTAAAGAGAATAATATACAATTTTTCTTTTTTCAATCTCCGACAAGAGAAAAAACATTAATTAAAAAAGATAGTGAAATATTGTTAACACATTGTAAAAAGGTGGAAAATATTGTTTGTAACCGAGGAGGAAATTTTGTTAATTCGAATGAACGAAAGTGGGATGATTCTTTTTTTATTGATGGAATTCATTTAAATGGTGATGGCGCAGATCAATTTACGACTTATTGTTTTAATAGAATAGGTTTTTAATATGAAAAATATACGTACAAAACTCCCTTTGAATGTATCAAAAGATAAGCTGTATTTGTTTTTATCGAAGGAGAGGTATAAGAATAAAAACTTAAAAATTAAGAAACTGAAAAATGTGTTTATTTCGCATTGGGGACTGTTGATTCATCGTTTATTTTTACCTTTCAAATCAGCTGAAAATTTAATTGGTAAGTATGATTCTACTTTTTATAAACAACATTGGAGAATTGCTGTTGAACAATATTTGGTTTCTAAATTTGGTAAAAGTTTACCTTCTCAACATTTTAATGAAGGAGAATATTTTACCATTCACACCCCTTGGTTTGGTTATTTTTCTTGGTTAACGACCTATTTACCACGTCTAATTGTTATTCACCAAAAATATCCAAATGCGACTTTATTGGTTCCTGAAGAATGGAAAACAATTTCATATGTTAAAGATTCTTTGACTTTATTTCCAAATTTAAAAATGGAAATTGTGAAGTCTGATCATCACATGTTTGTTAAGAATTTCATTTTTGCACAGGTACGTCCATGGACATCTCAGTTTTATCCTGATCATCTAGAAACTGTTAGAAATTTATTTAGTTCTGAAAGTGTAATAGTTAATGATAATGTAACACCTATAAAACGGATTTATGTCACACGTAAAAAAGCAAATAGGAGGAAAATAATAAACGAAGAGGCTATTGAACTCTTTTTGCAAGAGTATGGTTTTCAATCAATATGTTTTGAAGATTATTCTATAAATGAACAAGTTATCCTCATGAAAAATGCTGAAATTTTAATTTCAATGCATGGAGCAGGATTAACCAACACGATGTTTATGAATCCCAAGAGTATTTTGTTCGAATTAACCCCCTTAGTAGAAAATCATAAACAGTTTCGTTTTCCATTTTGGAGAATAGCCTCATTATTGAAGATTGATTATTACGTTCAATTCTGCCAAACAATAGATCAAGGCGAAAAAGATTTTTATTCAAGAAATTTAGAAGTTGATATAATTGAGTTTAAGAATAATATTGAAAGAATCCTTGTAAATAGTAAATCATGAAATTGTTTTTAAAAAAGGTTTTAAAATTTATTTCCATACCTCTTGTTATTATTTTGGTTTGTGAGAGTTGTATTATCATGTTTAAAAAGGATATTTTTTCTGATAATAAATTTGAAAAAGTATTTGATAAACCAATTCATTTAAATAAATGGGTAAATTGTTTACCTAAAAAAAATACAGTATTAATAGGGGGGAATTCTACTGTTCGATTTGGGTTTAATCCTAAATTATTGAATCAATTAGCGCATGATACAATCTCATTTGTAAATATTGGATTTGATGCTAGAGATCCTATTGAATCCTACTTCATTTTAAAGAATTTAGACCTGAGTAACGTTTCGAAACTTTATTATGGAATAGATCCTATTATTTATACTAGGGGGTATTTTAAAAATCGTTATCATTACTATTATTTGGATTATAATTTTTTGGAATGTGTTAATTACTTTGGAGACCATGACAACATGGTTTTCTTTGATCGATTTACTAATTTATACGATTATTTCTTTTCAAGTGACAAGAGTAAATTAAGAAAGAATACCATTATTCCGTCTGATTTAGGAGCTAAAATTTCTATGGAAGCTCCAAAAGAATTTAATCCTGCAGTAAGTGAAACTTTTCAAATATCCGAATATGGATGGTCTGATCTTGAATTTAAGTATTTGGCTAAAATGGTGGAATTATGTAAGTGTAAAAAGATTGATTTTTATGCAGTTACAATGCCTAGAAGATCTGATTTCACAAAAAAATATTTAAAGGAATGCAAAGACATTAAAAAATATATGGATATTAAATTAGCTTCAATTTTTCCTAAAAAAAAGATGATTGGAAAGATAAATTATCTTGATTCATTTGGAGATGAAAAGTTATTTATAAATTCTGATCATTTAAATGCGAAAGGACAATTACTTTTTAGTCGTTTGTTTTACGATATGATTAAAAAGAATTTATAGAATGCTTTTTAAAAATATAGAAGACTAAACAACGAATTGAATCAGATGAATAAAAGCAGATTAAGAGAACTTGATTTTTTAAGAGGAATAGCTATTTTATTAGTTTTATTGAGGCACCAACCATTATTTAAATTTACTACTGAAATGGGATGGATTGGAGTCGATTTATTTTTTGTTTTAAGTGGCTATTTAGTTTCAGGATTATTATTTAAAGAATATTTAAAATTTGGAGATATCAAACCTGGTCTTTTTTTGATTAGAAGAGGATATAAAATTTACCCAATCTATTATATCTCTTTTCTGATCTATTTGAGTGTATTTATTTTTAAGAAGGATGTTAAAATATTAGATATATTTAGTGAGTTATTTTTTATTCAAAATTATACAAATGGTGTAGGAGCTATAAATCCAGTTTCTTGGTCGTTAGCTGTTGAAGAACATTTTTATATTGGTTTAGTTTTTATTTTGTGGCTCAGTTTAAAGAAAAAATGGATTTCATTGAAAGTGGATCATGATTCGTTAAAATTTGGTGTAATTGAGTTTTCAATTTTCGGATTAATGGTTTTATGTCTATTGTTTCGTATATCGTTTAATGATTCCTATAATCTAACTAATAAAAGTTTTACGATGACACATTTACGGATAGATTCATTATTTGCAGGTGTGTTAATTGCCTATTTTTATTTTTTTAAAAGATCTATTTTGGCAAAACTTTTGAAGTTTAAAGTTGTAATACTTACGTTTATTGTGATAGGTCTTTTTTGGACTACATATACTCCAGCAAATGTCAGTTATTTTACTGTAACAATTGGATTTACACTACTTTTTGTTTCATTTGGTCTATTATTAATCTATTTTTTAATGGAAAGAAATATTAATGAACAATTAAATAGAATTTTCTCCAAACCAATTGTAAATATGGTCTCTAAAATAGGTTATAGCTCATATTCAATATATATATTCCATATTTTTGTAATTAAAAAATTGATGCGAATAATATATGATCATACACCTTATTATAATCACAGGTTAAATTTTATTGTAACGTCATTTATTTCTATATTGATTGGAATTGCAATTACATACTCTATTGAAAAATATTTCTTAAAAAAGAGAGATAAAAATTTTCCAGCAAGAATTTATTAGCTTAAAGTATATTCGAAAACTTATGCTTTAAGCTAATAAAATATTTCTCGAAATAAATATAACTTAAATGACTTATTAATAAAGTTAAAATTGTTGTAATTATAATTTTAATTAAATAAAATTCTTTATAGTTTGTAGTTAAGTTTGTTATTAAGTAGATAACAATCATATGGTACAAATAAATTCCATAACTTATTTTACCTAACCAATTTAATGTTTTATATTTTCCTAATTTTACAAATGAATTTCCAGAATAATTTTGCTCTAAAATCACATAGGAGAAAAATAAAATTGGAATTATTTCAAAAATTAAATTAAAAAAAGTAGATTTTGCAACTAAAAAATTATTTAAAAAAAGTAAGGAAATACAAAATGAATAAATTATCATATTTTTTTTCAAACTTATCATTTTAAAAAAATAGTCAATCCAATTGAGTTTATAAAAACTTATATATGAAATTAAACCTCCAATTGCTAAAAAACGAATATTTGAATAAAAATGATAATATCCAATATAAGTGTTAAAGTTTTGAAGGTAAAATAATTCAGAAAATAGAGTTACTAAAATTAGAAATACTGGAAAATAGTTGGATTTAATTGATATGTAAAAAAATAAAGGCCAAAAGAGATAAAATTGTTCTTCAATAGCTACACTCCATTGTACACCTAATATTCCAATGCTTGGATTCCCATTATATATGTGATCAAAATTAACCGCAAATATAGAGTACAAAAATAGACTAGCATTTTCTATGTAATTTTGTCCAGTTATGAATTTTAATATTAAAGGATAAATGTAAAAGCCAATCAATAAGGTTAAATAATATAAAGGCCAGACTCTAAGTAACCGTCTAATATAGAAATTGAATATGTTTATTTTTTTGTTTGTACCCTGTTCAGTAAATAATAAATAGGTTATTAAAAAACCACTTAATATTAGAAAAAACTGAACACCACAAGCTCCTCCCTTATCACCAAATGTTAAAAAGTAATATAATTTAAAATTATGAGGAATTTTATACCAATGTGCGGAATGATATAATAAAACGGAAAGGGCAGCAAATGCTCTGAGACCATCTAAGTTTTTAAAGTATATTGCTTTAGGATTACTCATTTTCTATTTTATTTTAATTTAAGATATGTTTCTCCCGAAACTGTATCGAAAAAAGAAATTTCAATTAGTGGTGATATTTCTTTTGAAATAGTTGTTCCTTTTCCACAAAAAATCCATTTAATTTTATTCTTTTTTAAAAAGTTTACTTGAATTTTTCCAAAATTATGGATAGGTACTTTTTTGTCTTTTAAGTAAAATCGCATTTGATTATCAGGGCTAAATGCAATAGAACTTGTATTTCTTTCATAAGAAGTGTAAGGATAATTTATATTCACCAAGTTTAAGTAATTTTCAAGTATTAATATTTTACCTGGTTTTTGTGAATACCAATTTGAAGGAGGTTTAATTGATATTATTTCATTAGATAACAAATAAGCTATTAAACAATTGTTTTTATTTTTGAGAAGTTCATTTTTTATTTTTTGTATTGTTTTCTCACAATATAATTGATTATTTGAAACAGTACTTTTAAATGTGTAATTTAAAGTAAAGGTTATATTTAGAATAATAGAAACTATGAGTAATATAAAATTCATTAAATTTAAATTTTTATGGGAATAAAGAAAAATCACCATAATTACAATACTAATATTAAACAAAGGAATTAAATTGGTTAAAAATTGATCAGAATTTAATCCTTGAACCAATGAAATAAATAAGCTACCACTGATAAATAATCCCCCTGTTAATAGATATAACCATTTAAATTCTTTTTCACCAAATATCAATTTTCTGTTGGTATAAAAAAGAATGATAAAAGGAAAATACAAGATTGATAGCCATAAAAAGGGGCCCATAATCTTCGTAACTATTCGAATCATTTCTCCTTTCAGGTTTAAATATTTTAAGAAATCATGAACATAAAAAGTTTTTTGAGAAATTTCAGTATTAATCTCCATCTTAAATAAAACCATAATTAGGACCGAAATAATCCCAATCCCAATAAACATAATAAAATTAAATTTTGTGTGAAGTTCTTTTTTGAAAAGAAATAATATGCCAAACGCACCAAATACTCCTGGAAATGTTCCAAATGAGCATACAGAAGTCATTAAACCGATTAAAATGGCATTGGTGTAGTCTTTTCTCAATAAAAAAAGAAAAGAGAGGATTCCGAAGATATAGACAGGAAGGTGTTTTTGACCATAATACGAAAAGGCCAATGTTTGTTTTACAAATCCAGGAACCGTAAATACAGTAGAAGAGAAAAAATCACCATCATTAAAAATAGATTGATAGATTGAAAGATATACTGGACCTATAAAAAGAAATAAAAAGCAAAGAGTATATTCTTTAATAGTGATTTTGGTTGTGTATTGCTCGAATACCGATAAAATACCTAGTATAAAAAGCCATATCAAATAGGGATAAACAACCAATTGTAGGAGTAAAGCATAACTTTTACCGGTAGGATTACCTAAAAGTGAGGTAAACCAAATTTCGTAGTAATGATAAGGACCAACACCTGAAAATAAGTGAGGATACAAATGATTTAATGCTTCATATTTATTTTCATTACCAAATTGTGCCATTGAACTGGCAAAAGTGGCATATTCTAAAATATCAGCGGAAGGTAAAAAGGGAGTCAATTTGGATAGGTCAAATTGAAGTAAAAACTGAATAATAATGATAGGAATTATTAAAAATATTGAAATTAAGTTATTGTTATTTAGTTGTTTAGGTGGTTGGAAGGAAATTTTTTTCTTTATGAATAAATAAATAAATAACAATATAAAAAGAAGAAAGATGGTTTTGCCTTTTGTAGCAATGGCTGCGAATAAAGAAATAGCGATTGTAACAACACTTAATTGACGTACGAAAAAATTTAAATTTGATTCCTCAATCGATTCAATTTTAATGAATTGACTGAAGCCTACGATAACTCCCAAGAATACTATTAGAATAACAAAATAAATCATATTTATTGTTTCGTTTTTATTTAATAGGATTTAATAAGATAAATGAAATACCTGATTTTTTATCCTTAATTTCTCTTTTTATAAAAGGTTTTATAATAGAATCAAGTTCAATATTTTTGTTAATAATCAAATAATCAATTTTATTTTTTTTAATGAATTCTAATCTAGCTTGTCCGTTAGAAATAAATTTTTTAGATTTTTTTAATTGTTTTTGAAAAATATAAAACGGAGAAGTCAGTATATAGTTTTTATTCAATGTGTTTTTTAATTGCTCTTTTGAAACTTCTATTGAAGAAAGTGAAGTTGGAATAAAAGAATGATGACGGTTTTTATTAAAGCCACTTAAAAATGGACCAAAGTGATCTACATTGTCAATAAAAACCGGATTGTTAAAATATTCATTCCCCTCAAATCTTCCTCCAAGTGTATTTTTTACTTGTTTCGATGCAGTATAAACTTTTGAAATAAATTCAGGTGAGTAATTATCCCATAGTTTCTTTTTGTTTTCTGTATATATGGAATAACTTCTAAAGGCAAAGATTGAAATCGTTAGTAAAATAAAAAAACGAATACTCCATTTGATTGTTTTTGAATCAGTTAGTTCTTGAGAAATAATTAAAAGTAAAACAGAAAAAATATTAATAAAAGGAAGAGAAGCATAAAAGAAATAAGCTTTACTTCCAAAACCGAAAGATAATAATAGCCATACAATTAATGAGGAATTGACAAGGAAGACGATAAAATAGAAAAGAAATGACAGTTGTGAAAGTTTGTTTTTCCAATTTAGTTTATTCGAAAAATAGGAAACTAGAAATAGAATCCAAACAGGAGCGTAGAGAACAATAATTTGTAGTATTCTATAAATAAAGAAACTAATTTTATTTTTTATTGCAGATATGGAATTGAATTCATTTAAAAAATCAGCTTTTGAAGGAGTTTGTATGTATTCTTGAGATGCTCCACTAAATCTGTAAAAGAGAATGATAAATACAAAGACAAGGATAGGAATACCTAAATGTAAAAATGAAATTTTAGTATCTATTTTTAGTTTTTTATTAAAAATAAAAAGGATAAATAACAAGATTGAAGTTGCCATAAAAACTCCTGGCGCCAATGTAATTGATATTACAGGAAGGGCCAATAATAACAAGGCAGACTCGATTATTTTTTTATCAATAAGTAAATTCATTCCAGCGATTGAGAAAATATAGGCGACAGCTAATTTCAGTCCCCAAAATTCATCAATTGCATTAAAATTAAAACAATGTGTATCTTTTAAATTAAAAACCGAACCAAATTGAGATAAATTGGCAATGTAAAAGCTACTAAAAAATAATACTGAAATACTTGCAATTTTTGAGAACAGAGTGAGTTGAGTAATTTTTTCTATTAAACTCCATATACCTGAAATGATTAGTAATGCGAAGATTGGATACACAATAATTTCTTCCGTAATCCAAGCGTTTAAATTCAAAATAGATGAGAAAAAAGCGATTGTCCATCCTTCAAAATAATGATAGGGGTGTGTTCCGTCTGGTGGATAATAATAGTTTGTGTTTAAACTCTCAACTCCAACCGAGTTTAAAAAAATGGATATATTGGAATGAAAAATAGAATCAGAGTTGATGACTATAGGAAATTCTTGATTATTGTTAAAAAGGCAGTAATACTTCCAAAAAAACACACAACTTGATATAATAATTAAACTCGATACTTGAATGTAATCGACTTTTGTAAGTTTAATGCGTTGAAAATAGTTTGTGAAATTTAATTTTTGTTTCGTAATTAAGATATAAAGAAAAGCAATAAACAGAAGTCCAGTATTAATTGTTAATCCATTCGTTTTTAGAATAGAAAAAAGTGACACAGAACTAACGAGTCCAATGAATAACTTGAAAAAAAGAGTGCTAAAATTGGATTCTTTATTTGTTGAGAATAGTGATAATACACAATGTCCCACCAAAAAAAGTAGAGTAAAACTAATGAAGTATAAAAATAAATACAAAAGCATGATTTAAATTTCTTTTAAATAAATAGTGAATAATTTCGAACTGTTTATTTTTTTAAATTTCATTTTATGCCAACTATATAGAGGTAAGTTTTTGTAACTAATAATACATTTTAAATCTTTGTTATTATGACTTATTTTATTAGTTACATTATCCACGTTTATTGGGAGTCCCAGTTTTCTATGGTTTGAAAAAATATCATAATACAATAAATATTCCCACATATCGCCTCCAATTTCTACACCTGTTTTTCCTTCGTATTTTTTTAAATAAAACCGGGCAAGACGAAAATCTTTTTCATAACTTAAATAATTTGCACAATACTTTTTAAAGCGCACATCGTTTACATTCACTTTTGAATTTGATATAATTGGACGTGTAGGATTTAAAAGTAAAACTAGAACGGAATATCCCACTATAAAAGAGAACGGAATAATTAGTTTTTTAGGAAAAAGCTCTATTGATTTGAAAGAAAAATCGATAATGTATGCGATAAAAAATGGAATCATTAAAAAGATCGGCATTTGAAGTCGAGTATGCCATGGTTGCCATTTTAAAATGAAAGAAAAGAGTAGAAATTCAACTAATGGAAATAGAAAAAGCAACCAACTTAATTTGGGTAATTTTTTTCTATTTTTCAGAAATAATAGAAGGGCTATAAAAAAAAGTAGAAGTTGGAAAAAGTTTGAAGTAGTATCTTCATGATGTTGCCATTTTTCAAGTTTAAATGAAAGGCCGTTAAAATTTGTAGCAATGTCATTGATGGGAACACCTAAAACAAGATGCATTTTTTCGATAACTTGGTTTGTATAATTACTAAAAGGAGGTAAAGCTAAATGGTTTCCTATATTTTTTGTTGTTGTTAGTATAGATTGTGGAATTCCAAATGTTTCATTAAATAAACGGTCATCATTTTTTCCTAAAATATCACCAGAAAGAGAATAGTTCCTGGCATAAAATCCTAAATTAATTAGTAAAATTAAAAGTGGAATTGCTGCAAGTTTTAAAAGAGGGATTATCTTTTTGTGTTTTAGAAGCAACATTATCCCCCAAACTAAAAATAAGGGAAAAAGGTAAATATAGGCTGTACCTTTTGTATAGAAAGCTAGACCAGCAGTTAACCCAACTAAAAGTAGGGTCAAAAGTTTTAATTCCTTGTAAGATTTTATACAGTATAAAATGCAAGTCAAAATAAAGAAGGAAACAATTAAATCATTTTGAGTGGAAGAACATTGTAATAGCAATTCAGGAGTACTTATTATCAGTAGACAAATAATAAGAATGGCTCTTCTACTAAATTGAAATTCTTTTGCGATAGCAATACTACTTGAAATACAGCCAATTGCGAAAAGTAATTGAACTGAGTTTGCAAAAAGATCAGATTTAGAAAGAATACAAAGTTGAGCTACTATTAACTCACCAAGAGGGGGAGAATAGATTTGTCGATAAATATGCGTTGTAAAACTGTGAATACTTTCATTCTCAACCCAATGGGGAATTCTAGCCATGTGATAGGTAAGCGAATCCCAATTATTGGGAGGATAAGCTAACCCTTGAATAAATAATAAAAGAATAACAATTAAAAAGAAATAACTGATTTTGTATGTTTTAAACAAATTTAAAATCGGTTGAATACCATTTTTAATTGGAGATAACCCCCACCTTTTGTAAATTATAATACCTTGTGAAAAGGTTACCAGTAACCAAAAAAGGGATAATGATTGATAATTAAATTGGTGAAATAAACTAAAGATTTCAGAGGATAAAACAATTAGTAAGGAGTTAAATATTAAGCTCTTTACTAGTTTAAGATACCAATTAAAAGGAGAAGAAGTTGAAAATAAAAAATAAGAAAATAGAATGGATAAATAAATTAAAAAGATAGCCATTTTAAGAATTATTTAGCGAAAATATTGTATTTAATCATGCAATAAATAGCTCTAAAACCATCTTTCCAACTTATTTTTTTACCCTCTTCATAGGTTCTTCCATAGTAAGAAATACCAACTTCGTAAATTCGAATATTTTTAACTCTTGAAATTTTAGCAGTTACTTCAGGTTCAAAGCCGAATCTTTTTTCTTGTAAAGGAATTTTTTGGATAATTTCAGTTTTGAACATTTTGTAACAAGTCTCCATATCCGTAAGGTTCAAATTTGTAAGCATATTTGATAAACTAGTCAATAACTTGTTTCCAATCGTATGCCAAAAAAACAAAATTCGATGTGGTTTTCCACTTATGAAACGTGACCCGTAAACAACATCGGCATGACCATCTAAAATTGGTTTTAAAAGTAAATTGTATTCCTCAGGATCATACTCTAAATCAGCATCTTGTATTATAAGTAATTCGCCAGTAGCTTTAGATATACCCGTATGTAATGCTGCTCCTTTTCCTTTATTAACTTCGTGTTTATAATACGAAATTGTCAATTCTGGATTTGTATTTATATAATTTTGAATTGCAGATTCAGTATTATCTTTTGAAAAATCATTTACGATAATTATTTCTTTTTCAATATCATTAATGAGGTTGACATTTTTTATTTTATTCAGAATAAAATGAATAGTTTTTTCTTCATTGTATGCTGGGATAATAATAGATAATTTTTTCATATTTTAAAACTAGTTCATAACCAATTGATTCTACTCAAATTGATACACCTCTGTAAAAATAAGTTTTTTTGGTAAATCGAGTGTCTTTTTGTGTGACTTTTTACTTCGATTATCTCTAAAAGAGAAGCGTTCTAATGTCTAATGTCTAATAATCTTATGTTTTTTATTCTTCCAGACTTTTTTCAATTGGGTTTTAATTATTACTTTTGGTAAGCAAACTAGTTCTTATCTAGATATTTTTAGTTAAAACATGCCTTTTTTTTCAATAGTAATTCCAGTATATAATCGTTCTTTATTTATTAAAGAGGCAATTAATTCAATACAGAATCAAACATTCAAAGATTGGGAATGTATTGTGGTTGATGATGGATCTACTGACGATAGCGCTGAAATTATAAAGCAACTAGTGAAAGAAGATGGTCGAATTAGTTATGTTTACCAAAAAAATGCTGAAAGAAGTGTTGCAAGGAATAATGGTATAAAAAATTCAACAGGAGATTACATTTGTTTTTTAGATAGTGATGATGAATTTCTTCCGACTCATTTAGAAGGGTTGTATTCAGAAATTCAAGAAAAAGAAACTCCAGAAGCCTTTTTTTTCACAAACTATTTGTTGTCTCAAAAAGGAGAAATACAAAAACAGCATTTGCCTGTTTTAAAAGGAGATGTACTAACGTATCTTTTTTATAATCCAATTATACCTGCTAGAGTTTGTATTCATCATTCGATTTTGAAAAAAGATTTATTTGATGAGGAAATAGTAATTGTCGAAGATCTATTACTGTGGATACGAATAGCTTTAAAATATCCTGTTTTTCATATTAAACAATCAACTGTCGTTTACAATATACATGACGATAATTCGGTTAATATTCAGAACAATGCGGCTACAAAACGATTAAATGGACTAAAAGTATTTAAGAAAAAATATCCTAAAATCATGGAGGTTATTCCGTCAAAAATTTGGGATGATATTTTCGGAGATACCCATTTTAATGTCATGAAATACTATATTTATAAAAAAGAGAATCGATTAGCTTTCAAGCATTTGTTTTTATCGATTCGATTTCAAAAACTGAATATTCATTTTAAACATAAAATGTATGTTTTGGTGAAGTTGTTATTTAATAGAACAATTCCTGAATATCACCTTAAACAAGAAGGAGAATAATATGAAAAAATTACATTTAAAAGGTTTAGATTTTTATAGATCTATTTCTGTTTTAATCGTTTTTATTTGTCATGTTGAGCTTTTTAAATCAAGAGCAGGTATTGAAAATTTTTTACAACTTGATTTTTTTAGGTTAAATGGCGGTTTAATAGCCATTATTCTTTTCTTTACTTTGAGCGGTTTTTTGATCACATTTATTTTAGCTAATAAAAAAGAAAATGATGAAAAAATAAATATTAAAGTATTTTATAAAAGAAGATTTTTGAGAGTGTTCCCTTTATATATCTTCGTTATATTACTTTCTTATTTTCTTTTTGATTATTCTCCGAGTTTTTCAACCTTATTCTTCACATTGATTTTGGCGCCTAATATACCTCATTTTTTAGGAGGTGGATGGGCTGTAAGCCCTCAAATATGGACTATAGGGACAGAAATTCAATTTTATTTAATAGGACCAATAATTATAAAATATTTTAAAAAGTTGCTATTGGTTTCTGTTTTTTTATTCATATCACTTTCAATTTTACCTCATATTATTCTTTATGTTTTAAATAGATTTACACAGGATCAGGAAATGTTTAATTTAGTAAATAGAGCGTTTTTTTGTTTGAAATTTAATTGGATTGTATGTGGTGGAATTTTTGCTATTTTGTATGTAAAACAATATCCATTTATCGAATGGATCAATAAAAAGAAAATATTAAGTTATTTTATTATACTATTACCTTTTTTACTTTGGGCAATTAATTTTAGATTGACTTATTTTGGCGAAGAAATTTATTCTATTTTATTTTCTTTTTCAATGTTGATAATGGTTTCGAATACAACTGTAATTAATTTAGATAACAAGATTTTTACTTTTTTAAATAAAATTTCTTACGGGATGTACATGATTCATTGGATTGTACTTTCATTGTTATTTCATAACCATGTATTTGATAATTTTGATAATGGGATACTTTCAAATAGTATAATTTATCTATTAACTTTAGGAATTACGATTATATCTTCTTATTTGATTTATTTGTTTATTGAAAAACCATTTCATAATTTAAAAGAAAAGGTTTTGTAAAACGATATAAATGATAAAGCAACAATTACATTTAAAAGGTTTAGATACTTTCAGAGCAATATCTGTAGTAGTAGTCTTTATGTGTCATGTAGAATTATTTAAATCAAAAATGGGAATGGATAATTTTTTCAAGCTTCCTTTTTTTGATAAAACAGGTGGCTTTATAGCAGTTATTTTATTTTTTACTTTGAGTGGATTTTTAATCACTTTTATGTTAACAAAAGAGAAGGAAAAATTTAAAGAAATAAGTTTAAAAAAGTTTTATTTCCGAAGAATACTTAGAGTTTGGCCTTTGTATTTTTTAGTGATTTTAATTTCTTATTTGCTTAGTGATTTTTCACCTAATTATTTAACACTTATTTTGTGCTTAACGATTTTTCCAAATATCGCACATGCTTTTGGAATGGGATGGGGTGGGAGTCCTCAAATTTGGACAATTGGTGTAGAAGAACAATTCTATCTCTTTTGGCCTTTATTAATGAAATTATTTAAAAATTTATTAATCGTTACTTTTATTGTATTTATTATTTTTTCGTTGCTTCCACATGTTGTTTTATATTTCATTAACAATTATTATCCTGATCCTGAAATATTGAAATTGGTCAACACATTATTCTATGTAACTAAGTTTAATTGTATGGCAAGTGGTGGTTTTTTTGCTGTCCTCTTATCTAATAATTCTAAAGTTATAGGTATTCTAAATAAAAATATTATTGTCAGTTATGTTTTAATTTTTCTTCCGTTTATTTTATGGTTCTCTAGTTTCTATTTAAATTTTTTTAACGAAGAATTTTATGCCATTTTGTTTTCCATTGCGATGTTAGTGATCGTTACAAATAAATCGGTTTTAAATATTGATTCTAAAATTTCATTGTTTATTGGAAAAATGTCTTACGGTATTTATATGTTTCATTGGATTGTGATAGAATTATTATTTAAAAATGGTTTTTTCAAAAACTGTGATAATGGGTTACTTTCAAATTTAATTATTTATTGCTCTACCTTTGGTATTTCGATAGGTTTAGCGGTGATTTCATATAATTATTTTGAAAAACCATTTTTGAAATTAAAAGAAAGATATAATAGATAATGTTGTTAAATTTATTTAACTAAAGTAATTAATTTTAAAATGAATATTCTTCATTTAATACCAACTTTAGGTTGCGGGGGTGCTGAAATTTTAGTGAGCAATTTAGCTATTCAACAAGCTAAAGAAGGACATACAGTGAAGATCGTTATTTTAGAACCTTTGCATTATACTTTTCATGAATTAAATCTAGCAGAAGAATTAGTTCAACTGGTTTCAATAGAAGAAATTAATACGATTGTACAGATATCATTATTAAAGCGTAAAATCGAATTATCGAATAATCAATTCGATGAGATAATTCATGCATTTTCCCCTCAAGTAATTCATTCTCATTTATTTCAATCTGAATTAATTACACGTTTTAAAGTGTATAAGAACATAAAATATTTCACTCATTGTCATAATAATATCGAACAATTTAATTTTTGGAATAATAAAACATTTAAAAGAAGAATAACAGATTTTTTCGAAGTAAAATGGCTTCTATCTAAATACAAAGAATGTAACAATCACTTTATTGTAATTTCTAAAAATACAAGAGATTATTTCTATAAAAATTTGCCTTCAAATTTTTCAAAAAACATTGAATATCTTCCGAATGCAATTAACGCATCGTTGTATTATAAAACAGAAAAAACAGATCAATCAATTATTAAACTCATTACGGTTGGTAATCTTCTTGAAAATAAAGGACACCTCTTTTTGATTGAAGTAATTGCTGAGCTAAGAAAAAAACAATATAAAGTTCAACTTGAGATTTTAGGTTTTGGTGACATGGGGAGTGTCTTACAAGCGAAAATAGATGAATTGAAATTAACAGATTGTATCTTTTTAAGAGGCAATGTTCCAAATGTGAATGATTATTTAAGCGAGTCGGATATTTATATTCACGGAGCCTTTAAAGAAGCCTTCGGATTAGTTTTAATTGAGGCAATGGCTTCAAGTTTACCTGTTGTTACAACTGCTGGTGGTGGAAATAATGAATTAATAGTTGATGATCACAATGGTTTTTTAATCTTTAATAGAGATTTGAATTTATTTGTTGAAAAAGTAATTTATTTGATTGACAATATTTCAGATAGATTAAAAATAGGAAATAATGCAAAGGAATACTCGAGGGAGTATGATATCAAGGCGTATTCAGAAAAACTAATTCAATTATATAGAGATTAAAATTAATTTCTAAAATGTTATTTTTTGAATTTAAAAAGTATCTGAATCTCCTCCGGACAATAATAAATTTGAATAATCTAAGTTATTAAATGGTAAATAACCAATTTCAATCGACTCATTTTGAAGGAATTTTTGGCTAAATAATTCGAATAGAAATGAATTTGGCATACATTCAAGTTTAATTTTTTTTATACCAATTTGATTAGCGAATGCATTAAGACTTTTAAAAAATGTTTCTGATTCTGATAAATCAAATTTTTCAATATCTCCAATTAAAATACCATCTCCGAATTTAAACCAAATTTTAAATTTATTTATCTTGACAAAATATGTTTTTTCGTAGCTTTTATTTTCTAAATAGGCACTATTTCTCAATACACTTATTCGATTCTCAATATTGTTTGAAGAAACAAATGGCTCACATTTATTAAAAAAATGAAAGATTTTAAAATAGGTAAAATAAAATGGTTTAGAGAATGTATATTTATTTAAAATATTATAAAAATTCAATGTTTTATATGATTTTTCAAATAATGTTAGTCGACCTATTTTGATCCAATTTAATTTTTTAAAAAAACCTGGTGCAGAATTAGAATTTGGAAAACCAAATGTTAGTTGAAGTCCTTCTTCTTTTGCTAAATCATGTGTTTTTTTCGCAACACTATAAAATAGTCCTTTTTTTTGATGATTAGGATTTGTGATAACATCTCCTGTCTGACCTGCAACAAATTGGACCTTCCCATCAGTCATAATACACGGGAAAATACCATAAAAAGCGGCTGGTTCACCTTTATTATCATATGCGAAAAAGCCTATATTTTCTTTGCCAGTATATTTTGTGTCGTATTTTTTTTTAAAATAATCGAAT
This sequence comes from Chryseobacterium gleum, assembly GCA_945902775.1. Classification (GTDB taxonomy): domain Bacteria; phylum Bacteroidota; class Bacteroidia; order Flavobacteriales_D; family Crocinitomicaceae; genus CAIUKX01. Next base: position 16,538 of record CAMDMY010000015.1, on the reverse strand, counting down.
GATTTTGCTCTTCCATGTACAGATTTCATCAAATAAATCAAATCAGATAAATTTGAATCATCAAGTCTTTTGAATGTATAGTCTTTATTATCAATTATTTCCATAGTATTAATTTATTTAAAAAGCGCATACATTTGGTTAGCCCAAGAAACAGAAGGGTATAAACCAACTCTATCTTTGATACGAGTATCTAAAATATCTTCATTAAAATTGTACCTAGCTGCTGCAAGTTGATATTTGAAACCTAAATTTGTGGCAATGTCCAATAATTCTCTGCTGTATGACCCATCAGGATATGCAATTTCGGTTATTTCACGTTGCAATAAATTTTCGAGATAATTTTTAGAGTCTATTAATTCTTTTTCAGCTTCGATTAGAGGGATATTTCCTAAATTATTATGCCAAAAAGCATGTGATTCAATTTTTACATATGGGCTCTTATCTACTTCAATTAATTGTTCATTGTTCATTAGCTTCCAGTAATCAAAATAGTTTTCATTTTCTTTGAATTTGATTCCTGTTTTTTTAAATTCAGTATAGACTTTTAATTTAAAATCATAATTACCTTTTAGTTTAATTACTTCGTTCAATGTCTTTTGAAGTTCAATTGAATAATATTTTCCCTGACTATTTTTAGAGTAAAGTATAGAATCAATGATTATATCCTCCTTGTTAAAATAGCTAGAAATATCTAAAAAATCAGGCCATAAAATATCGTCTTGAGTTTGATTTAATCCAGTTACATAAATGGTAGCAGGTACTTTTTGTTCGTTTAAAAATGGAACTGCATATTTATAATTATTTAAAAATCCGTCATCAAAAGTGATGGCAATATTACTTCTAGTTGGGTCAAATTTTTCTTCAAAAAAATCTTGTAAAGAAATAATATTTGTGTTCTTTTTTAGAAATAGAATTTGTTTTTTAAAATTCTCTACGCCAATACTTCTGGAATTAAATTGCGTGTTTTCGTTTGAATCAATACCATGATACATTACTATTGTATTGATTTTTTTATTCGAAATTAGCAGTTTTTCAAGGTGAAAAGAAAACAAATTATCTACAACAGTTCGTTCTATTTTAGATTTAATTCGAGAGACTATTGACATTTTTTAAGGATAAAATAATTGCTAATTAAGATGCAAAATAATTAAAAATGAAACGGACAGGGAAAGGATAAGTCCATTCAATTCGATATCCTCCACCACTGAAATAAGCTGGATAGATGAAGCAGCATAATAGTGTTAATAGTGCTGTTTTTCTAGTGAAAAGGATACTGTCGTTATCTATCATAATTTTTAAAGCAACAAAAATGGCTGGAAATAAAAAGGCGGCACTTCTGGTCACATCAGAGACTAAACAACTTGCAAGAATAACGCAAAAAGTAGCAGAAATAAACAAGAAAAGAGTTAATTTCTCTTTTTTGAAAAGTAAAGTTATAATTGCAATGATTAAGAAAATCCAAAAACCTTCTAAACCATGCCAAATTCCAAGTGGGATTAGATTAAGGTTGGATGCTAATACTTGTAATCCAATTCCTGCAGATTGTGTTTTTAGCCCAAAGAAATGAGCTAGAGAAAGTCGTGTTAGTATATAGATTGCACCTCCTAAAATAACTGAAACAGTTTGTTTAGTGAAAAATTTACGAGTACTATTTGATTCATGAATATACCAGTAAATAAAAACAAAAGAACAAGCAATTAAACCTCTTTCATCTGTTAATGAGGTTATTAATACACTAGAAGCGATTAAGAAAACATTTTTTTTATAGAGAGCTAATAATAGAAAAAACAAAGCAAATCCATCAAAAGCACCTCTTAGTTCTAAAAATGAAACTTTTCCTGAATAGATAAATGCGAGTGATAAAGTGATGATGAAAGTGATGAAATTGTCTTTTGTAATTTCTTTTATAACTTTTGAAGAAATGTAGAAAAGAAGAATTCCAAATATATATTGTAAACAAATAATCCCAAATACAGAAAGATGCAGAAGGTGAGCAATCAAAGGAATACTCAAACGAAAGGCTAATTTTGATTGATGACTGACATCAATATATTCATGTTGTTGGAATGGATGCTTTACCTGAGTCATGATTGCATTCCATGACTCAACAATATAAGGGTCATTGTAAACACAATTATAATTAGGATAGCTAAATAGTATTACGAGTAACGAACAAAAAAGTGACATCCAAATCATCCAATATCTATTTGCTGTGAATTTTTCACTTAGCGAAATTGAATACTGAAAAATGGATTGAATGTATGTGGAAATCATGTTTTATTTCTTTTTAAAATCTCCTTTTGAGAAAAATTTCTCAATAAAACAGTACATTAAAATAAAGAAATAACGACTTCCCATCTCATTGATATTCAGTTTTGAAACCCCAAATTTTCTATTTGTCCATGAATTTGGAATGATAGAATAAGAATACCCTCGAATAATTGCTTTAAGAGGTAATTCAATAGTTAAATTAAAATGAGGTGATAATATGGGTTGTAAACCAGCAATTACTTCTTTTTTATAGATTTTGAAAGCATTTGTAGTGTCATTATATTTAATGTTCATGACAATACGAATGATTCGATTAGCAATTCGGTTAATTATCTTTTTGACAAATGGATAGTCGTAAACTTTACCACCTTTGCTCCATCTAGTACCAAAAACACAATCTACATTTTTTTCAATCATTTCGTTGTAGAATCGAACCAAATCTTTAGGGTCGTCTGACAAATCAGCCATCATAATAGCAACGCAATCACCTGAAAATCTTTCAAGTCCATAACGAATAGCAAAACCAAATCCATTAGGACCTAGATTAGTAACATATTTTAAAGTTGAATATTTTTCAGATAAAGTTTGAAGAACTTGTTCTGTACCGTCTTTAGAATTATCATTCACGACTAAAACCTCATGATCAATCTTGTTTTCTAATAATGTAGTAATCACTAAATCAATAGTTTCGGTGATTGATTCTTCTTCGTTATATGCCGGAATGACAACGCTTAATACCATAATTTAACTTAAAATTTCTTTAACTTTTGCTTCGTTGTTTTTTAACCAATCAAAAATATCTGTCAATACTTCTTTTGGATAAATCAGCGGTTTCCAACCTGAAATTTCTTCTATTTTTGAATTGTCAGAAATGTAAATTGGAATATCAGCCGTTCTATTTTCTACAATTTTATTCATTTTTATTGTATTTCCAGTAATTTCTTGACAATAATTTGTCAATTCATTTAATGAAACACTCACATCATTTCCTCCTCCAACATTAAAAATTTCATTATTGAATTTTGAAATATCTTGAATTTGCATTACGACAAGGTTATACAAATCATTGATGTGTAAAATATCTCTTAACTGTTTTCCTTCACCTCCAAAACCGATATAACTTAATTCTTTTTTCCAAAAATGTTTTGCAAGCCAAAGAACCACAACGCCTTGATCAATTTTTCCCATTTGCCAAGGTCCAGTTAAAACTCCACATCGGTTGATAACAGCTTTTAGATTGTAGTACTCGATATATTCTTGAATTAATAATTCAGATGAAAGTTTACTTGTTCCATAAAAAGATCGTGCACCCGAGAGAGAAAAATCTTCGTTTATTCCTTTTGGAGTAATACCAGCTAATGTTTGATTTTTATCTATTTCTAAACGTGTTGCCCCTTCAGTATAATTGATTTTATTTAAATTGGCAATAGGATAAATTCTACTAGTTGACAAGAAAATGAATTTCGCATCGTTTTTACTTGCGAAATTTAAACAATTGATCGTACCTAATAAATTTGTATTCAAAACATAATCGGGCGTTGAATTAATCCCCGATAAAACAGATGGCTCTGCAGCAGCTTCTATTAAACAACTAATTTCACCAATCTCATTGAAATCTTCCTTGTTTCTGATATCTCCATGGATAAATTCAATTCCTAATTCTTTTAACCTTGGAATGTTTAATTCAGACCCTCTTCTTTTTAAATTGTCAAAAGCAATTATTTTGATTTTTGGGAAGTTCGTTTTTAATTTTATAGCAAGATTTGAACCTACAAATCCACAACCTCCGGTTATTAAAATGGTTTCTGTCATAATTAATTTTTAAAGCTTAATAGTATTTTTCTTACAGTTAAATAAGTATTATTTCTTTCTATTAAAAAACCTTTATCTACATGTTTCATTCTCCATGAAAACAAGTTGAGGATCATAAATATTAAAAGTAATGTTCTAGGTAATACAGATTTTAAATTCAATATAGGTTTCTTTTTTAAACTGTAAATACGATTATTTTCTGAATTGAAATAAGGAAGAAACAACGAAAAAGTTAAAATTATAAAAATGAAATGTATATTTAACCATCTACCCCAATCGATTGTTAAAAAGAAAATTGGCCACGAAAATAATAAAGCGGCTAAACTTATTAGAAAGAAATTTTTAAGTGTCAATAATGTTGTTTTGGATTTTATTACAAACAATAAAATAGGGATGTACGTAATTAAAAAAGAGATTAAATACGTTTTATAATTATGTTCTCTTGCAAATTTTAAAGCATTCTGTTTATCACCACTAAACCCTTCTTTAGGCCATGACATAATACCTTCCATAATGGATTCTTTTACGCCATATTCTTTTAAAACAGACCATGTTTGTCCTTGATTAATATCTCCTCCAAGGAAAAATATAAGTACAGTTGGTATAAAAGAGGACATTACTATCAGTCCTAATTGTTTGATTGGAAGTTGAAGATTATTTTGTTTGGAATGTATATAAGCTATTATCACAAAATAAGGCAGGTAAAAAAAGATTAATTCGTGAAAAAATGAAAATACAAATATCAAAGTAGCAATAAGAATTGAATACTTCCATTCTCTAATCTTATTTTTTTGTGAAAGTACGAGGTATAAAATACCAATCGTAAATAAAAGAATTTCTTTTCTTCCAAAAGCATATTGATCATTAACAAAAAATAAAAAGCAACTAGGTGTTAAAAGAATTGCCCAGAACTGTAAACTGATTTTTTTACTTTTTAGATAAAACCAAGTTAATCCAAAGAATAGAAAGTAAAAGAAAAGGATAAAATAATACACTAAATTACCTACATAAACGTTTGTCAATCTTGATACCCAGAGAAAGAATGACCCTCCAAGACCACGACGTTTGAAACCTCCATCTTCAAAATTTATCAACCAGTCTCCAAGTGCATAACCATCTGAATTATCAATTCTGAATTTTAAAGCTTCAAAAAAGATGATAGAATGAAATAAATTATAGGTGATGAATGTAAAAAAAAGTAGTAGCAAAAAACTTTGAGTATTCTGTTCATTAATTTGAAACTTTTTTAGTGCTTTTAACATTGAGTAGTTGTATTAGATTAAAGTTTCAAATTCTTCTTTTGAAGGATAAGTTATCAAAACAGCTCTATGTGGTTTTTGATAGATAAATAAACTTCCCGCACTTAATGCCGAAGCTCCCGAAGCTTTCGCTTTTTGCAAATCTTCTATAGAACCTGCTCCTCCTAGAGCTACAATTGGGATTTTAACAGATTCAGATATGTTTTTAATAAGTCCGTAATCATATCCATCCATTGTTCCATCTTGATCGATTGAGTTTACTATTAATTCTCCAACACCAATATCTTCCATTTGTTTAGCATATTCCAATGGATTTATTTTTGTATTGTATTGACCGCCTAGGGTATAAACAGTTTGCTTTTTTGTTAACCAGTTTTTACGTACATCCATGGATGCAACAATACTTTGACTTCCAAAAATAGTGATTGCTTGTTTTAATAGTTCAGGTTTTGAAAAGGCATTTGAATTTAAAATAACTTTTTCTATTCCTAAATTAAAAAGTTGCTCAATTTCTTGAAGTGTACTGATTCCTCCTCCATAGCCCAACGGCATAAAACATTCGGTAGATATTTCAGATAATAATTTAAAATTAGGACCTTTTTTCTCTGTGGAGGCAGTAATATCTAGAAAAACTAATTCATCTACTTCCTTATCATTAAAAATTTTGACAGCATTTATAGGGTCGCCAACATAAGATGGGTTTTTAAATTTAATGGTTTTTACCAATCCATTATTATTGAGTAACAAACAAGGGATGACTCTAGTTCTTAACATCTTTCAATAAAATTTTTAAAAAGGGTCATTCCAAATTTGTGACTTTTTTCAGGATGAAACTGAACGCCAGTAATATTGCCTTTAACAATGGCAGAAGTGAATTCTATTCCATGTTTTGTTGTCATTAATTTATTTTCCTCATTTTCACATTCAACATGATAACTGTGAACGAAGTAAAAACGAGGTTTTTCATGATAGTTTTCGCATAAAAAATGATTTTGAGGGAAATTAACTTCATTCCAACCCATGTGTGGAATCTTTAACTCTGGGAAATTGGATAATTCAAACTTAACAGTTTTAGCATTTACCCAACCTAATCCTTTGACATTTCCTTCTTCACTAAAATTGGTCATTAATTGCATGCCTAAACAAATTCCTAAAGTGGGTGTTTGTTGCTGAACAACTTTTTCATTAAGAATATCAATTAAACCTAATTCATTTAAATTGTTCATTGCTTTTTCAAAAGATCCAACACCTGGTAGAATAATTTTAGAAGCATTAGCAATTGTTGCAATATCAGACGAAATTATCGAAGTGTGACCAATTTTTTTTATAATGTTCGAAACGGAACCTAAATTCCCCATTTTATAATCAACAATAACAATCATGTATCAAAAATACGAATTTATAGATAAATCAAAGCGATTAATCGCCATTTTGTAACAAAATGCGTTTTTTTTGAAATAAAACCGATGTATGTATGATAAATTAGCTTGTTTCGAGTTCGAAAATCTTGATTTATCGCTTAAAAGGATTAATTTAGCGAAAATGAAATGTTAAAAAATCGATTAATAAAATGAATGTTTCAACTCTTGTTATTTTTGTTTCAGACTATCCTTATGGTCCAGGCGAACCTTTTTTAGAAGAGGAGTTGAAGGTGATTTCTAAAAAATTTGATAAAATTTATTTAATAAATTTCATTGAAGAAGAGAGGAAATTAAAAAATGTTCCATTTGAGTTCTATGTTCCTGAAAATTCTCATGTTTTATTTATAAAAAAAGGTGAAAAATATGCTAATTTAAAGTGGCTTTTTTCATTTACTCCAATTTATGAAATTTTCTTAGCAATTTTTAAACATAAAAAGAAATTTAGTATTTCACTTTTTAAATTAATATATTCCTATTGGATTGAAGGAGTTAGAAATGAAGGTGTAATTAAGAAAATAATTCTTGATGAAAAAATTAATATTGATTCGACTGTATTTTATTCCTATTGGTGTGATACTAATTGTATTTCATTGTCTAATATAAGTAAAAAGAATAAATTACAATTTGTTACAAGATTACATGGATGGGATCTGTATTTTGAGCGACATAATTTGAGATTTTTACCATTTAGAGAGAAGATTTTCAATGAATCTTTCAAAGTTTTACCTATTTCAAATGATGGGAGAAAGTACATTTTGGAAAATAAGTTTACTATCTCAAAAAATAAAGTAATAGAATCGCATTTAGGAGTTAAAGATTTAAGTATTAATCCATGTTATTTAAAAAAAGAAAATTCGGATAAGACCCTAAAAATAATTACTATATCTCACATCAATCAAGTTAAATCGATGGATAGATTGGTGGATGCTCTCGTTTTAATAGATAATATTTCTATTCAATGGGTTCATATAGGATATGGCTTTAAAAAATTTGAGACAGAATTTTTGAAAAGGACCAAATTATTATTTAATGAAAAACAAAATATATCTTTTGATTTTAGAGGGAAACTTCCTAAAGAAGAAGTTTTTGAAGCTTTAGAAAAGGAAGAGTTTGATTTAATTGTAAATTGTAGTAAAGCAGAGGGAATACCTGTTTCATTGATGGAGGCTTTTTCAGCTGCTATTCCTGCAATTGCATTTAATGTAGGAGGAATTCCAGAAATTTTAAAAAATCATTTTAATGGTTTTTTATTAGAACATGAAAATGGGAACCATGTTAAATTATTAAAAGAAGCAATAGAACATTTTTCAAAATTAAGTTTTGAAGAAAAGAAGGTATTTTCTGATAATTCAAAAACAATTTGGAGAAATTCATTTAATTCAGAGGTTAATTTCTCTAAAATATCGGATGTCTTACATTATCGATTTGAAGATGGGAAATCGCCAAAAGTTTCATGTGAAAACTGCTTGGTAGATAGTGAAATCCATCCCGAAATTGTGCTTGATAAATATGGAGTTTGTGATATTTGCTCAATAGTTTCTAATAAAAATCAATTAATTGAGAATCAGAGAAAAGATGGATATTTAGATAAATTATTGACTGAAATTAAAAATAATAAAGGAAATAATAAATATGACTGTCTTTTAGGAATAAGTGGAGGGGTTGATAGTGCTTATTTAGCACTCAAAGTAAAAGAATGGGGATTGAATCCTTTACTAGTTCATATTGATACTGGGTGGAATTCTGAATTAGCAGTTGATAATATTAAGTCATTAATTGATCAATTAGGTTTTGAATTATACACAGTCGTAATTGATTGGAATGAAATTCAAGATGTAGTAAGGGCTTTTATGAGGGCCTCAGTTATTGATATAGATTGGGCAAATGAACTTTCTGCACAAGCATCATTGAATGAAGTGGCAGCAAAATTTAAAATAAAACATATTTTAACAGGACATCAAGTTGCTACAGAAGGTTGGATGCCAAGTAACATAGTGCATTTTAAATTGGATTTGATAAACTTTAAAGCAATTCATAAACGTTTTGGAGAAAGAAAATTAAAAACGTATCCTACTATAGGTTTTGCAAAAACGTATTATTATGAAAATATTGCTAAAATTAAATTTTATAATCCTTTAGATTATATACCCTACGTTAAAGATGATGTGAAAAAAATATTATCAGAACAGTATGGATGGAGAGATTATGGTCATAAACATTACGAAAATATTTTCACTCGTTTTTATCAAGGCTATATTCTTCCTGCAAAATTTAAAGTTGACAAACGGATTTTTCATTATTCAGCCATGATTGTTTCGGGACAATTAACGAAAGAAAAAGCGATAGAGTTAATTAAAAATAATCCTTATGATGACCTTCAGCAATTAGATTCTGATAAAGATTTTGTTATCAAGAAATTAGGATTTACGAATGATGAATTTGAACAAATACTTGCTGCAAAACCTAAAAGTCATTTGGATTATCCTTCTATTATAAATATTATTAATAAACTGAGAAAAGTTAAAAATGTTATTCAAAATAATAGATAAAATCAAATACAAATTAATGTTGTCTCAAATCAAACCTGAAATTATTGGGTATAAAGATTCTGAAAACACGGGAGTTAGTAATATGACTCATGTTTCCAATAAACAGAATGTAAGTATTGGAAAAAATGTATTTATTGGTCATTTTAATTATATAGATGGATATCGTAAAGTTGTAATTGAAGAAGGATGTCAAATTACAAATCATGTTTCTATCGTAACACATTCTAGTCACAATACAATACGATTACAATATCTAAGCAAAGATAAAACGACTAATGGATTAGAAAGTGGAGAAGTTTTTATTGGCAAAAACACGTATGTAGGAGCAAATGCGGTTATCATGCCTGGATCTAAAATAGGGAAAGGTTGTATTGTTTCTGCATTTTCATTTGTAAAAGGGGATTTCCCTGATTACTCAATTTTAAGAGGTCAACCTGCAAGGGTGATTGGCTCAACAAAAGAAATTGATGCTGTTTTTTTAGAAAAATATCCAGAATATTTGGAGTTTTATTATGATAAGAAAGATAAATGAGGATAGTAAGTAAGTTAGATAATCCACAAGATTATTCCCCAATTGTTTTTTCGTCTGAATTTTATACTTATTTAAATACAGATGTTCAGGGAAATCTATTTTTTCTTGAAGAAGAAGGAATCCAGATGCCTGTGATTATTAAAAATAAAAACTTTTTTAAAATTGGTTATTGCGTTCATCCCCCATTAAAAAATGGAATTACTTTGAACGAAAAAGAAGAGGTAGATTTTTTTAAAAAATTACATTCTTTTCTAAAAAGTAATAAAACGATTGATTTTATAAATCCTCCCATTCATATTGAAAACTTTAAGCATATTCCATCTTCCGCAATCGGTCATTCAATAGGAATTATCAGATTATCTTTAAAAGATAAAACAGAAGAAGAAGTTTTTGCTCAATTTAAACCAATTTATAGAAATTTAATAAGAAAAGCTCAGAAGGAGAATGTCGAAGTAAAATTTGGTCTTGATTGTTTTGATGATTTCTATAAGTTATATAAAGATAAATTGGTATTAGAAAATGCTCCTTTTGATTCGTATGAACAAATAAAAAAAATGGTATTTTCTTTAGATAATTCAAATCGAAGTTTATGTGGAGTTGCCTATTGCAATGGTATCCCAGACGCAGGAATTGTAAATATTTCTGACATGACAAATGCATATTACTTTTGGGCGGGAACTTCTTTAAGTTCACATCAGGGATCATTGAGGTTATTACACTGGGAAATTATAAAGAAATACATCGCTTTAGGTATTCAAAATTATCGAATGGGAGCTGCTAGAGAAGGAGATTTATTGAATGAAAAACATTTACGTTTATTAGCTTTTAAAATGGGATTTGGAAGCCAAGTTGATAAAGGTTTTCACTTTACCTTTGTTGTAAATAAGTTCAAATATAATTTGTATAAATTTTTAATAAAATTAAAGGAGAAAATTAGAAAATAGAAATAATCATGAGTAAAAAAAAGCAGTTATTATTAACTTTTGATTTTGAACTTTTTTTAGGAGACAAAAGTGGTACAGTCGAAAATTGTATGTTAAAGCCGACAGAAGAAATAATAAAAGTTCTTTCTAAATATAAATTATCTTCAATTTTTTTTGTTGATACTTTGTATCTTTTTCGATTAAAACAAATTTCTAAAATTCACGAAAAAGCACTATTTGACTATAACAAGATTATTTACTTACTAAGAAAAATAGCTGAAACTGGTGGATATGTCTTTCATCATTTACACCCACATTGGTTAGATGCAAAATACCTCGAAGATATAAATCAATGGGATGTAAGTGATAAAACAAAATTTGCATTAAGTAATCTGTCTAAAAATGAGATAGAAATGGTTTTTAATCAGTCAAACGAAATCATAGCTGAAATTTATTCAGGAATTCAGAAACCAAAGACTTTTGGATGCAGAGCTGGTGGATTATATGCACAGCCTTTTTTGAATTATAAAAGTCAGATGGATAAATACAACATATCTTTAGATTTTAGTGTTTTACGCAACGCAAAAAGTGACGGAAATAAATCAGGATATAAATTTGATTATCCTCAGTATCCGAAAGATAGAATTTATCATTTTTCAGAAGAAGTAAATGTGGAAAATAGTGAAGGTAAATTTATCGAATTTACTTTAGATCAATGTCAGATAGATGGATTGTATAAGATTTTAAACGGTTTGTATTATCGCAAGAATCATAAAAAAGATTCGTGGAAACGATGGGGAGACGGAACTTCTTCTGGGAATATTGTAAAAAGCACAGAACGTTCAAATAAACTTAAAAGTGAAGAATCTTTTTCAATTGAATTATTGAATAACGTGAAATCATCATTATATTCTAATTATTTTAAAAAAGATGATTTTTTACATTTAATAAGTCATCCTAAATTATGCTCTCCAATGAATGTTTTTGCATTAGATAAATTTTTATCAAAAGTAAATTCAAAATATGCAATCGAATCAGACGTATTTCGAATTGGCTCGATTTGATTAACTTTGCAAAAAGCTCCTTTTATAAATGAAAAAAGTAATCGTACTTTCCTATTTTTTTACCCCTTGTAATTTAACGGCTTCACAGCGTGCGTTAGGATGGGCTAAATATTTGAAAGAATTCGGCTATTATCCCATAATTATTACTCGAAATTGGGACTTACCAATTGGAAAACCTGAAGATGCTGGAATTTCTTCAGGTGTTGAAATAATTCATGAGAAAAATGAAAATTACGAGGTGTATTATTTACCTTATAAAAGCAGTTTTAGAGATCGATTGTATGCAAATCAATCTAAACTCGTTACTTTTCTTAGAAAAGGTTTGACCTTTTTTGAAATGCTATTTTTTAATTTCACAACTAGAGTTTTACCGTATAGAAATATATACACTTTCACAAAGTCGTATTTAAAACAGAATAAAGATATTGATCGATTAATAATAACGGCTAGTCCCTTTCCAATATTTCGTTTTGGCTATTTATTAAACCGAAAATTTGGAATCAAATGGTTAGCAGATTATAGAGACGATTGGAGTACTTGTGAAGCTCGGATATATACAAGCTTGGAAAAATTTTTAAATATTTTTGAAAGAAATAGTGAAAGAAAATGGATTAATTCGGCTTCTTTTATAAGTACAGTTTCAAACCACTATCGAAATAAAATAACAAATTTTACTGGTAAAAAAGGTTTTACTCTTTTGAATGGTTATTTTGAGGAAGATTTTAAAGATTTAAAACATATTGATTCAGAGGTTTTTACGATTGTTTACAATGGGTCATTATATGCTAGCCAACCAGTTGAAAAAATATTAAATGCTTTTAAATTGTTTTTAGATAAACATATTGAAAATAAAAAACTTATAAGATTTGTTTTTGCAGGAACGGCTTACGATAAAAATCAACTTCATAGAATCAATAATGCAAGTAAGGACTTTGCTGAAAATATAGTGGTAACTGAACGCAGCCCTAGAAAAGATATTCTTGATTTACAATGCGCTTCACATGCTCTAATTATGATTTCTCATTTGAATTGTAAAGGGATTCCTTCAAGTAAAATATATGAGTATCTAGCTATAGGTAAACCAATAATATCTTATCCTCCTGATGGAGATATCATAGATAAAACATTAGAAAATTATAATTTAGGATTTGTTTGTTCAACAGAAGAAATGTTTGCAAATCAACTAAGTGAATTATTTAAGCGTTTTTTGAATCATAAATCAAATGAATTAATTTCAGATAAAGAATATGTGAAATCTTTTTCAAGAAGAAATCAATCCAAAATGACAGCTGAAATTTTAGATAAAATTTAATTTAAAATGATTAGAGAAAATATATTTAAATTATTATATGCTTTTGGAGTTCCTTCAATACTTCGATTAGGCAAGTCAAATCAATTAACAATTTTAAGTTTACATAGGGTTTCAACAGAAAGAGATTTTTTCTTTGATCCAATTGATCCGATTGCTTTTCGGAAATTATTGAAGTATGTTCAAAAACATTATCAAGTTATTTCTTTTCAAGAATTTGATGCTCTTTCAAAAGTTAAAATAAAAAAGCCACTATTAATGTTGTCTTTTGATGATGGTTATTATGATTTTTATGAATATGCTCTTCCAATACTCTCTGAATTCAATTTTCCATCTAATCATAATATTGTAAATGAGTGTGCTTCGAATAATGCGGTTATTTGGACGCAACGTCTAAATTATGTATTCAATCATGCAAAAAACAATAGTGTTAATTTGACTTTAGAAATCGAAGGAGTAGTGCATAAGTTTTCTGATTATAATAACAATTGGCATACTTTCTATTTAATGGTTTTTCGTTTTTTATTAACTGTAAAAAAAGAGAAGAGAATTGCATTTATAGAAGAATTAGAAAATAGAATTTCAACCAAAGCATCTTACAGAATGATGAATTGGAAAGAAATTATAGATTGTTCTAATAATAATGTTGAGATTGGTTCACATACATATTCTCATGATGTAATTTCAACAATAGATGATACTGAATTTTTAAAGAAAGAAATTTTACTATCAAGGTCAGAGATTGCAGAAAAAATTGATAAACCAGTTGATATATTAGCTTTACCGAACGGACAAGGATCAATTGATGTTGAAAATTTTGTAAGAGATGGAGGATTTAAATATTTACTATATGCTAATGATACAACGAATCCAATTCGTTTAGATCAAAAAATGAATTCTTTCATTACATTAAATCGAATCAATCTACTTCACGAAAATTATGCTGAAATAATATTAAGAAGTGAGCTTTTTCATCATAAAATAAGAAAATAATGTTGAAGGAATATAGCATTGAAAGATTATCGTCCGATAGATTTGAGGTATTATTTCCATTAATGAAAGATTGTTTTGGTACAGATGGAAATATGGATTATTTTAAATGGAAATTTTTAGAAAATCCAGTTGGTGAATTTACTGCATTTGTAGCAGTTCATAACGAGAGTAAAGAAGTAGTTTCATTTTATGGGATAATTCCAGCACTCTTTAAAGTGAAAGGGAAAGATAGAATATTATTTCAGACAGTTGATGGAATGACCCATTCGAGACACAGAAGAAAAGGGCTTTTTCAGATGTTAGGAAGACATTGTTATGAATATTTGAAACAACAAAATATTTTTTTTGTTTTTGGTTTTGGCGGTGTCCAATCTACCCCTACTTTATGTGAATTAGGATGGGAGAAAATTTTTGATATGCGTTATCTTTTTATCCCAAAAATTCGATGTACTTCTTTTAGGAATCTTTTAATTGACACTAATTTCAAAGAAGTAAATGCTGCTCAAGTATTTCATTTGGCTCAAAAGAAGCCTCAATATGCCGTTAATTCGGTTAGAACTATTGAGCATTTTCAGTGGAGATTGTCAAACCCGTTAAATCCTTGTAAGATAATTGATTATAAGGGTGTTGGGTATGTTGCTTTTTATACTTTAGGGGATAAGTTATTTTTATTTGATTATTTTTTTTCTTCTCAAACAGTATCAAAGAAATTAATTAATTATTTAAAAACAGTTGTCAAAAGGAATTCTTTAAGAGGTATTATTACTATTGCAAAAGATAGAAGTGAAGCTATGAAAGAATTAAATAAACTAGGTTTTTGGATGAATCCATTTTCTTTTGGCCCATTAAATGTAAGAATACCCTTTATATATTTCACTGATAAACAAACAATGGAAAGTCTATCAGATGAATCGATTTGGAATATTTCTCCTTATGAACATGATGCTTTGTAAGTTAAGTTTCAGATTGAAAAAATAAATTCAAGCTGAACTTAATTTTTCTTAAAAAAAATCACTTTCTTTGATGTTATGTGCGGAATAACAGGGTTCGTCGATTGGAATAAGAAATCGTCGGAAGAGATTTTGAATCAAATGAACAAGACGTTGAATCATCGAGGTCCTGACAGTGGCGATTTACAATTTTTTCAAAACGAATTTTTCCAAATTGGACTAGCACATAAACGTTTAGCAATAATAGATGTCACAGAAAGTGGTCGACAACCAATGCAATTCGAACATCTTTGGATTACTTATAATGGAGAAATTTATAATTTCAATGAGATTAAAGGTGATTTAAGCATATTAGGACATACCTTTCAAGGTCATTCAGATACTGAAATGATTTTGCATGCGTATGCAGAGTGGGGAGAGAAATGTTTGGATAAATTTATCGGTATGTTTGCCTTTGTAATTTATGACACAAAAGCAAACGAACTTTTTTGTGCAAGAGATAGAGCAGGTGTAAAACCCTTTTTTTACTATTTAAAAGATGGTTTATTTCTTTTTTCATCAGAACTAAAAGCATTTCATCAACATCCTCATTTCCAAAAAGAGTTAAACTTAGATGCTGTTTCAGCTTTTATGCAATATGGAAATGTTCCAACACCTCATTGTATTTTTGAAAATTGTTTAAAGCTTAAACCGGGACATACATTAAAAATTAAATTACCTACTTTAGATTCAAAATTAGCTCAGTATTGGAATGTTTACGACAGTTACAATAAACCTAAAACTTCTATTTCATTTGAAGAAGCGAAAGGTGAGACAGAAAAAATCCTACAGTCAGCTTGTGAGTATCGAATGGTTTCGGATGTTCCAGTAGGAGTATTTTTGAGTGGAGGATATGATAGTGCTTGTGTAGCAGCATTATTACAGAAGAATCGAACGGATAAATTAAAAACGTATACAATAGGAGTTCCTGATATTGGATTAAATGAAGCACCCTATGCTAAAGATGTTGCTAATTATTTAGGAACAGATCATACAGAAATATATTGTACTGAAAAAGAGGCCATTGATTTAATTCCTGATTTGTCATTTTATTACGATGAGCCTTTTGCAGATAGTAGTGCTTTACCTACCACTTTAGTTAGTAAACTAGCAAGAAAAGATGTAACAGTTGCTTTGAGTGCTGATGCTGGCGATGAAATTTTCGCAGGATACAATCGATATGATTATTTATTACGATTTGGAAAAAAAATTCAGCAAGTTCCATCTTTTGCTCGACACACTGTTGCAGGGTTAATGAATGTTATTACATCTAATTCTATTCCGGTTTTAAAGCATAAATATAATTTCCATAATAGATACGAGAAATTAAAGAACATTCTAAAAGATCCTTCTTCAGAAAAAATCATGTTAAGCTTAAGTGAGCAATTTACAGATAAACAATTGAATAATTTATTT
>CAMDMY010000014.1 GCA_945902775.1 Chryseobacterium gleum | reverse complement strand
TTGGTTTGGTCAACCGATAATTCATTTGGAACTATTTTAGGACAAGGAACAACCTTAACTCCAGTTTCAACTTTAGGAACAACAACCTATTATGTGCGTGAAGAACTCAATGGATGTTATGGTGAATCAAGTTTAATAAATATTACCGTTAAGTATTGTGATATTGATTTGCCATCCGCTTTTACTCCAGATGGTGATAATGTAAATGATACTTGGGTTTTACCTCACATAGATGAAATCTATCCAAACAATATTGTTTCAATTTATAATCGTTGGGGAATTAAAGTATTTGAGTCTCCAAAAGGACAATATGAATCTCATAAATGGGATGGAAAGTACAATGATAAAGTTCTACCTGTTGATTCTTACTTTTTTATAATTGAGTATAATGATTCAAGTAAACCAACAACAAATGGAAATGTAACGATCGTTCTTCAAAATAAATAATTAGATTATGTTAAAAAATAAATACATTTCATTTATTGTTTTATTATTGATGTTCTGTCAGGTGAAAGCGCAACAAATGCCTCAGTATAGTCAGTACTTGAGAAATCAATATATGATTAATCCTGGAGCTGCGGGAGTCTATGATTTTGTAGATGTTACCGTTGCAGGTCGATTACAATGGGCTGGTTTTTCAGAAGCGCCAATGACAAGTTATGCTTCAGTGACAAGTCCTATTTTGAGGGGTAAAAACAAATCGGTTTATAATCCTGGATTACACATGAGTTCAGGAATAGTAAAAAATCCAGAAATAAATACGGGTAAGTTAAAACATGCAGTTGGAGGTCAATTAGTAGCAGATCAATATGGCGCATTTAGAAAACTCCAATTAACGGGAACATATGCAATTCATTTACCAATAACAAAGGATTACAATTTATCTTTCGGAACAAAAATAGGATTGGGAAATAATACTTTTTTACAAGATAGAGCAGTAGTACAAAATGCAACAACAGTGGTAGATAATACATATACTGGTTTCACAAATAATCAAGGAAATATCAATATTTTAAATTTAGGAGCAGGATTTTATTTTTATTCAAAGACCTTGTTTTTAGGTATCGCAGCTGATCAATTGACAAAGAATTTTATAAAATTTGGATCGGGTACAGCTAATTTTGACCCAAAGATGCATATGAATGTAACAGGAGGAATCAAATTACCATTGAATGAAAATCTGACCATTACACCTGCATTTTTGGTGAAATATATGAATCCTACAAAACCGAGCATCGAAGCAACCGCACAACTAGAGTATAAAGAATGGTTGTGGACGGCATTTTCTTATCGACATAAAGATGCAGTAGTTGGCATGGTAGGGATGAATATCAGTAATCGATTTAAGTTTGGATATTCGTATGATTTTTCGATAAGTCAATTTAGAACGTATAGTTTTGGAGGACATGAAATAATTTTAGGAATTATGTTGAGATAAAGTGAAATTTAGAATTACAAAAAAGCCTCGAACTTATTTTAAGTCGAGGCTTTTTTATTATTGAATAGACAAATTAAAGTCTAAATTATCGTAAAAAAAGCAAATCATAAGCCGGGTCCTGTAATCACTAAAAGTGAATGTCTATCATTTATCTAGCTCTAAAATCACTCTTAGAGTCCATCGACCTACCCTCCAAGATCAGGCGAGCAACCCTCAAGCCTTGGTTTACATGGTCTTTCAGTCCGTAAGGTTTACCTTGCCTCCTATGTTACCATCTGAGCGGTGGGCTCTTACTCCACCTTTTCACCTTTTCCCCTCAACAAGTTCAGGGTAGTTTTCCTTTCTGTGGCACTTTCTGTACTAATTAAATTAGCCCTTCCCGTTAGGAAGTACGGTGCTCTATACTGCCCAGACTTTCCTCTTTTTATAAATAAAAAGCGATAGACTGATTTGCTTTGTACAAAGGTACTCAATCTATTTTGACTTAACCGAATTTCTGTATAACTTCAAACCATAAATAAAATGATTAACGCTGATATTCAATGAAATTACATTTATTACGACACGCAAAAACAGATCAAAATTCATCAACGGGTAAAGATTTTGACAGAAAATTATTAAAAAAAGGGAAAGATCAATCCGAAGAAATGGGAAAATATTTTAAAAAACAAAATTTCAACCCTTCTAAAATAATATGCTCAACAGCTGTCCGAACTAAAGAAACAATCACTATAATTCAAAAAGAACAAAAAATTAATTCTAAAATTGAATATGTTGATGAATTGTATTTAGCAGAAAAAGAAAAGATATTTTCAATTATATCTAATATGACTGAAAACGAAGACTTATTTATAATCGGCCACAATAATGGACTTTCTGATTTAGCCAGTTATTTAATAGATGACTTTATAGATTTAAGCACTTGTGATTTTATAACAATTCAATTTAATATCAACACTTGGCAAGAGATTTCGAAAGGATTAGGAGTAGTTATTGATCGTTATCATCCGTTGGTTTAATCGATTCATATTGAGGGATATAGTGATAGATGATTTTAAATTCATTTTGTTGTTTAATATATTCCTCTTCTTGTTCTTTTTGAATTCTTAAATTTTCATTCCATATTCCTTCTAAATCAGGAGGTTCAATTCCTAATTCTTTTTCAATTTCATAGATAAATTTTGGTCTGACGGGTCCTTTATTTTTATAAATATAAGCAAGTATAATACCAGTAAATAACCCCATTAGATGTCCCTCCCAAGAAATTTTTTCTTCCATAGGTAGAATACCCCAAATCATTCCTCCATACATAAAGGCTACAAACATTGAAATTGCTTGAAGAGGAAGGAATTTTCTAATAACACCACTTGTAAATAAAAATCCAGCAAGTGCATAAATGATACCACTCATTCCAATATGAAATGAACCTTTATTATCTGCATAAATCCAAACTAAAAAACCGGTAATAATCCAACAATAAATAAATACTTTCAAAGCAATCTCTCGGTAAAAATAAACCAGAGCAGCTAATAGAAAAAAAGTGGGAGCAGAGTTATTAATTATATGTGCGGATTCATATTTAGAATGAATTAAAGGCATAAAAATTATACCCTTTAAGCCTTCAATAGTCTGAGGGAGAACTCCTAGTTTATGAAAGTTGAATTGAAATAATTGTTCAGCCCAAAATACTAACCACATTACTATTAGAAGAAGTAAAGGATAGACAATCGTTTCTACAGATGATCCGAAGGGATGAGTAATTTTATTTTTCATACTTAATTAATTCTCAAAACCTATACCTTTTATTTTTTTGTGACAACTTGGCAGAAATGAATTAAACTATTCAAATTTAGTTTGGTAATAGTAATTTTCATTATTATCTTTGTGCCTCGTTCATTCAAATAAACTTATGAAGAAAGGTGGAGGGATTAGGCCCGTTGAAACCTTGGCAACCTCCGAATCGGAATAGGTGCCAAATCCAATCAACTGTTAAGTTGAAAAGATAAGTTGAATAGTTTCAATGACTTTCTCTCATATTTTGTTTATTTTTTGTGCGTATTTATAATTTGCATAATTGTATTATATGGAAAAGATTAAAGATATATTGAAAAAACGAATTCTAATTTTAGATGGAGCAATGGGCACAATGATTCAACGCCATAAATTAGAAGAAGAAGATTTTCGTAAAGGTTGGTTTGAAAATCATACCCATCCTTTAAAGGGAAATAATGATTTATTGTCATTAACTAGACCTGAAATTATAGAAGATATTCACCGTCAATATTTTGAAGCAGGTGCAGATATTGCAGAAACCAATACATTTTCTGGTACTTGGATTGCACAAGCGGATTATTCATTAGAAAAATACGTTTATGACATCAATTTTCATAGTGCACAAATTGCTAAAAAGGTGGCTCAAGAATTTACAGAAAAAGACCCTTCAAAACCAAGATTTGTTGCAGGTTCAATAGGCCCAACAAATAGAACAGCTTCTATTTCTCCAGATGTAAATGATCCAGGATTTAGAGGAATTAGTTTTGATCAATTGGTTGATGCATATACTGAGCAAGTTAATGCATTGATGGATGGTGGAGTTGATATTCTTTTAGTGGAAACGGTCTTTGATACGCTTAATGCCAAAGCGGCACTTTTTGCAATCGATCAAGTATTTGAAAAAAGAGGAATTGAATTACCAATTATGGTGTCAGGTACAATTACCGATCAAAGTGGCAGAACATTAACAGGTCAAACAACGGAAGCCTTTTTAATTTCAATTTCACATATGCCTTTGTTGAGTGTTGGTTTAAATTGTGCTTTAGGTGCATCAATGATGCGACCATATTTACAAATATTAAATCAAACGTGTACTTTTAATGTAAGTGCACATCCAAATGCAGGTTTACCTAATGCTTTTGGTAAATACGATGAAACACCAGAATTAATGGCAGTTCAAATAAAAGAGTTTTTAGATGAAGGCTTAGTGAATATTATTGGTGGATGTTGTGGAACGACGCCTGATCATATCAAAGCAATTGCAGATTTAGCAGCAACATACCAACCGAGAGAACAATTAATTGAAGAATAGAATTATATAATTATTGTAGAGACAGAAAATTTTCTGTCCACTATAATTTTTAAAAGAATTCAAGAACAAAACAACACAAAAATGTCTAAATACAAAGGAACATTAAAATTATCAGGTCTTGAACCGTTAATTGTTACATCAGAAAGTAATTTCATAAATGTAGGTGAAAGAACAAATGTTACTGGATCTAGGGCTTTTCTTCGAATGATTAAAGAAGGTGATTTTGAAGCCGCAATTGCGGTTGCAAGAGATCAAGTTGAAGGTGGAGCTCAAATCATCGATGTAAATATGGATGAAGGGATGATTGATGGAAAAGAAGCAATGGTTCGTTTTTTGAATTTAATTGCTGCTGAACCAGATATTTCTAGAATTCCTGTAATGATTGATAGTTCGAAATGGGAAATTATTGAGGCAGGTTTAAAATGCATTCAAGGAAAAGGAGTTGTCAATTCAATCTCTTTAAAAGAGGGAGAGGAAAACTTTATTTATCAAGCAAAATTAATTAAACGTTATGGAGCAGCCGTTATTGTTATGGCATTTGATGAGGATGGACAAGCTGATAATTATGACCGTAGAATTGAGATTTGTAAAAGAGCGTATGATATTTTAGTTAATGTAGTAAAATTCCCACAGGATGATATAATTTTTGATCCAAATATATTTCCGGTAGCAACAGGAATGGAAGAGCATAACAACAATGCGTTAGATTTTTTTAGGGCTACAAAATGGATTAGAGAAAATCTTCCTGGTGCACATATTAGTGGAGGGGTTTCAAATGTTTCTTTTTCATTTAGAGGAAATGATAAAGTACGTGAAGCCATGCATTCTGCATTTTTGTATCATGCAATTCAAAATGGAATGGATATGGGAATCGTAAATCCATCAATGTTAGAGGTTTATGATAATGTAGATAAAGAATTGTTAGAGTATGTTGAAGATGTTTTATTTAATAAAAGATCAGATGCAACTGAAAGGTTATTAGAATATGCAGATACTGTTACAGGTGAAGGGAAAAAGAGAGAGGTTGATTTATCTTGGAGAGATGTACCAGTAAATGAACGACTTTCTTACGCACTTGTAAAGGGATTAGTAGAATTTATTGACGAAGATGTAGAAGAATGTCGTCATCAATTTGCTCGACCTATAGAGGTAATTGAAGGCCCTTTAATGGACGGAATGAATATCGTTGGAGATTTATTTGGTAGTGGAAAAATGTTTTTACCACAAGTTGTTAAATCTGCCCGAGTAATGAAAAAAGCTGTTGCTTAT
Source organism: Chryseobacterium gleum (assembly GCA_945902775.1). GTDB lineage: Bacteria > Bacteroidota > Bacteroidia > Flavobacteriales_D > Crocinitomicaceae > CAIUKX01. The sequence continues at coordinate 39,624 of CAMDMY010000014.1, read as the reverse complement.
TTATTGCCATTTATTGAAGCTGAAAAAAATGGGGTTCAATCTTTTTCAGGTAAAGTTTTGATGGCTACAGTAAAAGGTGATGTTCACGATATAGGAAAAAATATTGTTGGAGTTGTTCTAGCATGTAATAACTATGAAGTAATAGATATGGGGGTAATGGTTCCCGCAGATAAGATTATTCAAAAAGCCATTGAAGAAAATGTTGATATAATAGGTTTGAGTGGTTTAATTACACCTTCTCTAGATGAAATGGTATCAGTTGCTAAAGAAATGGAACGCGCGAACTTGAAAATCCCATTAATGATTGGTGGAGCAACAACTTCAAAAGTTCATACTGCGGTAAAAATAGACCATAATTTCACGAAAGATCAAGCAATTCATGTTCTAGATGCTTCCAGAGCTGTAACTGTTGTGGAAAGTTTGTTAGGAAATAGAAAAACTGATTTTGTTGCAAACATTAAAGTGGAATACGAGAAATTGAGAGAGCATTATGAAAAACATAAAAATGCTAAAATTCTACTTTCAATTAATAAAGCAAGAGAGAATCAATTTCGAATTGAATGGAATCAAAATGATATTATGGTTCCTAAACAGATTGGCATTCAAAACTTTGTATCATATACTTTAGAAGAGTTAGTAAATTATATTGATTGGACACCTTTCTTTCAAACATGGGAGTTACATGGTAAATTCCCTGCTATTTTAGAAGATGAAGTTGTAGGAAAAGAAGCCGCTAAGCTTTTTGCTGACGCTCAAAATATGTTAGATAAAATTGTTAAAGAAAATTGGCTGACAGCAAATGCGGTAATAGGCTTATTTCCAGCAAATTCAAATGGAGATGATATAGAAATATATTCAGATGAATCGAGATCTAAAATTCTTAATATACAACATAGTTTACGTCAGCAAACACAAAAGGTGGCTGGCCAACCTAATATTGCATTATCAGATTTCATCGCTCCTAAAGAGTCTGGTATTAATGATTATATAGGCGGTTTTGTCGTAACTACAGGAATTGGAATGGATGAACATATAGATCGATTTGAAGCTGATCATGATGATTATAATTCAATTTTGTTGAAAGCACTTGCAGATCGATTAGCAGAAGCATTTGCTGAAAGAATGCACGAAAGAGTGAGAAAAGAATTCTGGGGATATGCATTATCTGAAAATTTAGAAAATACAGAACTGATAAAAGAGTCTTATCAAGGTATTCGTCCAGCACCAGGTTATCCTGCTTGCCCAGATCATACTGAAAAAATAGGTTTGTTTGAATTATTAAACGCTACAGAAATAACGGGTGTATCATTAACGGAAAGTTTAGCAATGTTGCCAACTTCTTCAGTAAGTGGTTGGTATTTTGCGCATCCCAAAGCAAAGTATTTTGGTTTAGGAAAAATTAGTATTGATCAAGTTGAAGATATTGCTAAAAGAAAAAGAAAATCAAAAGATGAAATGGAGAGATGGCTTTCAAGTGTTTTATTTTAAATATAGAGTCAAGATAATAAGATGAAAGATTTAAAGACTAATAAGTCTTGAGTCTTTGATCTTATTATCTTAAAGTCTATTTCTTATCTTTACATTATGAAAATCGAAATATTCACAGACGGTGCAGCAAAAGGAAATCCTGGAAGAGGTGGTTATGGTGTTCTTTTACGATTTAATGATGTAGTTAAAGAACTTTCTGAAGGATTTAGAATGACGACAAATAATCGAATGGAATTACTTGCAGTTATTGTTGCTTTAGAGTCATTGAAAACAAATCAATATCCAGTTCACATATACTCTGATTCGAAATATGTAATTGATAGTATTTCAAAAAAATGGGTTTTTAATTGGGTGAAAACAGGTTTTAAAGGCAAAAAGAATAAAGATCTTTGGTTAAGGTATTTAGAAATCCATCCTAAATTTAACCTTGTTTTTCATTGGGTAAAAGGTCACGCAGGGCATATTGAAAATGAAAGGTGTGATGTTTTAGCGGTTGCTGCAGCAGAGGGCGAAAAACTTAAAATAGATGATTTTTTTGAAAGGGAGAGAGAAAAAAATGAATTAATTTAAATTAACTATTCATTTCCTTTTTGTGAATAGATCATACACGCTTTCATAAATGTATAGATTAGTGGGTGAGCTATTTCACGTGTAGAAGAAATTTGTGGACAACATCCACATGATAAAAAGAAATTGTGATTTTTAAGACTAACAACCTCTGGTTCTTCAAATTCATTATATGCCTCAATATCTATTAATTTGTCCTCTAACTGAGTAATCAACTGAGGATAAATGCTATATCTTGAAGAAGTTAACTCAATTGTATTGTGATTTTCATAAATCTGAATAAATTCTTTTGAATTAGGGATTAAAGAAAGTCTTTCAAATTGTTGTCCATCTACCAGGTTTTCTGAAATTAATTTTTCTCCGTTTGGATTTAATTTATTTCTAGTAACTAATACTTCAACTAATGTTTTAAAGCTCTCTCCTGTAAGAAGAACAGGTGTTTTTAATTGAAGAAGTGTATCTACTATTCCGTTTAAAAAAAATGAATTCTTAAAAGGCCCAGGAGCAACCCAAACGCCATCATATTGCTCGAATAATTGTATCTTTATTTGAGCTGCCTCATTTATTTTTATCCAATAATAACTGATTTCAATATCTAAAAAACGAGCAGAATGATCAAGTGCTAAATTTGTTGCTTGATGAGAGTTATAAGTAAAGTTGTAATCTCCAATGATAGCTATTTTTAGACTTATGCTCATATTAGTAGTTAATTTTAAATTGAGATTATTTTTTAAACCACCCTTTTAATTGACCATTTTGAATTTTAACTGAATCTAATCCTAATGGAGGATTAGGTCCGCTCAAATAATATACATAACAGTTAAAAGTACAAATGAATTTTGAATAATCTCCAGTAGCATCTGATTCTTGAATTATGTTTGTGAATTTGACATTTTGAAATTGTGTACTTGTGTCTCTTGAAGTATAAATTGTCCCGTTTAAATCTGTATACCTAACATTAAATCCTAGAGAACAATCGTCTTTGTATACTGGTAATACATTTGAAGGTTTAGTGAAGAATTCTTTAAATATATTTAAACTTGGATCGCTTGAAGAACTTGCGTCCCAATAGGCTTTACCTAAACCAATTCTGAATGCTTTTTTTTCATTCAAAGAAAACATTTCAGCGTAAAATATAGCTGAAGATAAATTAGGTGAAGTTAATAGATTTTTATCTTGGGTAGGTATACAACTGTATCCCGAGACACCATCATTTAATTCTACAGGAACTCCATTTACAATTCCTGAAAATTTAGATGTTAGAGTAACGGTTGGTATTGGTGCAGGAATTATTTCGTGTTTTATACAAGAAAGCACTGTAAATAAGGTGATTACAATAAAAATAATAAACTTAAATTTCATAGTCTTTAATTAAATCTGTATGCAATATACTGTGAAGTAGAAGACTAATTTACAATTAAATTTTTAATAAGTATGTTTTTTCTTAAAATTCAACTACTAAATAGTAGATTGAATCAAATTTATGCTCGGATTTGTCTAACTGGATTATTGAAACTTAATTTCTCTATTAAGATTGAATCGGCTATTTTTTTCTCTATTTCTAATGTATATAGTAAATTTCCATTATACATTTTTTCGCTTTCAAATAAAGACGATAATTGGATTTCTTCATTTACTACTTTTTGCATCTGATTTAGTAGCAAGTTTAAGTCTGAAAAATCTATAATTATATCAGATTCGTATGATAAATTTCCAGATAAAACTTGCGCTTTTACTGTAACATCTGACTCCCCTGTTTCAAAATATATTTTTTTAATATTTAATTTGTCGAAATGTGCTTTCATCTTTCTATTGTTTTAATTATAGTACAAATTTCCTTCATCAGAACATAAAGTATTTACGTTCTGATGTTATTTTTTTATATTATTGTAAAAAACAGGTATCTTTTTCTTAATTTCATACTTTTCTAACTTTAAAAACAGCTGAAATGAAATACGAAAAAATTGATAATCAATTATATATAGAAAATAGAAAAAGATTTTGTTCAAATATGACTTCAAATTCTATAGCTGTTTTTAATTCAAATGATATCTTTCCAATAAGTGCTGATAGTACAATGCCTTTTCAGCAACATCGAGATATATTGTATTTATCAGGTGTTGATCAAGAAGAAAGTATTTTAATATTATTTCCATCGTGTTCTAATGAAAAGCACCGTGAAGTCTTATTTTTGAAAGAGACGAATGAGCATATTGCAATTTGGGAAGGCGAAAAGTTAGATAAAGAGTCGGCTTTAAGTGTTTCTGGAATTAAAACGGTTTACTGGTTAGATCAGTTTCAAAATATTTTCAAACAAATGATGGTTGAAGCTGAAACTATTTACCTAAATACAAACGAGCATTTGAGAGCAGTTACTGAAGTTGAAACTAGAGAAGATCGTTTTATACAATATGTAAAAAAAGAATACCCAGCTCATAAAGTTCAAAAAAGCGCACCAATTTTACATCGACTTAGGGCAATTAAAAGCCAGATTGAAATTGAATTAATGCAAAGAGCGTGTAATATTACTGAGGCTGGTTTTAGAAGATTATTATCTTTTACGAAACCAGGTGTTTGGGAATATGAAATAGAAGCTGAATTAGCACACGAATTTATAAGAAATAGATCTAAAGGATTTGCTTACACTCCAATAATTGCATCTGGTAAAAACGCATGCGTTTTACATTATATTGATAATAATAAGCAATGTAATGGTGGAGATGTGATTTTGTTAGATGTTGCAGCAGAATACGCAAATTATGCTTCTGATTTAACAAGGTGTATTCCTGTAAGTGGTAAATATACTGCTCGTCAGAAACAAGTTTACAATGCTGTTTTACACGTGAAAAAAGAAGCTGAAAAATTATTGATGCCAGGAACAATATTGGCAGAATATCACAAAGAAGTAGGCTTGATAATGGAGTCTCAATTAATTAATTTAGGATTGATTGATAAAACAGATGTTAAGAATCAAAATCCTGATTGGCCTGCATATAAAAAATATTTTATGCATGGCACTTCACATTATTTAGGTTTAGACACACATGATGTAGGGCCTTGGAATGAGCCTATGCAAGAAGGAATGGTGTTTACTTGTGAGCCTGGAATTTATATTCCAGAAGAGAATTTAGGTATCAGATTAGAAGATGATTTGGTTATTCAAAGAACAGGTGGACCTTTTAATTTAATGAAAAATATCCCGTTGGAATTAGATGAGATTGAGTCATTGATGAATTTGTAATTTAATTAATCATGGTTTTTTCGAATACTTTGAATTATAAAATTGTAGGCGAAGGTTATCCAGTTGTTTTTCTACATGGATTTTTAGAATCTATATCTATGTGGGAATATATTCAGATTGAAAATTTTCCTTTTCAATCAATTTTGATTGATTTACCTGGTCATGGAGAATCATTGAACGAAGATGAAAAGGAGCCTTCAATTCAATTTATGGCAGAGAAGGTTTTGGAGGTATTATCAGATTTGAAAATTCGAAGTTTTTCAATTGTTGGACATTCAATGGGAGGTTATGTTGCTCTTTCAATTAAAAATAAAAGTATAAATAATTTAATCAAGATGTTTGATTGTCATAAGGTTGTATTATTAAATTCTAATTTTTGGGTTGATAGTGATTTAAAAAAGAACGATAGATTAAGGGTGGCAGAAATTGTATTTCAAAATAAAGATCTTTTTTTACATACCGCTATTCCAAATCTCTTCAATGAACCAAATAAGTATAAAAATCAAATTTCTATTTTATTAAATGAGGCTTTATTAATGAGTGAGCATGATATTGCTTATTCATCATTAGCTATGAGAAATAGAGCTGATTTCACTAATCTAATAGCAAATTTTGAATCGGATTTTTTAATTATTCAGGGAGAAAACGATTCTATGGTAACGAAAGATTTAATGGAAAAAATGATTTCTGAATTCACTATAAAATACGTTTTAATAAAAGAGGTAGGACATATGGCTCATATACAATCACCTTTAGTCGTCAAAGATTCCATTTGTAAATATATTTTAAACAGTAATAGTTAAAGTTTGAACTGTTTAAAATTAAGAGTGATAGGGTGTTTTTTTAATTTTATGTGTTGAATTTATTATTTTCAATTTCAAATAATTAACTATCTTACATTAATAAAACTAAAATTCTAACATTTTAAATAGATAGATTATGAAATTAAGAGCAATTGTTGTAGATGACGAAGAGTTCGCAAGAAAAAATCTAATTTTATTATTAGAAGAATTTTGTCCTGAAATAGAAGTTATAGGTGAGGCATCTCGAAAAGAGCAAGCCAAAGCTATCATTGAATCCTCAAAACCTGATGTTGTTTTTCTTGACATTCGAATGCCTTCAGGATCTGAAGGATTTGAATTGTTGGATGAGATTGAGGCTAAAGATTTTTTGGTAGTTTTTGTTACAGCATTTAAAGATTTTGCTATTAAAGCTTTTAATGCTAATGCCGCATATTATCTTCTAAAACCAATAGATATAGATGAATTATTAATTTCTGTAGCAAAACTTGTAGACGCTAAAAGGATCTATAATGAAAATCCACAAAGTTTTCCTACCTATTTTAATTCTTTAAGAAATTTATCAGATACCTTAATTAGAAATAAACCTAATAATCGAATTGCAATTAGCCATACAAAGGGTTTAAAAATAATTGAGGATGATAGTATTGTTCATTTAGAAGCGAGTGGAAATTGTACGACAATTTATTTTGAAGATGGATCAAGATATTTAGATACCAGAACATTAAAAGTGTATGAAAATATTCTCGATCCTACCAAATTTTGTAGAATTCATAAATCTCATATTATCAATTTAGATAGATTAACTGGTTATTTACATGAGGACGGTCATTTTGCATTGATGAAAAATGGACTTCAAATACCTGTTGCAAGAAATCGAGTTTCTGAATTTGTTAAAATGTTAAAAGACGCTTATTAATGAAATTCTTTTTAATTCTTTTTTCACTAATATTTACATTTTTTACTTTACTAGGACAAAATTATTCTTTTGTTTCTTATAGTACTTCTTCAGGATTACCTCAATCTCAAGTGACATCTGTTATTCAAGATTCTAATGGATACCTTTGGGTTGGAACTCTTGGAGGGCTAGCTCGCTTCAATGGTAAGGATTTTATTACCTATTCATCTGAGTCAGGTTTAATTAATAACAGAATATCAACTCTCTCTTATATTGATAACAAATTGTGGGTCGGACATCAAGGGGGGGTAACTTTAATTGATAAATCAAAATTTCTAAAATGGTCGCTTGAAGGTGATAATAAATTTATTAATGTTAAATCAATTATTAAGTTCAAAGGTTCAATTTATATAGGAACGAATGGAGGAGGTTTATTTAAATTAATTAAAAATAAAATCGTTAAGGTTTTTTTACCTGGAGTTGATTGTGATTTTATCAGGGATATGCAGATTTATGATAGCACTGTTTATATCGCCACTAGAAATGGAATCGTATTCACAAATGATTTTAAGAATTTAAAGACACTAGATTCTATGAAAGAATTTAATGTTTCTGGAATTGAAAAATGGAGCAATGGTTTGATTTTCAGTGTTTTTGAAAACGGTTTATTTGCGTATAACGTTAAAAGAAAAAGCATTTCTAAAATCAATTTGACAGAAAATGAAATAATATTAAAAAGTTTATTTGTTGATTCTAAAAATAATTGTTGGGTAAGCACTGAAACAGGGTTCTATAAAATTGATAAAAAATTAAATGTTTCTTTTATTGGAGAAAAAAATGGATTGCCTATAGGAGTAATTAGTTGTGTTTTTGAAGACCATCAAAAAAATATATGGTTAGGAACTCTAGGGAAAGGTTTGCTTCGATTTCCTAACGAAAATTTTATTCATTTTAATAAAATTTCAGGCTTTTCATCCGATTTAGTGTTAAATATTAATCAAGATTCTGAAAGAAATTTATGGTTTTCAACTTTTGACAAAGGCGTTATTAAAAAAACACAATCAGGGAAATTAAAATTTATTGAATTTGATGATAATAGAGTATGGTCATCAGCTTTAAATGTTTGTGGTTCCAATTGGTTCGGTACAGATGCTGGATTAGTTCAAATTAAAAATGATAAAATTGTAAGGACTTATTTTCCAAAAGATGGAGTTCCAGGTTATGCAATAACCTGTTTATTTAAAGTAAGTTCTAATCAAATGTATGTTGGTGGTACAGATGGTGTTTCATTTTTTAAAGATGGTGTTTTTCATTTTTTTAAGAATTCATTAAATCAAAAAATCGGCACAGTTAGAGGGTTTTCATTAAAAAATAATGAATTAATTTGTGCTACTTCGAAAGGTTTATTCATTTTTAAGAAGAATGTATTTATCAAAATAAATGAAATTAAAAATGAGGTTTATTGCATCGAAAAAGATAAAAAAAATAATATTTGGATAGGCACAGAAGAAGGTCTTTTTTATTTTGATGGAAAGTCTATCAAAAGAGTAATAGTGTCTAATAGTCCATCTTCTAATCTTATTTATTTTTTAAACTTTCATAACAATAAAATGTATGTTGGCACGAATGATGGTTTATATGTTATTTCGAAATTTACAGACAAATTCCATTTTACTATAAAGCATTTCGGCACTAGTGAAGGGCTAGTTGATCTAGAAACAAATTTAAATTCAAGTTATTTTGATCATAATGGAAATGTGTGGTTTGGTACATCTTCAGGAACAGTTAAATTTTCAGAAAATTCTGCTGAATATGTTAATTTTAAACCCCAGCTAAATATAAAATCAATTCTACTTAATTATAAAGAGTTTGATTATAAAAAATATGTTAATTCATTTGATGAAAGTGGTATTCCAGATGATTTATCTTTACCTTATTTTAAAAATAATTTGATTTTTGAAATTGATGGAGTTTCATTAAAAAATCATGACCATTTATCATATTCATTTTTTCTCGAAGGTCTAAATGAAACTTGGTCGCCTAAAAGTAGAAATACAATAATTTCATTTACTGATTTGTCTTCAGGAGATTATAATTTAAGAATAAAAGTGATAGATGATAATGGTTTAGAATCTCTTGAGAAAAACATTCGTTTTACTATAAAGTCTCCATTTTATAAAACTTGGTGGTTTTATATTTCAATTCTTGTTTTAATCGGATTTTTGATTTATAGTATAATTCGTTTTAAGATAAAAAGAGAGATTGAAAAAAACGAAAATGAAATGCTAGAATACAAATCTAAGTTAATATCACTTGAACAAAAGTCGTTAAATGCAAGTATGAATAGACATTTCATCTTCAATTCTCTCAATTCTATTCAATACTTCATCAATTCGCAAGATAGGATTTCTGCTAATCGCTATTTAACTAATTTCGCAAAACTGATAAGGAAAAATCTTGACTCAACTTCTGAAGAAGGTAACATGATTTCTCTTACACAGGAAATTGAAGGGTTAGAATTATACTTATCACTAGAATCTATGCGATTTAAAGATAAGTTTATCTACATAATTAATAAACATAATATTGATACTGATTCTATTATTATCCCTGCAATGTTGTTGCAGCCATTTATAGAGAATAGTATTATTCATGGGATACTACCGAATGAAAATTTTGAAGGTAAAATTACGGTCGATTTGAGCGTGAAAAATGATTTACTTACTATTCAAATCGATGATAATGGTATCGGAATTAATAACAGTATTTTAAAAAAGTCTATTAATAATGGAGATCATAAGTCGCAAGGAATGGAAATAACAAATAAACGAATCGACCTTATTAAAAAGATTTTGAATAAAGGGTTTGAAATTATCGGACCATATCAAATATCTAATTTAGAAGAAGGTTCATTTGGCACGCGAGTTATAATAAAAATTCCTTACGAAAATTTGGAAGATTAGATTTATTTACATATATTTGTTCAGTAAAATTGTTTAGTCATGAAATCTGCTTTAAAAATAGTCTTTATCATAATCGCACTTATATTCGTGTCGTGTGAAAAAGCTGTTATTGTGCCTAATGACGAAAATACAGTTCCTAGTTCTAAAAGAGGGGTTCATGGTTTAATTATTGATTCTTCAAATGGAGAAGGTAACGATACAGATATTACTGATCCAAATGATAGAAATTGGAAAATTTCAAGTGGTGTTGATGTTTCGAATAGAACAAATATTATTGACCCTACTGACTCAGGTAATTCGAATGCTAAAAAACCAAAAAGATAAGTAACCAAGTTTAATTATATTTAATCCCGTTTATAACGGGATTTTTTTTTGATTTTTATTTAATATGGAGTTGATTATTAAAAAAGAAAATGGAGTTTGTGAAATTAAATTGAATAGACCTGAAGTGTTTAATTCATTTAATAAAACGATGGCTTTGCAGTTACAGAATGTGCTAGATGATTGTGAAAGTGATGATTCTGTCAGGGTGTTGCTTTTAACCGGTGAAGGTAAAGCATTTTGTGCTGGGCAAGATTTATCTGAAGCGACTGATCCAAATGGCCCAGATTTAAGTTCGATTGTAAGGGATCATTATAATCCGATAATAGAAAAAATTAGAAATATTGAAAAGCCTGTAGTTGCTGCTGTTAATGGTGTTGCCGCTGGAGCGGGAGCAAATATTGCATTGGCATGTGATATTGTATTCGCTAAAAAAAGCGCATCATTTATTCAAGCTTTTTCTAAAATAGGTTTAATTCCAGATTCTGGAGGTACATTTTTTCTTCCAAGAATAATTGGTGTTCAAAAAGCATTAGCATTAATGATGACTGGCGATAAAGTTTCATCTGATGAAGCTGAATCTTTAAATATGATTTATAAGTCTGTTGAAGACGCTGATTTTGAGAATGTAGTTTACGAATTCATCTCTAAAATTGCAATAATGCCAACAAGAGCTTTAGGATTAACAAAAAAGGCTGTAAATAATAGTTTAAATAATGATTTGAAATCTCAATTGAAATTAGAAGAATTGCTACAAACAGAAGCAGGCGAGACAAATGATTTTAAAGAAGGAGTAAATGCTTTCTTGGAGAAAAGAAAACCTATTTTTAAAGGTAATTAAGTATATGAATAGATCTAAAATTGGTGTGTTAGGGGCTGGAACAATGGGGGCAGGAATTGCACAAGTTGCTGCTCAAGCTGGTCACAGAGTTGTTTTGGTTGATTCAAACGAAGTAAATCTAAATAAAGCAAAGGATAACTTTGAGAAAATCTTTAAACGATTAGTTGAAAAGGATAAATTGACAAATGTTCAAATGATAGAAATACTTAACAAGATAAGTTATAGTAGTTCAATTGACTCTTTTTCAAATTGCGGTTTAGTAATTGAAGCTATTATTGAAAAATTAGAAATAAAACATCAAGTTTTTCGTGAATTAGAATCTGTGGTTTCAGAAGATTGTATTTTAGCTTCGAATACCTCTTCCTTATCTATAGCGTCAATTGGTTCAGTGTTAGTTAAATCGGATAGAATTATTGGTATTCATTTTTTTAATCCTGCCCCATTAATGCCATTAGTAGAAATTATACCTTCAGTACAAACTTCCGAAGATGTTTTACAGTATTCAAAATCTTTGATTGAAAGTTGGGGTAAATTGGTTGTAGTTGCTAAAGATACACCTGGTTTTATTGTCAATAGAGTAGCAAGACCTTATTACGGTGAGGCTTTAAGAATTTATGAAGAAGGGATTGCTGATTTTGTAACAATTGATTGGGCAATGACTGAAATTGGTGGTTTTAAAATGGGACCATTTACATTAATGGATTATATTGGGAATGATGTTAATTATGCCGTAACAGAATCTGTTTTTTCATCATTTTATTATGACCCTAGATTTAAACCTTCTTTTACTCAAAAACGACATTTTGAAGCAGGTTTTTTAGGTAGAAAATCTGGAAGAGGTTATTATAATTATTCAGGAGATGTGATTTTAAAAGAACCTCAAAAAGATTTGGTGTTAGGTAAACTCATTTTTGAAAGAATTATTTCAATGTTAATAAATGAAGCTTTTGATGCATTATTTATGAATGTGTCTTCAAAAGAAGATATAGAAATAGCTATGACAAAAGGTGTAAATTATCCAAAAGGTTTATTTCAATGGGCAGATGAATTAGGTTTAGATTATGTTTTGAGTATCCTTTCAGAATTGTTTGAAGAATACGGAGAGGATAGATATAGACCTAATCCGCTTTTAAAAAGAATTGTTAGAGATAATAATTAATTCTTTTATTAAAATTATTTTATCGTTGTATCGAAATTAAATTTTGATACAACGATTTTTTATTATATATTGAACCTAAATGTAGTTGATTTGAGATTTGTTTTTTTAATTTTTTCGAAATTAATTAAAAAGATACACACACTTAAATGTGAAAAAAAATAGTTTTTTCGTATTTAAGCTAGGTTTATCAAATAAATATCATATCTTTGCATTCCCAAAAAGTATTTTGGGGTGTTTTATTTATTCACAAAAGTTAACAGGTTAGTATGCCAACTATTCAACAATTAGTACGCAAAGGCAGAACTGCAGTGGTAAAAAAGAGCAAGTCAGCTGCACTTGATTCTTGTCCACAGCGTAAAGGGGTATGTGTAAGAGTTTACACCACTACTCCTAAGAAACCGAACTCAGCTATGAGAAAAGTAGCCAGAGTACGTCTCACCAATGGAAAAGAGGTGAACGCATATATCGGTGGTGAGGGTCATAATTTACAAGAGCACTCTTTAGTGCTTGTACGTGGAGGAAGAGTAAAAGATCTTCCTGGGGTAAGATACCACATCGTGCGAGGAGCTGAAGATACGGCAGGTGTTGAAGGAAGAACACAACGTCGCTCGAAGTATGGAACTAAGAGACCTAAACAAAAATAATTTTAAAGCTTTCACAAGATGAGAAGAAGAAAAGCCAAAAAGATTACCATCCTTCCAGATCCACGTTTTAACGAGGTTCTAGTTACTAAGTTTGTAAATAACTTAATGTACGACGGGAAGAAAACTTTAGCGTTCAAAATTTTTTATGATGCGATTGATATAATCGAATCAAAAATAGAAGATGCAGTAGGTTTAGATATTTTTAAAAAAGGTTTAGAAAATGTTACACCAAGCGTTGAGGTTAGAAGTCGACGTGTTGGAGGAGCTACTTTCCAAATCCCAACACCAGTTCGTGAAGAAAGAAAACAATCTTTAGCGATGAAATGGATGATTGGTTACTCTCGTAAACGTAATGAAAAAACTATGGCTAATAGATTAGCTGCAGAATTCATCGCTGCTTCAAAAGAAGAAGGTGCTGCTTACAAGAAAAAAGAAGACACATTAAGAATGGCTGAGGCTAACAAAGCATTCTCACACTTTAGATTTTAATAGTAATGGCTAGAGATCTTAAATTTACTAGAAATATTGGTATTGCTGCTCACATCGACGCTGGTAAGACAACTACTACTGAACGTATTCTTTATTATGGTGGAGTAAACCATAAAATTGGTGAAGTTCACGATGGTGGTGCTACGATGGATTGGATGGAGCAAGAGCAAGAAAGAGGTATTACAATTACTTCTGCTGCAACTACTTTGAAATGGCAATATCGTGGACAAGAATATCATATGAATATCATTGATACTCCAGGTCACGTTGATTTTACTGTTGAAGTAAATCGTTCTTTGCGTGTTTTAGATGGTTTAGTGTTTTTGTTTTCTGCTGTTGATGGTGTTGAGCCTCAATCAGAAACTAACTGGAGACTTGCAAATAATTACAATGTTCCAAGAATTGGTTTTGTTAACAAAATGGACCGTTCAGGTGCAGATTTTTTAGCTGTTTGTAAACAAGTTAAAGAAATGCTTGGAAGTCATGCTTTACCACTTCAATTAAATATTGGTGCAGAGGATGGTTTTCAAGGAGTTGTAGATTTGATTAATTTCAAAGGAATTGTTTGGAATGAGCATGATATGGGTATGACTTTCAAAGAGATTGAAATTCCTGCTGATATTTTAGATGAAGCAAAACAATTACGTGAAGAGTTATTGGAAGCAGTTGCTGAGTTCGATGAAAATTTGATGGAAAAGTATTTTGAAGATTCAAATTCTTTAACTGAAAGAGAAATTCTTAATGCTTTAAGAGCTGCAACTATCGCAGGAAAAGTTGTTCCTATGATGTGTGGTTCTGCTTTCAAAAATAAAGGAGTTCAAGCAATGTTGGATATGGTAATGGAAATATTACCTTCTCCAATGGATGTTGATGGAATTACAGGAATTAATCCTAAAACAGGTGAAGAGGTAACTCGTCAACCATCTTATGATGAACCATTTGCAGCTTTAGCATTTAAAATTGCAACTGATCCTTTCGTAGGTCGTTTATGTTTTATTCGTGCTTATTCAGGAAACTTACAAGCAGGTTCTTATGTATACAACACTAGATCTGATAATAAAGAAAGAATTTCTCGTATTTTCCAAATGCATGCTAATAAACAAAATCAAGTTGAAGAACTTGGTGCTGGTGATATTGGTGCTGTTGTTGGATTTAAAGATATCCGTACAGGAGATACTTTATGTGATGAAAAGAACCCAATTATTCTTGAATCAATGAATTTCCCTGATCCAGTTATTGGTTTAGCTATTGAGCCTAAAACTCAAGCTGATACTGATAGATTATCTATTGGATTAAATAAATTATCAGAGGAAGATCCTACTTTTAGAGTAAATACGGATGAAGATTCAGGACAAACAATCATTAGTGGTATGGGTGAGTTACACTTAGAAATCATTATTGACCGTTTGAAACGTGAATTTAAAGTCGAAGTTAATCAAGGTGCACCTCAGGTTTCTTATAGAGAAGCAATCACAGGTTCTGTTGAACACCGTGAAGCATATAAAAAACAATCAGGTGGTCGTGGTAAATTTGCTGATATTTTAGTTAGAATTGAACCTCAAGATAATCCTGAAAAAACAGGTCTAGAATTTATTAATGCTGTAAAAGGTGGTAATGTTCCTAGAGAATATGTTCCTTCAGTAGAAAAAGGATTTAGAGATTCTATGAAAAATGGAGTTTTAGCTGGTTATGTTGTTGACTCAATGAAAGTAACATTACTAGATGGATCTTACCATGATGTCGATTCAGATGCATTATCATTTGAAGTTTGTGCAAGAATGGCTTACCGTGATGCACTTAAAAAATGTAAACCAGTTTTACTTGAGCCTATCATGAAATTAGAGGTTGTAACACCTGAAATTAACATGGGGGATGTAGTAGGTGATTTGAACCGTCGTCGTGGATTGATGAGAGGTATGGATGATAGAGCAGGATCAAAAGTTGTTAAAGCGGATGTTCCTTTATCTGAAATGTTTGGATATGTTACTCAATTGAGAACAATTACATCTGGACGTGCAACTTCAAGTATGGAGTTCTCACACTTTACAGAAGCACCAAGAAATGTTGCTGAAGCTATAATTGCTAAAGTTCAAGGAAAAGTCAACGCTTAATAGTTTTATAATGAGCCAAAGAATAAGAATTAAATTAAAATCTTACGATCACAATTTGGTAGATAAGTCTGCTGAAAAAATCGTAAAAACGGTAAAAGCTACAGGTGCTGTTGTTAGTGGACCAATTCCATTACCAACTCACAAAAGAATTTACACAGTATTAAGATCTCCACACGTAATGAAGAAAGCACGTGAGCAATTTCAATTATGCTCTTACAAACGTCTTTTAGATATTTACAGTTCATCTGCTAAAACAGTTGATGCATTGATGAGATTAGAACTTCCTAGTGGAGTTGACGTAGAAATTAAAGTTTAATTAATAAATAAAGTATGCCGGGAATAATTGGTAGAAAAGTCGGAATGACTAGCATCTACAGTGCCGAGGGTAAGGCTACACCATGCACAGTGATAGAGGCTGGTCCTTGTGTCGTAACTCAGGTTAAAACACAAGACCGAGATGGTTATGAAGCAGTTCAATTAGGATTTGGAGAGCGTAAAGAAAAAAACACTCCAAATGCTTTGAAAGGTCATTTTAAAAAAGCAACAACAACGCCAAAAGCGAAGTTAGCTGAGTTTAAAGGATTTGCAGATTTAAATCTTGGAGATGTAGTAAATGTTGATATCTTCGAGGAAGGTACATTTGTTGCAGTTGTTGGTACTTCAAAAGGAAAAGGTTTCCAAGGGGTAGTGAAACGTCACGGTTTTGGTGGAGTTGGTCAAGCAACTCACGGTCAACACAACCGTTTACGTGCTCCTGGTTCTATCGGAGCGGCTTCTTATCCTGCTCGTGTATTCAAAGGAATGCGTATGGCGGGACAAACAGGAAATGAGAGAGTGATGATTGAGAATCTTCAAATTCTTAAAGTATTAGCTGATAAGAATTTGATAGTAGTGAAAGGTTCAATCCCTGGAGCTAAAGGTTCAACCGTAATAATTCAGAATTAATGGAAGTAACAGTATTTGACTCAAAAGGAAAAGCTACTTCTAAAAAAGTAACGCTTTCGGATGCAATCTTTGGTATTGAACCAAATGATCACGCAATCTACTTGGATGTTAAGCAACATTTAGCAAATCGTCGTCAAGGTACGCACAAAGCAAAAGAAAGAGCAGAAATTGCTGGATCTAGTAGAAAGATTAAAAAACAAAAAGGTACTGGTGGTGCCCGTGTTGGTAATATCAAATCTGGAACTAGAGTAGGTGGTGGACGTATTTTTGGACCTCGTCCAAGAAACTATCATTTCAAGTTAAACATTAAATTAAAACGTTTAGCTAGAAAATCTGCTTTTGCATACAAATTGAAATCTGAGTCTATCTTAGTTTTAGAAGATTTGCAAATGGAGTCTCCAAAGACTCAAGAATTCAAAGCTTTGTTAGCTGGTTTAAAACTAGAAAACGAGAAAGTTTTGTTTATTTTAGGTTCACAAAATGACAATGTTTATTGGTCATCTCGTAACCTAGGTAGAATTAAAGTTGTAACAGCTGACACAGTAAATACATTTGATGTATTAAATGCTAAGAAAGTTGTTTTAGCTGAAAGTTCATTAGAAGTTATCGAAAAGATCTTAAACTAATTGGTGATGAAAGTAATAATCAAAAAGCCTATCATTTCAGAAAAAGCTACTGCAGCGGGAGAAAAATTTAACCGTTTCACTTTTTCAGTTGATAAAAAGGCAAATAAGATTGAAATTAAAAATGCTGTCGAGAAATTGTATTCTGTGCATGTAACAAATGTACGTACATTAACATATGGCGGTGGAAAATCCTCAGTGAAATACACTAATAGAGGTATCGTTGAGCAACCTAGCAACCCTTGGAAAAAGGCTGTTGTTACGATTGCAGATGGAGAAACGATTGATTTGTTTACTAATTTTTAAGTAGTTCAAAAAAGATGAGTCTTAAAAAATTCAAGCCTACCACTCCAGGGCAAAGACACAAGATCAACAGTGATTACAAAGAAATCACTACTAGTACTCCTGAAAAGAGTCTTGTAGTTGGTATCAGTAAAAATGGTGGTCGTAATAATGACGGTAGAATGACCATGCGTTACATTGGAGGTGGTCACAAACAAAGATACCGTATTATTGATTTTAAACGTGATAAAGAAGATGTACCTGCTACGGTAAACTCTATCGAATACGATCCAAATAGAACGGCTCGTATCGCTTTATTATTCTATGCAGATGGTGAGAAACGTTACATTGTTGCTCCTGACGGATTAAAAGTTGGAGACAAAATCGTTTCTGGAAAAACTGCAGCTCCAAATGTTGGAAATACACTTTTTTTGAGTGATATTCCTCTAGGTACAGTAATTCATAATATTGAATTAAAACCTGGTAAAGGTGGAGCAGTTGCTCGTGGTGCTGGAACTTATGCACAATTGAACGCTCGTGATGGAAAGTATGCTATCGTTAAAATGCCTTCTGGTGAAATCAGATTAATTTTAACAACTTGTAAAGCTACTATCGGTTCAGTTTCTAATTCTGAACATAATTTAGTTGTATCTGGTAAAGCAGGTAGATCTAGATGGTTGGGTCGTCGTCCACGTGTTCGTGGTGTTGTGATGAACCCGGTTGATCACCCAATGGGTGGTGGTGAAGGAAAAAGTTCTGGAGGTCATCCAAGATCACGTAATTCTATTCCTTCTAAAGGTTATAGAACTCGTGACAAGAAAAAATATTCAGATAATTTCATCGTATCAAGAAGAAAAAAATAATTAGGATATGAGTCGTTCGTTGAAAAAACCCCCTTTCGTACATTATAAATTAATGTTTAAAGTGGATAATGCAAAAGCATCAGAAAGCAAAGCAGTGATCAAAACATGGTCTCGTGCTTCTACTATTACACCTGACTTCGTTGGGTTGACATTCGCAGTTCATAATGGGAACAAATTTATTCCTGTTTTTGCTACTGAAAACATGGTTGGACATAAATTAGGTGAGTTTTCTCCTACTCGTAACTTCCGTGGTCATGGTAATAATAAGAAAGATAAGAAAAGATAGAACTAAATAGCAAATATTATGGGTGCTAGAAAAAGATTGAGAGCAGAGAATATCAAAGAACAAAAGACAGTTATTGCTTTTGCTCGTTTGAATGATTCTCCAATCGCTCCAAGAAAAATGAGGTTAGTTGCAGATCTTGTAAGAGGTGTAGAAGTGAACAAAGCTTTAAACATATTACAACACAACTCTAAAAATGCTTCAGTTAGTTTAGGTAAGTTATTGCGTTCTGCAATTGCTAACTGGGAACAAAAAAACGAAGGTAAAAGCATTGAAGAAGAAACTTTGGTTGTTAAGTCAATTGAAGTTGGTGGTGGAGCAATGTTAAAAAGAATTCAACCTGCTCCTCAAGGAAGAGCTCACAGAGTTAGAAAAAGATCAAATCACGTTACCATTACTATTGATGGTGCAGTTAAGTTAGCATAAGATGGGACAAAAATCAAATCCAATAGGAAATAGACTTGGCTTTATCCACGGATGGGAGTCAAATTGGTATGGAGGAAACGACTACAAAGATAAAATTGTAGAAGATGATAAAATCCGTAGATATTTAAGCGCTCGTCTTTCAAGAGCTAATATAGCTAAAATCATTATTGAGAGAACACTTAAATTGGTTACTGTAACTATTAATACAGCAAGACCAGGTGTTATTATTGGTAAAGGTGGTCAAGAAGTTGACAAATTAAAAGAAGAGTTAAAAAAGATAACGAAGAAAGATATTCAGATCAATATTTTCGAGGTTAAACGTCCAGAATTGGATGCTCGTTTAGTTGCTGATGGTATCGCTCGTCAAATCGAAGCTCGTATCTCTTTTAGAAGAGCAATTAAAATGTCTATAGCGAGTACAATGCGTATGGGTGCAGAAGGAATTAAGTGTAAAATTTCCGGACGTGTTAATGGTGCAGAGATGGCTCGATCAGAGATGTACAAAGATGGACGTACTCCGTTACATACGTTCAGAGCTGACATCGATTATGCGCTTGCAGAAGCTCATACAACTTATGGCCGTTTGGGTATCAAAGTGTGGATATGCAAAGGTGAGGTGTATGGAAAACGTGACCTTTCTCCTAATATAGGAATGTCTGCATCTACTCCAGGTAAACCAGGAGCAGGAGCAGGTCGTAAACCTATGGGGAATAAAAGAAAGAAAAAATAATTTAGGACAGTAAAATTTTCGAAAGATGTTACAGCCAAAAAGAAGTAAATTTAGAAGAGTACAAAAGGGAAGAAACAGAGGATTAGCTCAAAGAGGTAGTACTGTTGCTTTCGGATCTTTTGGACTTAAAACTTTGGAGCCAGCATGGATTACTTCACGTCAAATTGAAGCTTCTCGTATCGCCGTTACTCGATACATGAAGCGTGAAGGAAAAGTGTGGATTAGAATTTTTCCTGATAAACCAGTTACGTCTAAGCCTGCAGAGGTTCGTATGGGTAAAGGAAAGGGAGCTCCAAGTCACTGGGTAGCAGTTGTTAAACCAGGCCGTATCATTTTTGAAGCGGATGGTGTTCCTTACGAAACAGCTAAAGAAGCTCTTCGTTTGGCAGCTCAAAAGATGCCAGTTAAATGTAAATTCGTTGTCCGCAACGATTATGTTATACCTGAAAAATAGTATATTATGAAGATGCAAGAAATCACAAAACTTTCAGTTGAAGATTTAAAGGGTCGTGTAGTTTATTTTTCAGAGCAATTAACTAAGTTAAAATTAACTCATAGTGTTGCCCCATTGGAAAATCCAATACAGATTCAAAAAGTACGTAAAATAGTCGCAAGATTAAGTACTGAATTATCTAAACGTGAAGCACAGGCTTAATTGTCTGTTAAATTTAGTATAAGCTTGATATGGAAAAGCGTAATTTAAGAAAAGAACGTATAGGGATAGTTGCTAGCGATAAGATGGATAAATCTATCGTAGTTTCAGTAGAAAGAAAAGTAAAACACCCTAAGTATGGTAAGTTTGTCAAAAAAACTACTAAATTTGTAGCTCATGACGAGAATAATGATTGTCATGAAGGAGATACAGTAAAAATTATGGAGACTAGACCTTTGTCTAAGTCAAAGAATTGGAGACTAGTAGAAGTTATTGAACGAGCAAAATAATTTGTAGTAATGATACAACAAGAATCAAGACTAGCAGTAGCTGATAATTCTGGAGCAAAAGAGGTTTTGTGCATCCGCGTGTTGGGTGGAACAAAACGTCGTTATGCTTCAGTTGGAGACAAAATTGTCGTAGCTATCAAAAGTGCAACGCCCTCTGGAGCCGTTAAAAAAGGACAGGTAGCTAAGGCGGTAATCGTAAGAACAAGAAAAGAAATTCGTCGTGCTGACGGATCTTATATTAGATTTGATGATAACGCTTGCGTTATTCTTAATCAAGCTGGTGAGATCAGAGGAACACGTATTTTTGGACCTGTAGCTCGTGAGTTAAGAGAAAACAATTTTATGAAAATTGTATCTTTGGCTCCCGAAGTACTTTAAAAAAAAGTAAATTATGCAACAGAAGTTACATATTAAAGTGGGTGATACCGTTAAAGTATTAAGCGGTGAATCAGTAGGTCAAGAAGGTAAAATCCTTACGATTGACAAGAAAAAATTGCGTGCAGTTGTTGAAGGTGTGAACTTAATTAAACGTCACACTAAGCCAAGTGCAAAAGATCCTCAAGGTGGAATTGTTGAGCGTGAAGCTGCAATACATATTTCTAACCTTATGGTAGTTCATAACGGTGTTGCAACTCGCATCGGACGTAAAATGAATGATAAAGGAAAATTAGTACGTTATTCTAAAAAATCAGGGGAGGAGATCAAGTAATGACTTACACACCAAGACTTAAAGAAAAGTATTCTCAGGAAATTATTTCTGGATTAACTGAGAAGTTTGGGTACAAAACAGTAATGAAAGTACCAAGACTTCAAAAAATCGTATTAAGCCAAGGAATGGGTGATGCGGTTGCTGATAAAAAATTGATTGATAATGCTGTTTTAGATTTAACAAGAATTGCTGGTCAAAAAGCTATTCAAACGTTATCTAAAAAAGATATCTCAAATTTCAAACTAAGAAAAGGAATGCCAATTGGGACGAAGGTTACTTTGCGTGGTGATAGAATGTACGATTTTTTAGATCGTTTTATTTCTGTAGCTTTGCCAAGAACTAGAGATTTTAAAGGTATTAATTCTAAAGGTTTTGACGGTAGAGGTAACTTCAACTTAGGAGTTAAAGAACACATCATTTTTCCAGAGATTGATATTGATAAAGTTAATAAGATCCTAGGTATGGATGTTACTTTTGTTACAACAGCTGAAAGTGATGAAGAAGGTAAAGCATTATTAGATGCATTTGGTTTCCCATTCATTAAAAAATAAGTAGAAATGGCTAAAGAATCAATGAAAGCGCGTGAGCGCAAAAGAGAAAAAGCGGTAGCTAGATATGCTAAGAAACGTGAAGAATTGACTACTATATTGAAGTCAACTAGCAATTCTGAGGAAATTCAAGCTGCTAAGTGGGATGCTATGATGGCTATTCAAAAAATGCCAGTAAATGGATCTAAAATTCGCCTTCACAATCGTTGTGGTTTAACAGGACGACCAAGAGGTTATATGAGACAATTTGGAATTTCAAGGGTAACATTCCGTGAAATGGCATTGGCAGGGAAAATCCCAGGAGTAACAAAAGCAAGTTGGTAATTAAAGTATAATAGGAAAATTATGAATACAGATCCTATCGCAGATTTTTTAACGAGAATTCGTAACGCAAGTTCAGCTCGTTTGAAAATGGTCGAAATTCCTGGTTCGAATGTGAAAAAAGCTATGACCAAGATTTTATATGATCAAGGTTATATCACTAATTACAAATTCGAAGAGGATGATAAACAAGGAGTGATTAAAATCGCTTTAAAGTATAACCAGTCAACAAAAGTTCCTGCAATTACAAAATTGGAGAGAGCTTCTAGACCAGGTCTAAGAAAATATAGTGGTGCAGATAATTTGCCACGTGTATTAAATGGATTAGGTATAGCGATTGTTTCTACTTCTAAAGGTATAATCACAAACAAAGAAGCAAAAACACATAACGTAGGAGGAGAAGTCCTTTGTTATGTTTATTAATCTTTAATAAGTGTAAAATGTCAAGGATAGGTAAATCCCCAGTTAACATCCCGAGTGGAGTAAACGTAAAGTTAGACGGTAACGTTGTTACTGTAAAGGGTTCGAAAGGTGAATTAACTCAAGAAATTGATTCTTGTGTTACTGTAACTATTGAGGACAGCCAAGTAACTTTAAGCCGCGAATCAGAAAGTCCAGCTCATAAAGCGAAGCACGGTTTATACCGTTCTTTAATTAACAACATGATTGTTGGAGTTTCGGAAGGGTATAAAAAGGAGTTAGAAGTAATCGGAGTTGGTTTCCGTGCAACTGCAACAGGTCAATTGTTGGAGTTAGCATTGGGTTACTCACATCCAATTGTTTTCGAACTTCCTAAAGAAATTATGGTATCTGCAGACACCCAAAAAGGTAAAGCACCAGTCGTAACTTTACAGTCGATTGATAAGCAACTTTTAGGTCAAGTCGCAGCCAAAATTCGCTCCCTTCGCAAACCAGAACCTTACAAAGGAAAAGGTGTTCGTTACTTAGGTGAAGAAATAAGAAGAAAAGCGGGTAAAGCTGCAGGTAAAAAATAATTAGTTATTATCATGGCATTTAGTAAGATAAATAGAAGAGCAAAGATTAAAAGAAGAATCAGAAAAAGAATTACTGGTACTTCTAAGATGCCTCGTCTAACTGTTTTCAGAAGTAACAAGCAAATTTATGCTCAGTTAATTGATGATGTTGCAGGTAGAACATTAGCATCTGCATCTTCTTTCAAGAACAAAGCAGTTGAAAAATTGAGTAAATCAGAACAAGCTGGTGTTGTTGGAAAAGAAGTTGCTGCGAAAGCAATCAAAGTAGGAATTGACAGTGTTGTTTTTGACCGTAATGGTTATTTATACCACGGTAGAGTAAAATCATTAGCTAACTCAGCTAGAGAAGCTGGACTTAAATTTTAAAATATGGCACAGGTATTAAACAGGGTAAAACCTTCAGATATAGAGCTTAAAGATAAGCTTGTTGCTGTAAACCGTGTTACTAAGGTAACTAAAGGAGGACGTAACTTTACTTTTTCAGCTATTATAGTTGTTGGAGATGAGCATGGAATCGTTGGTCATGGTTTAGGAAAAGCGAAAGAGATTACAGAAGCTATCACAAAAGGTATAGAAGACGCGAAAAAGAACTTAATTAAAGTTCCTATTTTAAAAGGTACTGTTCCTCACACTCAAAAAGGTAAATTTGGAGGAGCAGAAGTTTTACTTAAACCAGCTTCAGAAGGTACAGGTGTTATTGCAGGTGGTGCAATGCGTGCTGTTCTTGAAAGTGTTGGTATACATAACGTATTAGCGAAGTCTCAAGGATCTTCAAATCCACATAATGTTGTTAAAGCTACTATGGATGCATTATCTCAAATGAGAGATGCTGTTGCAGTTGCTAAACAACGTGGAATTTCAGTTGATAAAGTGTTTCACGGGTAAATAGAAATTATTATGGCTACAATTAAAATTAAGCATGTAAGAAGTGCTATTAATCGCCCTGCTGATCAAAAAGCTACGCTAGTTGCGTTAGGATTTACAAAGTTGAATCAAACTCTTGAAAAAGAAGCGAATCCACAAATCCTAGGTATGATAAAAAAAGTACAACATCTTTTGAAAGTTGTTGAGTAAAACTTATTAAATAAATTTACGATGAATTTAGAAAATTTAACTCCAGCAAAAGGCTCTACGAAAAACCGTAAGAGAATTGCACGTGGACAAGGTTCTGGTCGTGGTGGTACTTCGACAAGAGGACACAAAGGAGCAAAATCAAGATCAGGTTACAAAACTAAAATAGGATTTGAAGGTGGACAGATGCCTCTTCAAAGACGTGTACCTAAATTTGGTTTCAAAAATATTAACCGTGTTGAATACAAAGCTATCAATTTAGATATCATTCAATCATTAGTTGAACGTAAAAACATTACTGAAATTACTCCTGAAGTACTTCGTGATAATGGATTAGTTTCAAGAAATGAATTGGTTAAAATCCTAAGTAGAGGTGAGTTGACATCAAAGGTGAACATTACTGCTCATAAATTCTCAGCAGCTGCTAAAACAGTTATTGAAGAAAAAGGTGGGAATTGTTCAGAAATCTAATTAACTTAGCCAACATTTTTTAAGAATGAAACGGTTTATACAGAATATTAAAAATATCTGGAAAGTTGAAGAATTGAGAAAGAGGATTATTTTGACTCTTTCTCTTATTCTTATTTACAGAGTAGGATCATTTATAATTTTACCAGGGGTTAACTATACAGCTCTTGAGAAAGCACAAGAAGCAGGTGGACAAAATACACTTGAAACTTTGTTGTCTCTTTTCTCTGGAGGAGGGTTTTCTAACGCTTCCATTATGGCTTTAGGAATTATGCCCTATATTAGTGCGTCTATCATTATGCAATTACTTGGGATGGCAGTTCCTGCTGTTCAAAAAATGCAAAATGAAGGTGAGTCTGGTAGAAAAAGAATAAATAATTTTACTCGTATATTGACTATCGTAATTTGTGCTCTTCAGGCACCAAGTTATTTGTCTTTATATGTTGCTCAAAAAGGTGCAATGCCTGTTGATGCTTCAACTTTTTGGTGGACACAAACTATTATAGTTTTAATTGCAGGTTCTATGTTTGCTGTTTGGTTAGGTGAGAGAATAACTGATAAAGGTATTGGTAATGGTATTTCATTATTAATTACTGTTGGTATTTTAGCGCGTTTACCTGAAGCATTCATTGCTGAGATTGGAATTAGTTCTGGTAACTTAATTAAAATCGTTCTTGAAATAGTAGCATTTATGTTGGTTATTTTAGGTACTATTCTAATTGTTCAGGGTGTTAGAAAAATTCCTTTAAATACGGCTAAACGTGTAGTTGGAGCTAGAGCAGTTGATGCGCAAGGTGCTAGAAGTTATTTGCCAATTAAGGTAAATGCTAGTGGTGTAATGCCTATTATTTTTGCTCAAGCAATTATGACTATTCCAGTAATGCTTTTCTCTGGAAAAGGTGCTGAAACAAGTTATTTTCAACGTGCTTTAAGTGATGTTTATGGCGTTGGGTATAATACTTTATTAGCTGTTTTAATTATAGTTTTTACCTATTTTTATACAGCTATTATGATTAATCCTGGTAAAATTGCGGACGATTTAAAACGTAGTGGTGGATTTATTCCAGGTGTTAGGCCAGGTGAAGAGACAGCCGAATACATTGATACTTTGGTTTCTAGAATTACTTTCCCAGGTTCTTTATCTTTAGCAATAGTTGCTATTTTACCTGCTATAGCTCATATAGTTGGTGTAAATGATGCTTTTGCTATGTTCTTTGGAGGTACTTCAGTTCTGATTATGGTTGGTGTGGTATTAGATACTTTACAACAAATTGAATCTTATTTATTAAATCGTCATATGGATGGTTTAATGGATGGGACTAGAGTAAGAGGAAGAAGAACAGATAACGAATTATCAGGATTTTAAATATGGCAAAACAAGCATCGATTGAACAAGATGGGGTTATTACAGAAGCCCTTTCAAACGCAATGTTTCGAGTTGAATTAGAAAATGGGCATGTTTTAACAGCTCATATTTCAGGAAAAATGAGAATGTTTTACATTAAAATTCTTCCTGGTGACCGTGTAAAAGTAGAGATGTCTCCTTATGATTTAACAAAGGGTAGAATATCTTTCAGATACAAATAAGAAAATTTCTTAATAGAAAATAAAATGAAAGTAAGAGCTTCAGTAAAAAAACGATCTGCAGATTGTAAGATTGTTAAGAGAAATGGTGTGGTTTATGTGATTAATAAAAAGAATCCTAAACTTAAACAAAGACAAGGGTAAAATAAATAAGTATGGCACGTATTGCAGGTATAGATTTACCAAAAAACAAGAGAGGTGTAATCGGTTTGACTTACATCTACGGTATTGGACGTAGCACTTCAGCTCAGATTTTGAAGGCTAATGGTATTGATGAAAATATCAAAGTTCAAGATTGGAATGACGATCAGTTAGGAGCTATTCGTAATTCTTTAAATGAAATTAAAGTGGAAGGATCACTTCGTTCAGAAGTACAATTACACATTAAACGTTTAATGGATATCGGTTGTTACAGAGGAATTCGTCACCGTTCTGGTTTACCGTTAAGAGGTCAACACACGAAGAATAACTCTCGTACAAGAAAAGGTAAGAGAAAAACAGTTGCTAACAAGAAAAAAGCGACTAAATAATTAAGTAAAGATGGCAAAGTCTAATCAAAAAAAGAAGAAGATTGTCAAAGTAGATGCAGTTGGCGAAGCGCATATCCATGCTACCTTCAATAACATCATTATTTCTTTGACTAACAACGCTGGTCAAGTTATTTCTTGGTCTTCGGCTGGAAAAATGGGTTTCAGAGGTTCTAAAAAGAACACTCCTTATGCTGCACAAGTTGCTGCTGAGGATTGCGCTAAAGAAGCACATGACTTCGGATTACGTAAAGTAAAAGTATATGTTAAAGGTCCAGGTGGAGGACGTGAGTCTGCAATGAGATCATTACATAACAATGGTATTGAAGTAACAGAAATTATTGACGTTACTCCGCTTCCTCACAACGGTTGTAGACCTCCTAAAAGAAGAAGAGTTTAGTAAATTAATAAAAAAGAGAAATTCGGTTATCGAAGGAAAAGCCTTAATTCATAATCTCTCTTTGTAAAAACAAATAAAATGGCAAGATACACAGGTCCAAAATCAAAAATTGCACGTCGTTTCTTAGACCCAATTTTTGGTCCAGACAAATCATTAGATCGTAGAGCTTACGGTCCAGGTCAACACGGTCCTAACAAAAGACGTGGTGGTAAATTATCTGAATATGGTATTCAGTTAAAAGAAAAACAAAAAGCGAAGTATACATATGGTATTCTTGAAAAACAATTCTCAAACATGTTTGAGAAAGCTTCTAGAATGAAAGGTATTACTGGTGAGAATTTGTTACAATTATGTGAAACACGTTTAGACAATACTATTTTCAGATTAGGAGTTTCTCCTACAAGAAGTGGTGCTCGTCAATTAGTTTCTCACAGACATATTACAGTAAATGGTGATGTTGTAAATATTCCTTCTTATGTTGTAAAAGTTGGAGATATCGTTGGTATCCGTGAGAAATCTAAATCTTTAGAAGTTGTTTCTAATTCTTTAGCTTCAAACACAAAAAAATACGACTGGTTAGATTGGAACAATTCTGATATGACAGGTAGATTATTAAGTGTTCCGGCACGTGAGATGATTCCTGAAAACATCAAAGAACAATTAATCGTAGAGTTGTATTCTAAATAATTAGTTGCTTTTGCACCTAATTATTTATCCGATAAGTTAGTAAGATTAATTAATCACATTGAATTACAGCCAAAGGGTATAGTTGACTTCTTCAAACTTCTATACCGCGCAATTGTAAGACAATTAAAAAGAAGAACAAAAAAATGGCAATTTTAGATTTCCAAAAACCTGACAAGGTTATTATGATCCAGTCCGATGAGCATCAAGGACAGTTTGAATTTCGTCCTCTTGAACCAGGATACGGAATTACAGTAGGTAATGCTTTAAGACGTATTTTGCTTTCTTCATTAGAAGGATTTGCAATTTCTTCTGTTCGTTTCGAAGGAGCTGATCATGAATTCACTACTATCAAAGGAGTTGTAGAAGATATTACTGAGATTATTTTGAATTTAAAACAAGTTCGTTTTAAACAACAAATAGAAGGTACTGATAACGAGACTGTTGTTGTATCTATTAGTGGTCAAAATAAATTGACTGCTGGTGATTTAGGTAAATTCACTTCTGGGTTTCAAGTATTAAATTCAGATTTAGTTATCTGTAATATGGAGTCTTCAGTTAAATTGGATTTAGAATTAACGATTATTAAAGGTCGTGGTTATATTCCAGCTGAAGAAAATAAACTTTCAAATGTTCCTTTCGGAACTATATTTGTTGATTCTATTTTTACTCCTATCAAAAACGTAAAGTTTTCTGTTGAAAACTTCCGTGTTGAGCAAAAAACAGATTACGAGAAATTAGTTTTTGATATTGTAACTGATGGTTCTATTCATCCAAAGGAAGCTTTAAAAGAATCAGCTAAGATTTTAATTCATCACTTTATGTTATTCTCTGATGAGCGTATCACATTGGATAGTGAAGTTAAAGCAGATTCTGAAGAGTTCGATGAAACTTCTTTACACATGAGACAATTATTGAAAACTAAATTAGTTGATATGGATTTGTCAGTACGTGCATTGAACTGTTTAAAAGCAGCTGATGTTGAAACATTAGGTGATTTGGTGTCATACAATAAAAATGATTTATTGAAATTCCGTAATTTTGGTAAGAAATCTCTTACTGAATTAGAAGACTTAGTTGATAACAAAAGTCTTAACTTCGGAATGAATGTTGCTAAATATAAATTAGATAAAGACTAGTATCGCAAAAATTAATAATGGCGTAATAGGTGGCTGAGTTAAAGCGATACCTTGAAAGAACTCAGTTAACCGTTACTTACGAAATTTAAACAAATGAGACACGGTAAAAAAAATAATCATTTAGGTAGAAAGACAGCTCACAGAAAAGCTATGCTATCTAATATGGCTTGTTCTCTTTTATTGCACAAACGCATTAACACTACAGTTGCTAAAGCGAAAGCATTAAGAGTATATGTTGAGCCTTTAATAACTAAATCTAAAACAGATTCTACTCACTCAAGAAGAGCTGTGTTTAGTGAATTGCAAAGCAAAGAGATAGTTTCTGAGTTATTCAGAGATATAGCTCCTAAAGTTGCAACTCGTAATGGAGGATACACTCGTATCATTCGTACTGGATACCGTTTAGGTGATAATGCAGAAATGTGTTTAATTGAATTAGTTGATTTCAATGAGATTTACACTAATGAATCTACTAAAAAAGTAACACGTCGTTCTCGTCGTGGTGGTAAAAAAGCGGGTGACGATGTTGCTGCTGAAGCTACTACTGAAGTTTCTAACGAAGCTACTGAAACAGAAACTCCTTCTAATGAAGAGTCTGCTTCTGATGCTGAAGAAACGAAAGAAGACTAATTTTGTTATCTTAATACAAAATATTAAGGGTAATGGTAACATTACCCTTTTTTTATATGTTAATGTTTCGTTTTAATTAAATTGAAATTCTAACTTTGCAAAAATTTTTTTGATGGAAGAAAGAAAACCTGCAGTAATCGTTTTAGCTGACGGAACTGTTTTTGAAGGAAAGGCTATTGGTAAAATCGGTTCAACAACTGGTGAAATTGCTTTTAACACAGGAATGACTGGATATCAAGAAGTATTTACTGACCCTTCTTATTTTGGTCAAATACTTGTTATGACAACTCCTCATATTGGAAATTATGGTGTTCATAATGAAGATGTAGAATCAGATCGTATCAATATTTCTGGTTTAGTTACTAAAAAGTTTTCAGACATTGCTTCTAGAGCTTCTGCAAATGGTACATTAGAAGATTTTATGATCTCTAATGAAACTGTTGGGATTTCTGATGTTGATACAAGATCTTTGGTTCGTCATATTAGAAGTAAAGGTGCTATGAACGCAATTATTTCTTCAGAAGAATTAAATATTGAGATTTTAAAGTCTCGTTTAGCTCTAGTTCCATCTATGGATGGATTGGAATTATCTTCTAAAGTTGCTACTAAAGTTGCTTATGAATCAAAAAATGATAATTCAACTTTAAAAGTTGCTTTATTAGATTTAGGAGTTAAAAAGAATATCGTAAGATGTTTAGTAGAGAGAGGATGTCATGTTAAAGTTTTCCCAATGGATTCTACGTTGGCTGATCTGAAGGATTTTAATCCTGATGGTTTCATGTTATCGAACGGCCCTGGAGATCCATCTGCTATGCCTTCGACAATTAATCTTGTAAAAGAAATTGCTTTAACTGGTATACCTGTATTTGGAATCTGTTTGGGTCATCAGGTTTTAGCATTAAGTCAAGGTTTAAAAACTGAAAAGATGTTTAATGGACATAGAGGGATTAATCATCCTATTCTGAACTTAAAAACAGGAAAAGGAGAAATTACTTCTCAAAATCATGGTTTTGTTATCACAAAAGATAGTGTAGCAAATAATCCTGAGATTGTTGTAACACATAAGCATTTGAATGATGATACTATTGCGGGTATAGAAATTAAAAATAAACCTATATTCTCTGTTCAATATCATCCTGAAGCTTCTGCTGGTCCTCATGATTCTAGATATCTTTTTGATCAGTTTATTACTAATATGAATAACAATAAATAGTTCTTAGAACTATCATAAATTAATATAATGAGTTATATAGCTAAAATAATCGGAAGACAAATTTTAGATTCTAGAGGGAATCCAACAGTTGAAGTTGATGTAATAACTACAAATGGTATCGTAGGAAGGGCTGCAGTTCCTTCTGGTGCATCTACTGGAGTTCATGAAGCTGTTGAATTAAGAGATAACGATTCATCTTTATTTTTAGGTAAAGGCGTTCTTAAAGCTGTTCATAATGTAAATACAGTTTTGAATGAGGCTTTACATGGTTTTGATGTTTTTGATCAAAAAGGACTTGATCGTATAATGTTAAATCTTGATGGTACAGAAAATAAATCTAATTTAGGAGCGAATGCTATTTTAGGAATTTCTTTAGCTGCCTCAAAAGCTGCGGCACAAGAATCGGGATTAAGTTTATATAAATATATTGGTGGAGTAGGTGCTGTTACAATGCCTGTTCCAATGATGAATATTTTAAATGGAGGTTCTCACGCTGATAATCTTATTGATATTCAAGAGTTTATGGTTATGCCGTTTGGAGCATCGTCTTTCTCTGAAGGTTTAAGATGGGGAACTGAAGTTTTTCATAACTTAAAAAGTGTTTTGAAATCGAAAGGTATGTCAACTAATGTTGGTGACGAAGGTGGATTTGCTCCAAGTTTAGGTTCGAATGAAGAAGCTATTCAGGTAGTACTAGAAGCAATTGAAAAAGCTGGGTTTAAACCTGGTGTTGATATGCATATTGCTTTGGATGCTGCTTCTTCAGAATTCTATAATGCTGAAAAAGGATTGTATATTTTTGAATCTACAGGAGATCAAATGACTTCTTCTGAAATGGTTGGGTTCTGGAAAGATTGGACTTCTAAATTTCCTATTGCTTCTATTGAAGATGGTTTAGCTGAAGATGATTGGGCAGGATGGAAATTGGCTACTGATGAGTTAGGAGATAAAGTACAATTAGTTGGTGATGATTTATTTGTTACAAATACTAAACGTTTAGCGAAAGGTATCGAAGAAGGTATTGCTAATTCAATTTTAGTTAAAGTTAACCAAATTGGTTCATTGACTGAAACGATTGAATCTGTTCAATTAGCAACTAAAAATAGTTACACTTCTGTAATGAGTCATAGAAGTGGTGAAACGGAAGATAGTACTATTGCTGATTTAGCGGTTGCTTTAAACACAGGGCAAATTAAAACAGGTTCTGCATCTAGAAGTGATAGAATGGCGAAATACAATCAATTATTAAGAATAGAAGAGGAACTGGGTGAAAATGCAGTTTATCCGGGAAATGATTTTAAATATTTGTAATTCATATTTTTTTCAGAAAAGGTCATCCAAGCGATGACCTTTTTTTGTTTCTATACTTTTGCTTTATTCTACTTAAACTTTGATATATATTAGATTTACTTTTATTTTTGTGTAAAATTGAGAACTATGAATTTGGAACAATTTCAAAACGATATATTATCAGGAATTCCTGAAGCTATTCCTTTAAAAAAAGAGTATGATCCTTCAATAAATCATGCTCCAAAAAGAAAAGAAATTCTTTCAGGTGAAGAGAAAAAATTAGCATTGAGAAATGCTTTGCGTTATTTCCCAAAGGAACATCACGAAGAATTAGCAGCTGACTTTATTGAAGAACTAGAGATGTATGGTAGGATTTATATGTTGCGTTATCGACCAGATTATACAATGTATGCTCGGCCAATATCCGAATACCCAGGACAATGCAATCAAGCGAAAGCAATTCAGTTGATGATTCAAAATAATTTGGATTATGCTGTTGCTCAACATCCTCATGAATTAATTACCTATGGTGGAAATGGCGCTGTGTTTCAAAACTGGATTCAGTACCGTTTAACTATGAAGTATTTGGCTGAAATGACTGATGAGCAAACGTTGGTTATGTATTCTGGCCATCCAATGGGTTTATTTCCTTCGCATAAAGAAGCTCCGAGGGTAGTTGTGACTAACGGTATGATGATTCCTAATTACTCTAAGCCAGATGATTGGGAAAAATTTAATGCATTAGGAGTTACTCAATACGGACAAATGACAGCAGGTTCATATATGTATATTGGTCCTCAAGGTATTGTTCACGGTACTACTATTACTGTTTTAAACGCGGGAAGAAAAATCTCTAAGAACGGAGAAGGATTAGAAGGTAAATTGTTTTTAACGGCTGGTTTAGGAGGTATGTCAGGTGCACAACCTAAAGCAGGTAATATAGCAGGTTGTGTTTCTGTTACGGCAGAAGTAAATCCGAAAGCTGCAAATGTTCGTCATTCTCAAGGATGGGTTGATGAATTAATTGATAATTTGGATGAACTTTGTGCTCGAGTTCGTAAAGCAAAAGAAGGTAAAGAAATTGTTTCAATAGCATTTGTTGGAAATATAGTGGATGTTTGGGAGCGTTTTGACATTGAAAATATTTTCGTTGAATTAGGTTCTGATCAAACATCTTTACACAATCCTTGGGCAGGAGGTTATTATCCAGTAGGTTTGTCGTTTGAAGAATCAAA
Source organism: Chryseobacterium gleum (assembly GCA_945902775.1). GTDB lineage: Bacteria > Bacteroidota > Bacteroidia > Flavobacteriales_D > Crocinitomicaceae > CAIUKX01. Next base: position 6,194 of record CAMDMY010000014.1, on the reverse strand, counting down.
TTTATTGATGGCTGAAAACCCTGATTTTTTCAAACGAAAAATTCAAGAGACATTGGTTAGACATGCTGCTACAGTAAATAAACACACAGCAAAAGGAACTTATTTCTTTGATTATGGAAATGCTTTCTTATTAGAAGCTTCTCGTGCGGGGGCTGATATAATGGCGAAAAATGGAATTGATTTTAAATACCCATCTTACGTTCAAGATATACTTGGACCTATGTGTTTTGATTTTGGTTTCGGACCATTCCGTTGGGTATGTGCTTCAGGTAAACCAGAAGATTTACAAAAAACAGATGAGATTGCTTGTCAAGTTTTAGAAGAGATGATGAAAAATAGTCCTTCTGAAATTCAACAGCAAATGGCAGATAACATTCGTTGGATTAAAGGTGCACAACAAAATAAATTGGTAGTTGGTTCTCAGGCTCGTATTTTATATGCTGATGCTGAAGGTAGAATGAAAATAGCTGAAGCTTTTAATAAAGCGATTGAAAGAGGTGAAATCGGCCTAGTTATATTAGGAAGAGATCATCACGATGTTTCAGGAACTGATTCTCCTTATCGAGAAACTTCAAATATATATGACGGTTCCCGTTTTACAGCCGATATGGCAATTCAAAATGTGATTGGTGATAGTTTCAGAGGTGCAACTTGGGTTTCAATCCATAATGGAGGCGGAGTTGGCTGGGGAGAGGTTATTAACGGTGGTTTCGGAATGTTATTAGATGGATCTAAAGAAGCAGATAGACGTCTAAAAATGATGTTACATTGGGATGTGAATAATGGTATATCAAGAAGAAGTTGGGCTCGAAATGAAGGTGCGATGTTTGCAATTAAACGAGCAATGGAAGCAGAACCTTTATTAAAAGTTACGATTCCAGAGTTGGTTGATGATGAAATAATCGAAGGAGTGTTTGGCTTCGACAAGCCCAGCCAACACTAGTCTAAATATTAGTTGTTTGAGAATATCAATCAACCAAAAACATAAAAAAAAACGTTGATTGAGGTCTCTCGAAATCAACGTTTTTTTTATTCAAAGAAAAACACTTCCCCTGTCACTAATTCATTAGTAAGTACCTATAATTGAAATTTTTGATTTTAAAATTTTTCCTATTATTTGTTAAAATGAAATTTATAAATTGTTGAATCAATTATAAGATATACATTTACTTAAGTAATCTTAACTGTATTTTATGAATGTAAATATTCCTAATTCGGATAAAAAAAGAGTTGTAATAATTGGAGGTGGATTTGGAGGACTCAAATTAGCAAAAGAAATTTCAAAAGATTATTATCAAGTAGTACTTATAGACAGAAATAATTACCACCAATTTCAACCATTATTTTATCAGGTTGCAACAGCAGGTTTAGAGCCTAGTTCGATAGCATTTCCTTTTCGAAAAATTTTTCACAACGAGAAACAATTTCATTTTAGGCTAACAGAAGTGAAATCAATTCAACCGGTTGCTAAAATAATTGAAACAACTGTTGGAGATATATCCTACGATTATTTAGTTATTGCTACGGGAGCTGATACAAATTTCTTTGGAAATGAACGTATCAAATCAAATGCAATGCCTATGAAAAGTATTACAGAGGCTTTGGCTTTGAGAAACACCATTTTTCAACGATTAGAAGATGCTGTAAATGCAACATCTAATGAAGAAAGGCAGAAATGTATGAATATTGTTGTTGTTGGTGGCGGTCCAACTGGTGTCGAAGTGGCTGGAACATTAGCTGAAATGAGAAGTTTCATTCTGCCAAAAGATTATCCTGAAATGGATTTTTCAGCGATGAAAATTGTTTTGTTAGAAGGTTCTCCACGAGTTTTGAATGCGATGTCGGATGTTTCTTGTCAAAAAGCAAAAGAATATTTAATAAAATTAGGAGTTGAAGTTCATAATAATACCCACGTAGTTGACTATGATGGAGAATATGTAACATTGAAAGAGGGAGATAAAATACCGTCTAAATCATTGATTTGGTCTGCTGGAATTATAGGTAATTTAATCAAAGGATTTGCTGAAGAAAATTATTTACCAGGAGGAAGATATTCCGTTAACGAGTTTAATCAATTAAAAACATACGATTCTGTCTTTTCGATTGGTGATGTTGCTTGTATTATTTCAGAAAAATATCCTAGAGGCCACCCTCAAATGGCACAACCCGCTATTCAACAAGGTGATAACTTAGCCAAAAACTTAACACGAATTGCAAAAGGGGAATCCTTAAAACCTTTTAAATATAAAGATTTAGGTTCGATGGCTACTGTAGGAAGAAATAAAGCGGTGGTTGAATTACCAAATTATAAATTTCAAGGATTTTTTGCTTGGGTAGTATGGATGGTAGTTCATTTAAAATCTATTTTAGGTATTAGAAATAAGTTTTTAGTATTTTTAAATTGGGTTTGGAATTATTTAACTTACAATTTATCATTGAGGTTGATTATTAGGACGAAGAAGTAATTTGAAATTAAAGCAGGAAGATCATTTCTTCCTGCTTTTTTTGATTGATTTAGTAGAAAGTATATTTTATAACGGTAGTAGATATTATATTACCGTTTACTCTTCTGATTTCTTTGACTTTATTTTTTTGATTATCATAAAAGAATTCATCATTTGTGTATTTTTTCGAAAATATAAAAAGTGAAAATCTTGACTTAAATAATAATTTTCCGTCTAAATAAATACTGATTTTTTCACCTTTAATTTTCCCTTTTTTGGAAAATCTTCTTACAATTTTAGAATCTTTATTTAATTCTTCAGAATAGATTAACGTTGAATCGTTAATGAAGTTTTCAACCTTAAAAAGTACCGAATCTTTATTGAATTGATTTTTAGTTAAATAAGATTCATTTTCGAAATTTGTTCTTGTATAGGTTGTGTAATCCCCATTTTCTAATTCTTCTGTCCATTTGCAAATATTTTTAGAATCGACATCTTTTTTTATTTCTCCTTGTGAGTTACAATCATAATTCCATTCTGTTTTTAATTTCCCATCTCTAAAAAATTGTGTTTTGTTAATTTTATTTTCTTGATTGTAGAAATATTTCATCTCACTGGAGTGCTTGAGTTTATTCCCAAAAAGATGTAATCGATTTGTAATAGTGTTGTTTGAATTATAAGTAAATAAGCATTTGGAAGTTATTTTATCATTCGTTTTTTGAATTTCAGAAAGCAAATTGTATTTTTCATCATAAATTTTATTCGTTTCATAAGTTCTATTTTTGCCTTTCCAAATTGTTTGAATTGGTAAAGTATCATTTAAGTAAGTATTATTAATTTCAATATTTTTACTTTTTGAATATATTAATCTACCGAATGTATTGTATTTAATAGTACGATTTGATGATTTTCTTTTTCGATTTGTACTTGTAATTTCTTCTGTTTTTATTTTATTTTTAATTCTATAATTGAATATAGTGTTTGTTTCGAAGTATGATTCACCTATTATTTGGTCAAAATAGATTCCAGTAGGTATAGGAATATTTATTTGGGCGAAAGCATTAATTGTGATTAAAATAATTGAAATGGTGAGAGTTAAACTTGTTTTCATTTTATATTGTTTTAAAAATTATGTTCTTATAATGTGAAAATAATTTTTGGTTACAATTTTATATTCATTAAAATTCTAATTTTACAAAACGAAGAATTGTCTTTAAGGTGTTTTGTGTAATAATTCATTCAATATGAGAGTTTTATTGTTTTTTATTTTTTTAGGATTTAAGGTTTTTTCTCAAATGACACCTACCTATATTGTAAATATCCCAATGAGGGATGGGAAAAATTTATCTGCTGATGTGTATGTCCCTTCTGGAACTTCTACTTTTTCTACTATTTTGATTCAAACACCTTATAATAAAACCAATTTCAGAAATGGACTTCCGTTGGGGTATCTTCAAAATTTGAATTCTAGTCCGTATGCTTGGGTGGTGGTTGATTGGAGAGGTTTTTACGGGTCAAGTTCAGCTTTAATTGCTCAGCCTAATAGAGGTCAAGACGGTTATGATGTGATAGATTGGATTGTTGCTCAAACTTGGTCGAATGGTAAAGTGGGTACTTGGGGGCCTTCAGCTCTTGGTGGTGTTCAATACAATACGATGAAAGAAAATCATCCGAATCATATTTGTGCGGTACCTCTTGTTGCTCAACCTCAAACGGCTTATGATACTTATTTTTATGGAGGAGTTTTAGAAAAATCTCGACTAGCTCAATTGGATGCTTTAGGTTATGGGTTGTCAACCAATGTATTGGCAAATCCTTACTATAGTAATGCTTGGCAATATACTGAAAATTCTACTTGGTATCCGCAGAATATTCATATTCCAACTTTACAGATTGGAGGTTGGTATGATCATAACGTGTCCGATATGTTGGATTGGTTCCCTGCTTCTAGAACGTTGTCGGATGTTTCTGTTCGAACAAAACAGTGGTTGTTAATTGGACCGTGGGTTCATGGAGGAACAGGAGCAGCCCGAGTTGGAACTTCAATTCAAGGGGAACTCACGTATCCTGATGCAGAATTTAAATGTGATTCAATGGCGAGAGATTTTTTTAGTTTTTATCTTTTGAATACACCAAATAATTGGGAGAATACTCCTGCAATTACGTATTATGAATTGGGTAAAAATAAGTGGAATCATTCGGATTTAAATTCCATTGAGACTCTAGCGACACAAGATTTAAAGCTTTCAGAAAATAATGAATTATTAGATGGAATAGGATCAGGGAGTACTGTTTTTCTTTCCGATCCTAGACATCCCTCGCCAACAATTGGAGGTGCGACTTTAAGTTCTGGTCTTCAGCAAGGCCCTTATAATCAGACTTCTTTAGATAATCGACCAGATTTAGTTACTTTTTCTACTAATGAATTGACGAATGATATATCGGTTTCAGGTAGAGTAAAGTTAGATGCATATGTTTCTTGTAATCAACCTGATGCTGATTTATCTGTTCGCCTTATTGATGTTTATCCAGATGGTCGAAGTATGCTGATTAACGACGGAATAAAAAGATTACGATTTAGAAATGGATATAAAAAAACAGATGAATCGTTTATGTCGGTCGGTAATATCTATGAAGTAGTTATTGAACTTCCTTTCGTTAATTATACTTGGAAGGCAGGACATCAATTAAAAATTTATGTCAGTGGCAATAATTCGACGAGATGGGACCTAAACTTACAAAATGGAGGAACAATGTATGTCGCAGGGGATACAAATACGGCTACCATACAATTGTTTCATAATCAGACATATGCGAGTAAGTTGATTTTACCTTGTGAGAAATTAGCTTTGGATATTGAACAGGTGAATGAAGATGAAGATTTTGTTGTTTACCCTAATCCTGTTAAAGAGATTTTATATTTAAATGGTTTAGTTGAATTAAAATCGTTTAGTTTGAAAGATATATTTGGAAGGGAAGTTTTAAATGGTGATTATACAAATTCAATTGATGTTAATCACCTGAAAACAGGCGTTTATTTTATCGTTTTGAATTTTGATAATGAAATAAAAACGATTAAATTTTTGAAAGAGTAAGGGGTTTCGAGGTATTGTTGGGTGTTTGGATTTTATTTTCAACATAGGGTAGGATTTTAATCCTACCCTATGTTGAAAATAAAATCCACGAAATCCAAATTAATTCTAATTCAAAACCTTCAATGAGCTAATCATTTCAAAAGTTGCTACGATTTCATTACTTTCGTTTTTAGCATTGACTATAATCGATTTATTGATTCTTTCTCCTGTTTTTATGCTTTCTTCAATTGCTTCTTTAATAATTAGACCTTCATTACTCGAAAAATAAACATCTGATTCAGCTCGTTGTAAAAATTGAGCATTCATTCCTTTGAAAGAAAAAGACACTTTTTTATCTAGGATTTCAGAGAAATAGAATACATGAATTCCACCAGCAATATCAGCTCCAACAGCCAATGCTCCGAAATACATTGAGTTCAAATGATTTTTAGTTCTTCGGTTTAATTTAATTTTAACCGATACATTTTTTTCATCAAGTGAAATTAATTTCGGTCGTGTAAAGCCAATTAAAGGAATTTTTAAAAAACCTAAAAGAAATAATTTCCATTGCATAGAACGAATAGAAGTATTTTTAGTTGGCTTGTTCATATTCGCTAATTAATTGATTAACAATCTCATTTACAGATCTGATTTTTTTTACATATTCAATACTAGG
>CAMDMY010000013.1 GCA_945902775.1 Chryseobacterium gleum | reverse complement strand
GTTTTATTTGATGCCATAAGGCAAAGATAAAGAAATGTATTTGAAGGATTTAAAAATGGGTATTAATTTATTGGTTTTGTCCTATTTTGTAGGGAAAGGGCATGCCATTTCCCTACGTAAAATATTTCCCATCTTTTCTAGAAATCCTCCATCTGTAATCGGCCCGCAGGAGCCATTAATTCAATCGATCTTGTCTTTTTCATTTTGATTTTTGTATGAATTCAGAAATAAACACCGAATTTCGCTGTTTTAGGACAGTGAAAAAATGATTTACATCAGGTATACTTCTATATTTGCCGAAATTTATCTTGAATGTTCCAAAAATACAAGTACCATATTCTGCTTCATTTCATCATTTTTTTATGGGGATTTACGGGTATTTTAGGAAAATTAATTCACTTAGATTTTTATCATATCGTATGGAATAGGTTGCTTTTCGCCTTGATTGGTTTAGCAATTGCTTTTTACTTTATGAGAATTTCCTTGAAAATCAATTCATTCAAGGAATTAGCTCGATTAATTGGCGTCGGAATTTTAGTTGCTCTGCATTGGATTACTTTTTATAAATCGATTCAACTTTCTACAGCATCGCTTGGGATTTTATGTTTGTCTACTGTGACTTTGCATGTTACTTGGTTAGAACCACTCATTATGAAACGTAAATTCTCTTGGCTTGAATTTGCTTTGGGATTATCGGTTATTGGAGGGATTTACATCGTTTCAAGTGACTTTAATTCAAATGATTATGAGGCTTTAGCATATGGGTTGACTTCCGCTATTTTTGCTGCTTTGTTCTCTGTTTTTAATGGACGTTTAGTAAAAACAATTCCAGCAACCACGATGACTTTTTATGAATTGTTAGCTGGTTTTATTTTCTTGTCAATCATTCTAATGTCAAGAGGAGAGTTTGATACATCACTTTTCACAATGACTACAAGCGATTTTCTCTGGATTTTATTTTTAGGATTGGTGTGTACTTCCTTTGCTTTTTTAGTCAACATAAATGCTTTAAAACGATTGGGAGCATTTACAGTTTCATTGAGCATTAATCTAGAACCTGTTTATACAATTCTTTTGGCAATTATTATTTTAGAGGAAAATAAATTATTAGGTCCGAAATTTTATTTTGGCTCTGTATTAATTGTTTTCGTTGTGATTTTAAATGCTGTTTTAAAGCGAAAAGACTAATTTAATTGAAGATTGTCTATCAAACGCACTTCCCCACAATAAGCTACAATACAAGCTGTTGCTCCAGCAACCCATTCAGATGTTAATGATTCAAGGGTTATAGGATCAACGATTTCTAAGTATTCCAATTTTAATTTTCCAGTCTCAAAAAATTCAATCGCTTTTTCTTTTACTTCCAAAGGGGAGTTAGAAGCCGATAATTCTTTTGCTAATAGTAATGATTTATAGATATGTAAAGCATCTTCTTTCTCTGTTTCTGAAAGACGCATATTTCTACTACTCATAGCTAAGCCAGAAGTTTCACGAAGCGTTGGACAAGCGATAATTTCAACTGGTAAATTCAATTTTGACGTCATAAATCGAATAACAGAAACTTGTTGAAAATCTTTTAAACCAAAGAATGCTTTTGTTGGATTTACAATTTCAAATAACCTACTAACAACATCAACGACTCCATCAAAATGCCCAGGACGAAATTTTCCTTCCATTAAATTGGCTAAGTTGCCTAAATCTAATTGAATTGCTTTTCTATTTTTAGGATACATTTCTTCAACAGTTGGAGCGAAAACAATGTCGCAATTTATCGATGAAAGTAGAGCAACATCCGACTCCAAAGTACGAGGATATTTCAATAAATCATCTGGATTATTGAATTGAGTTGGATTAACAAAAATACTCACAACAGTAACGTCACACTGGCGCATTCCTAAAGACACCAATGAAATATGACCATAATGAAGAGCTCCCATTGTTGGAATAAAGCCAACGGTTTTACCTTCCGATTTCAGCTTAGAAATGTGCTCTTGTAATTCTGATATTTTGTTATAAACTTTCACTTATTACTGATAAAGTAAATTATTTGACCGACAAAACTATTCCTTTTTGTTGAAGTTCCGCTTTTTTTTTTATATTTTTGTACTGTTTTTTACCAATCTAATATTTTCATGGAGAAAAAAAGAATACTTTTTATGTCGCAGGAAATCGCACCTTTCCTTCCGAAATCTGACATTGCTACTACTGCAAGAAGACTTCCGCAAGGAATTCAAGAAGGTGGAAAAGAGATCCGCGTGTTTACTCCAAGATATGGAACAATCAATGAACGTCGCCATCAATTGCACGAAGTAATTCGTTTATCTGGGATGAATTTGATTATTGACGACACAGATCACCCATTAATTATTAAAGTTGCATCTATTTCTGCCGCTAGAATGCAGATTTATTTCATCGATAATGATGAGTATTTCAAAAGAAAAAACAATGTCACAGATGACAATGGTGAATATTTTGAAGACAACGATGAAAGAGCAATGTTCTTTTGTAGAGGTGTTTTAGAAACAGTTAAAAAATTAGGATGGCAACCAGATGTTATTCACTGTCACGGTTGGATGACTATGTTAATGCCTATCTATTTGAAAAAATTATACGCGAAAGACCCTCATTTTGCTGACACAAAAGTTGTTTACAGTATCTATAACGAATGCTTTAACAAAAATTGGGATGCTAGATTTGCGGATAAGCTTAAATTTGATGGTTTCGACGATGAATTAGTTGAAAAGTTGAGAGATACTAGTCCTGAAAACATTACACGCATAATGGTTCAAAATTCGGATGGTGTTACTGTTGGAAGTGATGATCTTTCTCCTGAACTAAGAAAAATATTTGAAGAAGCAACTTGTTTAAAACAAGACTTTGTTGCTGAAGAGCATCAAAATAAGGTTATGTCTGAATTTTTTGATAAAGTAATTGAAGAAGAAGTACTTATATAATATCGACAGATTAAATTTACTAAAGTGGCGGACTGTTTTTCAACTTTCCGCTGTTTTTGTATTTACAATATTCCTTTCTTGTAAAAAGAAAGAATCCTACATTGGAAAAAATAGTATCAACCAAAATGAATTATTGAATTCAACTCAAGTAGATACATTTACGTTAAAAACGTATACTAAAATTGATGATTCTGTTCAAACAGATAATACGATTACTGGGGTTTTAGGTTCTTACAATGATCCGATTTTCGGCACTTTTAAATCAAGTATTTTAGCACATTTGAGATTGCCCGCAGTCAATCCATCTTTTGGAGATGTCAATACAATTAAAATTGATTCATTTGTTTTAGGTTTAGTTTACGTAGGATTTTATGGTGATAAAACACCTCAAAAATTTGAAGTTTACCAGTTGGACGATAGTATAGGCAGAACAACTAATTATTATACAACAACTAATAAAAAGTATGCTAATGATAATTTACTTGTTTCAGGAAAAGATGTGATTACACCTTCGCCAACAAATAAAATTGTAATTGATACTGCGCAGGTGAATGCTCAATTAAGATTGTATTTAGATACTAATTTAGCACGTACTTTCTTAAATCAAGCGGTCAACAATCCAACTACTTTTTCATCAAATGATAATTTTATTAATTATTTTAAGGGATTATATATCGGAGTGGACAATGCTTCTCAAAGTCCTGGAACGGGAGGTATTTCTTATTTTGATTTAGCAGACCCATTAACAAAATTAACTATCTATTATCATCAAACAGGAGCGGATAAGCAAAAAACGTATGATTTCTTAATTAATGCCGCAAGTGCAAATTACACAAAGGCTGATATTAATAATACAGGGACAAGCGTTGAAAATGCATTTGAAAACTCACAAGCTGGATTAGGTCAATTTTATACTCAGGCTTTAAAAAGCAGAGCGGTTGTTTCAATTCCAGGGATTAAGAATTTGTCCAAAAAAGCAATTATTCACCAAGCACTTTTATACTTACCAATTGAATATCAAACGGGTAGTAGTTACTCTCCAAGTGCAGAAATTTCAATTTCCACCAAACTTGAAAAATCTTCTAAATATTTTAATATTGGTTTGGCCACATATGATGAGGTTGAAAAACGATATATAATAGATTTAAAGTCTTACATTCAATCTATTTTAAGTGATCAAAGATATCCTGTAACTATTTCTGCGGGAACATATAATGCTTTGATTGAAGGAACAGAACTTTTTATCACACCAAGATATTTTAATAATTCTGCTGAACGAATTATTTTTAATGGAACTAAAACAACAAATAAAAACAAACCAAAATTGATACTCAAGTATACTGAGTTTTAACATTTTATAGATATGTGTGGAATCGTTGCTTACATCGGGAAAAAAGAGGCTTATCCAATCGTAGTTAAAGGATTAAAGCGATTAGAATATAGAGGATATGATAGTGCAGGTGTTGCATTATTAGATAAAACAGAAATTAATTTATTTAAACGTCAAGGAAAAGTTGCTAATCTTGAAGCATTTGCTGAAGGAAAAAATATAAGCGGTCATGCTGGGATTGGGCATACACGTTGGGCAACACACGGTTTACCAAACGATATAAATGCGCACCCTCATCAATCAACTGATGGAAGAATTGCTTTAATTCACAATGGAATTATAGAAAATTATGGCCCATTAAAAGAGGAATTACAATCTCGAGGATATGTTTTTCAAAGTGAAACAGATACTGAGGTATTGGTTCATTTAATAGACGATATTCAGAAGAATGAAAATGTTTCAATTTCAGAAGCAGTTCGATTAGCACTTCATAGTGTTGTTGGAGCTTATGCAATTGTTGTTCTTTCAAAAGATAATCCAAATCAATTAGTAGCTGCTCGTAAAAGTAGTCCGTTAGTTGTAGGTATTGGAACAGAAGGTGATTTCTATTTAGCATCTGACGCTACTCCGATTGTAGAATATACTAAAAGAGTAGTTTATTTAGAGGACGAAGAAATCGCAGTTGTTGATTTAAACGACGGGTTAAAAATATTCAACATTGGTAATCAACAAGTTACCCCATATATTCAACAACTTGAAATGCAATTAGAAGCACTTGAAAAAGGTGGATATGAGCATTTTATGTTGAAAGAAATTTATGAGCAACCTCGTTCTATAACGGATTGTTTCAGAGGTAGAATGAACGCTGCAGAGGGTTGGGTATCATTAGGTGGAATTAAAGAATACGAACAAAAAATAATTAATGCGCCTCGTATTATTATGATTGCTTGTGGAACATCTTGGCATGCATGTTTAGTTGGAGAGTATTTAATTGAAGATTTAGCTAGAATCAATGTTGAAGTTGAATACGCTAGTGAATTCAGGTACCGTAATCCAATCATTAATGAAAATGATGTGATACTTGCTGTTTCTCAATCTGGTGAAACTGCAGATACAATGGCGGCTTTAGAATTGGCTAAATCAAAAGGTGCTACGATTTTAGGAATTTGTAACGTGGTTGGATCTTCCATTTCACGTATTACAGATGCTGGATCATATACACACGCAGGACCAGAAATTGGAGTTGCATCAACAAAAGCATTTACTGCTCAAGTAACAGTTTTAACCTTAATGGCTTTGTCTTTAGCGCATAAAAAAGGAACAATTAGCGAAACTAAATTCCATACTTTATTAACTGAATTAGAAGCTATTCCAGCGAAGGTTCAACGAGTTTTAGAGAAAAACAAACACATTGAATCTATTGCTGCTGTTTATAAAGATGCAACTAATGCATTGTATTTAGGTAGAGGAAGTTCTTTCCCAGTTGCATTAGAAGGAGCGCTTAAATTAAAAGAGATTTCATATATCCACGCTGAAGGTTACCCTGCTGCTGAAATGAAACACGGTCCAATCGCTTTAATTGATGAAGAGATGCCAGTGTTTGTAATTGCAACAAAAGGAACATCTTATGAAAAAGTGGTAAGTAATATTCAAGAAGTAAAAGCGAGAAAAGGTAAAATTATAGCGATTGTAACTGAAGGAGATACACAAGTAAGAGATCTTGCTGATCATATTATCGAGATTCCAGATACAGACGAACATTTAGTTCCTTTATTAGCTACAATTCCTTTACAATTGCTTTCTTACCATATTGCTGTTATGCGTAATTGCAACGTGGATCAACCAAGAAATTTAGCAAAATCGGTAACGGTAGAGTAATAAATAGACATTAGATTTTTAGACTTTAGACTGTCACGATGGTTATCGGGACTCAAAGACGAAAAAGATAGAGTTTTAAATATAAAAAATCACACTAAAAAAAGAAGCCTATTTACCAAAGTAAATGGGCTTCTTTTTTTATCTAAATCATGCCAAATGCATCAGTCTTTTATCTAATATCTTGAGCGAAGCGGTCTTTTATCTAATTTTATTTCAAAACCTTAATCGCCTTCTGAACCTCTGGATCAAAGGAATTCATGATTGTAAAATATCCTTGCTCTACCCAAAGCTGACGAGCAATTTCACCTTTTAAAGTTTGAGCAATTAATTTTTTACTCTGCTTAAATTCAGCTGCATTGAAAGTCACTTTATCATTCTTTTCAGCATATTTAACAAATTTCGAAAGTAATTCATCGTTTACAACAAACGATTTATTGAATTCTTCAGGTGAATTCCATTTTGAACGTTTATCAGAAATAAAGTCGAAAGCAAAACTTTGAAAAGTAGGAGAATATCTTAACTCTGTAAAGTAAAAACTCATTCCAGATGAGTCGAACGGCACAAAAATATCTGGCATAATTCCACCACCACCGTAAACAATTTTTCCCTTTGGAGTTTTAAATTTTAATGAATCTACAAATAGAGTTGTATCAGGTTTGTATAATTCACCGTTATCATATCGATCCATTTGGTCTTGGTAATATTCATCCATACTTCCATTGTAAGGTTTCTGAATACATCTTCCAGTTGGCGTGTAATAACGAGCAATTGTCAGACGTAAATTACTTCCATCTCTTAAACGCATGTCTTCTTGCACAAGTCCTTTTCCAAATGATCTACGACCAATTATTGTACCTCTGTCATTATCTTGAAGTGCACCAGCAACAATTTCACTTGCAGATGCCGAATTAGCATTGATTAAAACCGCAACTTTAGTCGTTTCCAATTGACCTCCATTAGTTGATTTATAAGTATAACTTCCAGAATGCTCGCCTTTCGTTTTTACAATTGGTAAATTTCCTGAAAGAAATTCGTCCACAATATCAGTAGCACTTCTTAAAACACCACCACCATTATTACGAAGGTCAAGGATCATTTTTTTCATTCCTTTGGTTTTCAACTGAGCAGCAGCCATCGAAAATTCATCAGCAGTCCCAACCGAAAATTGTTCAATTTTGATATAACCTGTAGTAGGTGTAATCATATTTGCACAAACGATGGAAGAAATAGGAATTGAACCTCTAATAATTTGTTTGTTCAAGAATTTACCATTTCGAAATAATTGGACTTTTACAGAAGTATTTTCTTGTCCTTTTAACATCGACATGATTTTTTCGTTGGTGATTTTCTTTTTTGCAACAACTTTTCCTGCTATTTTAACAATTTTATCTCCCGCTTTTAATCCTGCTCTTTCGGAAGGGGAGTCTGGAATTACATATGTAACACAAATAGTATCTCTAATAACAAAGAAACGAACACCGATACCACCAAATTTACCTTCAATTGATTCAGTCATTGATTTTAAATCGCGCGCAGGAATATAATTGCTATGAGGATCTAGCTTATGAAGCATATCGCCAATTGTTTCTTCGAATAATTTTTCACCATTCAAAGTATCAACATAGCGGTTATCTAATATTTCAATAATATCTTGCAGCTTTTGGTATTTTTGTCCACCTGCAGTATCTTCTAATCCACCAAAAACCATTCGTTTGGTAAAAAAGTTCCCTAATAAAAGTCCTATAGCTAAAAATACAGCAAATAATAAAGGTATTAAGTAGTTAAATTTTTTATTTTTCATCCTCTATATTTTGAATATGAACGGTTTCAATACCAGCACTTTTAAGGAAATCGATTCCTGAAGTGTCTTTGTAATTATCAATAAATACTACTTTTTTTATTCCTGCTTGAAGTATTAATTTACTACAATCTTTACAAGGTGATAATGTTTGATATAATGTAGCTCCATTAGAATCATGAGTAGATTTAGCTACCTTTAATATTGCATTTGCCTCTGCGTGAAGCACATACCAATGGGTTTCTCCACTGTCTGTTTCACAACAGTTATCGAATCCTGCTGGAGTCCCATTAAATCCATCGGAAATAATCATCCCATTTTTCACGATAATCGCACCAACTTGTTTTCTATTGCAATGCGAAAGGCTGGCCCAAGTTTTAGCCATTCTTAAGTATGCTTTATCGTATCGTTCTTGTTTTTTTAAATCTTTCATATCAATTCTTGCCAACAAAGATAATATTGTTCAGACGTATAATTATACGACTTTGCACATTTATAAAAAATCTAGGTAAAAAATCAATAAATTTTTAGAGTGTGAACTTATAGCCTACTCCTCTTATGGAGTGAAAGTGAATTGGATTTTTCGGATCATTTTCAAATATTTTACGGAATGCTAAAATATAATTATCGATAGTTCTAGAAGTAGGAAATTGATCTGGCCAAATTTTATCCAATATTTCATCCCTTGAGACTACAATTCCCGTTTTTTCAGAAAATAATTTTAATAATTCAATTTCTTTTTTTGAAAGTATTTCAATTTCAGCATTTGAAGAATTTGTTATTTCATAAGTGACGAAATTAACTGTTTTTGTTCCTATTGTTAGACCATCAATTGGTGTTATTTCATTTTTCTGAAGCAGTATTTGAACTCTTAATAATAATTCTTCTAAATCAAAAGGTTTTGGCAGATAATCGTTTCCTCCCAATTTTAAACCTGCAATACGGTCGCTTGTAGTTCCTTTTGCAGATAAAAAAAGTACTGGAACTCGAGATATTTTTCTTATTTCAGAACAGATTTCTAAACCACTTACTTGAGGTAGCATTACGTCTAATATCACTAAATCATAATTGACAATTTTATCAATTTCGTTTTTAGCAATTTTACCATTATCATAGATATCAACCTGAAAACCATCTAATTCTAAATTTAATCGGATCATTTCAGAAAGACTTTTTTCATCTTCTATTAAGCAGATTTTTTGCATTTTATCTTGATATTTATAAGCTAAAGTTATGTATAGTTTTGATACCTTATTTATTTAATTGGAAATCTTACTTTTCCGTTACAATTTAAACAAATATTAAAATATTTGTATATATTTGAGAAACTTGTAATGAGTAATAAGCTAAAACTGTAAAAAACAAAACTATGAAAAAAAACCTTCTTTACTTAGGAATTGTTGTCTTGTGTATAACATTTTCATCTACCCTTTTTTCAAAAGAAATTAATGAAGAATTATCTGAAATAGCGAAAAATGTACCTATCCATTTCATCCCTACTCCAAATTTAGATCAAATTCACAAAGAAGATGCTGAAAGAGCTCAAAAAGGAATTTTGCATAGAATGGGAGTTGCATCATCAGTGAATTTAAATACGACGAATGCTGGTGCTTGGACAACTTTATCTTCAGGAGAAAAGAAATGGCAGTTAATTATTCAAAATCCGGGTGCTGAAGCATTGAGCTTTATCTTCAAAACATTTAAACTTTCTCATGGATCGCTTTTTTGGGTGCAAAACAAAGCAGGTGAAAAAATGTCAAAGGTATTTACAAATGAAGATATGTTGGAAGATTTTCAACAAAATGTTGCCTTATGTTATGGAGATGAATTGGTACTAACTTTGATTGATCAACCAAATTCTCTTCGTTCAGAATTAGTAATGGATAGAGTTTTTTATAATTATCGATCAACAGGTAATTTAGTGTCAAAGAATAAAATAAATGAGTCCGATGTATGTGAGGTGAATGTAAATTGTTCAGAAGGGACTAATTATCAAGACGAAAAAAGAGGTGTAGCGTTAGTTTATATTATTGAAGGTCAATCTGCTGGATATTGTTCGGGTTCTTTAGTAAATAATTTGGCACAAGATTGTAAACCACTTTTTTTAACGGCTTTGCATTGTGGTGTATCTACCACGGCTAATGATATGGCATTATGGAAATTTTATTTTAATTATGAAGCTTTAGCTTGTACAAATCCAACTGCTGTTGGAACTTTATTCAATCATTATATTACGGGCTGCGTTCGTTTAGCTGATTCTGCTGATAAGGGTGGAGATACAGGTTCTGATTTTTTATTATTACAATTAGGAACATTAGCTAATCAAACAGCAACAATTAATAATTTAAGATCAGCATCAATTAATGCATACTGGAACGGTTGGGATGCAAATTCTACAGCTAATACTGGAGGAGGAGTTGGAATTCATCATCCATCAGGAGATATCAAAAAAATATCAACTTATAGCGTAACACCAACTTCATCTAGTTTTGGAGGGAAAGTTCAAAATACACATTGGGATTTAACTTGGGCAGGAACAACCAATGGTCATGGTATTACAGAAGGAGGTTCTTCAGGATCACCATTATTTGCTTATAACGGAGGCTCATCTCGTATAATTGGAACATTAACAGGTGGCTCAACCTATTGTAATGCATTAACTGCCCATGATGAATATGGAAAAGTATCTTATCATTGGCAAAGCAATGGTGCAACTTCAAATAAACGCTTGTCTACATACCTAGATCCTGCAAACACAGGTGTAAAAGTATTAAATGGGTCGTCTAATCCGTGTACAAGAGCTGGAATTGAGAGTGTAAACACAAATGAAAAATTAAAAATTTATCCGAATCCAACGAGCGATAAATTATCCATTGATTTGAGTTCTTTTAACGATAAAGAAATAGTTATTGATATTATCGATTTATCAGGGAAATTGATTTCAACTTCTACTAAAATAGGAGGAACAACGGTTGATCTTGAAATGAGCCAATTCACTAAAGGATTATATCACATACGCATACATACTGAAAATGGCTTGATAGTTCAAAAAGTTTCTAAATTATAGGCATTTAATAGGTCGCTTTTTAATTAAAATTTTAATCATTTTATTAATTAGGGTTTTGCTTAAGTACAGCCCTTTTTATTTTTAATAATTTTAAATTAACATAGGATGAATCTGAGAAATTTAGACTAATTTTGTTCTTTATTTTAAATAGTAAGATGAACGCATCAAAAAAAATCTCCGCGGCATTAATTTCAGTATTTGATAAGACTGGTTTAGAGCCAATAATTCGTGAATTACACTCAAATAAAGTCACAATCTATTCAACAGGAGGCACGCAAGCTTTTATCGAAGATCTTGGAATTCCAGTAGAAAGAGTAGAGGATTTAACATCTTATCCTTCAATTTTAGGTGGACGTGTAAAAACATTGCATCCAAAAATATTTGGAGGGATATTGAACCGAAGAGATTTACAAGAAGATCAAGCTCAAATTGCTGAATTTGAAATTCCTGAAATTGATTTAGTAATCGTTGATTTATATCCATTTGAAGCAACAGTAGCGTCAGGTGCTTCTCATGAAGCAATTATTGAAAAAATAGATATCGGAGGCATTTCATTGATTCGTGCGGCCGCTAAAAATCACCAAGATGTTGTGATTCTTTCTAGCCAAGAACAATATGCTCCATTTTTAGAAATATTACACGTTTCAAAAGGAACAACAACTTTAGCAGAAAGAAGAGCATTTGCTCGTGATGCTTTTAATGTTTCTTCTCATTATGACACACATATCTTTAATTACTTCAACCAAGGTGAAAAAGAAGTGTTTAAACAAAGTGTCCAAAAATCTGAAGTATTAAGATACGGAGAAAACCCGCACCAAAAAGGAATTTTCCACGGAAATTTAGATGCTATTTTCGATAAGTTACACGGTAAAGAGTTGTCATACAATAATTTATTGGATGTAGATGCAGCTGTGAACTTAATGGGTGAATTTCAACATGGTGATCCAGCTTTTGCGATTTTAAAGCACAATAATCCGTGTGGTTTAGCTGTTCGTCCAACATTGAAACAAGCATATGTTGACACATTAGCAACTGATCCAGTAAGTGCTTTTGGAGGAATTTTAATTGCAAACAAAGAAATCGATTTAGATACTGCAGTAGAAGTAAATGAATTATTTTGCGAAGTTGTTATTGCTCCAGGCTATAATGCAGAAGCATTAGAATTATTAAAAAGTAAAAAGAACAGAATTATTTTAGTTCAGAAAAATATTGAATTACCAAAACGCCAATTCAGAACAATTTTGAACGGTGTTTTAGAACAAGATAAAGATTTAGTAACTGAAACAGAAGCAGATTTAGTTTGTAAAACAAATTTAAAACCAACTGCAACAGAAATTAAAGATTTATTATTTGCAAATAAATTGGTAAAACATGTAAAATCAAACACAATTGTATTTGCTAAAAACAATCAATTAATTTCATGTGGAACCGGTCAAACTTCTAGAGTTGATGCTTTGGTTCAAGCAATTGATAAAGCAAAATCTTTTGGATTTGATTTAAATGGAGCTGTGATGTCATCTGATGCATTTTTTCCATTCCCTGATTGTGTTGAAATTGCTAAAAAAGCAGGTGTTAATGCGGTTATTCAACCAGGAGGATCAATCAAAGATGAATTGTCAATTGATTACTGTAATGCGAACGAAATGTCAATGGTTTTTACAGGAAATAGACATTTTAAACATTAATTTATTATTTTCGTAGAAAATAGATTGTAAATCTATAACTACGGAAGAGGAAAAACGAATTATACTATATAAAAGTACAAGGTCAAAAATGGGATTATTTAGCTTTTTAACGCAAGAAATTGCAATTGATTTGGGAACAGCAAATACACTTATCATTATGAATGACAAGGTAGTAGTTGATGAGCCTTCTATTGTTGCGCGTGACATTCAAACAGGGAAAATTGTTGCTATCGGTAAGAAAGCGCAGCAAATGCATGGAAAAACGCACAAATTAATTGAAACAGTTCGACCTTTGAGAGATGGTGTAATTGCCGATTTTCAATGTGCAGAACAAATGATTCGTGGGATGATTAAAATGATTAACCCAGGAAAGAAAATATTTAATCCAGCATTAAGAATGGTAATTTGTATTCCTTCAGGAATTACAGAAGTTGAAAAACGTGCCGTTCGTGACTCTGCTGAACATGCTGGAGCAAAAGAAGTTTACCTTATTCATGAACCAATGGCTGCTGCTTTAGGTATCGGTATCGATGTTGAAGAGCCAATGGGAAACATGATTATTGATATAGGTGGTGGTACATCTGAAATTGCGGTAATCGCCTTAGGAGGTATTGTTTGTGATAAATCAATTCGTATTGCTGGTGATGACTTCACTTCTGATATTGAGGAATATATGAGACGTCAGCATAACATTTTAGTGGGTGAGCGTACAGCTGAGCAAATTAAAATTCAAGTTGGTTCTGCTATTCCTGAATTGGATTTTCCACCAGAAGATTTAGCTGTTCATGGAAGAGATTTAATGACAGGTATTCCAAAAGAAATAATTGTTACTTATTCAGAAATCGCTTACGCTTTAGATAAAACAATCTGTAAAATTGAAGAAGCGATTCATAGTGCATTAGAAATGACACCTCCAGAACTTTCTGCAGATATCTTTAAAACAGGTATTTATTTAGCAGGTGGTGGTTCTATGTTGCGTGGTTTAGATAGTCGTATTTCAGCGAAAACAAAATTACCTGTACACATCGCAGAAGATCCATTGAGAGCGGTTGCTCGTGGTACAAGTATCGCATTGAAAAATATAGATCGTTACCAATTCTTGATAAGAGATTAATTTTATATAGTCCTGATGCTTAAGGTTTCAGGACTTTCCTATTTTTTCGAAAATGCATAATTTAATTGCCTTTTTTAGACGTTTCAGAATTTTTATGTTGTTTGTATTGTTGCAAATTTTTGCACTTTCAACTTACTTTACGTCTTTAAGTTTTCCTCGTTCACAATATATTTCGAGTGCATCGGCAGTTTCTTCTACCATTTTAGAAGGAAAAAACAGTATTACTAAATACTGGAATTTAGGAGAAAATAATAAATTCTTGCAGGAAGAAAATATACGTCTTCGTAAAAAAATCTCTTCTAGTTTTATTCGTTTGAATAGTAAATTAGTGAAAATTGAAGATACACTTTACCAACAACAATACGAATATATTTCTGGCCAAATCATCAATTCTTCTTGCAGTAAAAGAAATAACTTTTTCACCCTCAATATTGGCCGTAAACAAGGCGTAAAAAGAGGGATGGGAGTCTTTTCTGATAAAGGAATTGTTGGTGTTATCCATAATGTAAGCCAACACTATTCTGTAATCAAATCTGTATTAACAGAAAGTATTAATGTGGATGTTATTATTGAGTCTTCAGGAGCATTTGGATTATTAAAATGGGACGGGAGAGATCCAAGAAGAGGTTCTATTAGTGGGATTTCAAATGACATGAAGATCAAAAAATGGTCGAATATTGTCACTAGAGGTGGTTCAGGTATCTTCCCAAGAGGTTTAATGGTTGGAAAAATCGAACGATTAAAAACAATTGAAGGCAAGCCACTTTGGGATGTAACATTCATATATTCTGAAGATTACAGAAAGATTCAAAATGTTTATGTGATAAAGAACTTATTGCGTGAAGAGCAAGAGAAATTAGAAAAAGAAATTCCAGAAGATAAAGTCGAATGAAATTAATCGTAACACAACTTATACGTTTTATACTGTTTGTATTGATTCAATCATTGGTTTTTAATCAATTGGAGATCGGTTTAGGTATTCAAATCATGATCTATCCATTGTTCATAATGTTGTTGCCTTTTGAAACGAGTATTTTGCTTTTGTTAGTCCTAGCTTTTGTTATGGGGTTAAGTATAGATGCTATTTCAGATACGTATGGTCTTCATACTTCTGCTTTACTTTTAGTAGCATACATGCGTCCAATTATTTTTAAAATATTTTCCCCACGTGAAGGTTACGATACAATCAAAGAAGCTTCTTTTATAGAGATGGGACAGCGTTGGTTTATTTCTGTTTATGGATTGCTTTTATTGATTCACCATTTATGGTTTTTCATCCTCGAAATGTTTAACATGAGTGAGTTAGGTTTCATTCTTCAAAAAACTATTTTAAGTGTTCCCCTATCTTTTTTACTTTGTATCTTTTTACAAGTTATCTTTGTAGCTAAGCCAAAAGAACGATGAATTTCGATACCCGTAAGTATGTAATTATATCCTTTATTATAGTTGTAGGTTTTATCTACACTTCGAGGTTATTTTACATGCAAGTGATTGATGATAGTTGGGCTTTAAGAGCGCAACAAATTGCTGAAAAAAGAAAAGAAATTAGTCCACCTAGAGGAGCTGTTTACGATCGACACGGAAAGAAAATAGTTTCTAATCGCACGTATTATAATCTAATGATGATTGAAGCCAATATGAAGGACTTCGATACAGTTGCTTTTGCGAAATTAATTGGTTGGACACCTGAAAAAGTAAAAGCTAGATTTAGAGAAATTGTAAAGGGTGAAGGGAAATATAAAAATCCATACACTGGAAAAACAACTTCGAATTATCAAGATGTAAGACCATACCCATTTATCAAAGAAATGACCTTAGACGAGATTGCGAACATTGCGTCTCATCTTGAAGAGTTCCCGGGATTTTATGAAGAAGTGACTAGTATGCGAAGTTACACGTATGCAAACGGTGCGAATATTTTTGGATATTTATCAGAGGTCTACCGTGAAGAAATTGAAGCAGACCATTTCTATAAAGCAGGAGATAATATGGGTAGAGCCGGTATCGAACGTTTTTATGAAAAAGATTTACGTGGACAAAAAGGAATTCGATACATTGTAACTTCCGCTTTAAATAATGATGTTGAATCGTATATGGAAGGTAAATACGATACGATTGCGAAACAAGGACCTAATATGATTCTTGGAATTGACATTGAATTGCAAGCTTACGGTGAAAAGTTATTGAAAGGAAAAAGAGGATGTGTTGTTGCAATTGAACCTTCAACAGGTGAAATATTAGCTTTAATTTCTGCCCCATCATTTGACCCGAATTTATTGGTTGGTAAGAGAAATATTACAATGAATTATCCTGCGTTGGCAAGAGACCCGCAAAAACCATTATATCCTAGACCTTTAGCAGCTCAATATCCACCAGGTTCAATTTTTAAATTACTACAATCATTAATTGGACTTCAAGAAGGAGTAATTACACCTGAATCAGGATTTCCGTGTAATAAAAGCATGGTAGGTTGTCACGATCATCCATCGGCAGGAAATTTAGCAGATGGGATTAAATTCTCATGTAATCCGTATTATTATGCTGTTACTAAGCGAATTATTCAGCAAGGAAAAAGTAAAAATAATTTTATTGATGCTGAAATAGGATTAAATAAATGGTCAGATTACATGCACAGTTTTGGTTTGGGATCTAAGTTTGATACAGACATTACAGGTTTAACTTCAGGATTAATACCAGATGCAAAGTATTATGATAAATGGTACGGACATCATCGATGGGCTTTTTCAACTATTCGATCAATTTCAATCGGACAAGGAGAGGTGCAATTAACTCCACTTCAAATGGCAAACGTAGGAGCAATGATTGCAAATAAGGGATGGTATTACACTCCTCATTTTGTAAAATCTATTGGGAAAAATGGGCCATTACCTCAGTTTAAAAAGAAACACATGACGATGGTCGAGGCAAAACATTTTGCTACTATTCAAGAAGGAATGCGCCGAGTAGTTCATGAAGATGGAGGAACTGGTCGCCAGGCTAGAAATACTAAATTCTTAACTTGTGGTAAAACAGGAACTGTTGAAAATAAACCGAAGAAAGATCACTCAGTATTCTTAGCATTTGCTCCGATGAATAATCCTAAAATTTCAATCGTTGTATTTATTGAAAATGCTGGTTTTGGAGGAACATGGGCGGCACCAATTGCAGGCTTAATGATGGAGAAGTATTTAAAAGGTACAGTTTCAGACACATTGAAAGAAAAACGAATTTTAGATTTTTCGATATACTAAAGAATGAGAAGAGGAGAAAAAATAACAACAAATATTGATTGGCCACTTTTTAGTGTTTACATCATATTGATGTTAATGGGTTTGGCTACAGTATATTCAACAGCTTATAATCCAGACTCTCCCAACTTATTTTCTTATTCAGAAAAGTATGGAAAGCAAGTCGTTTGGTTGTTAGTGTCTCTTTTCTTGGGATTATTAGTACTCCTTATTGATGCAGATATTTATCGAAAATTTGCTACTCCAATATACATTTTTACTCTTATTTTATTAGTTGTAGTATTGTTTATGCCAGCTAAAAATGGTGCAAGAGCTTGGCTAGGTATAGGTACGTTAGGGATTCAACCTGCAGAGTTTGCTAAAATAGGAACATCCTTATTACTAGCACGTTATATAAGCAGTGTAAATATTAAATTACAAAATTTACAAACGGTATTAATGGCAAATGTCATTATTTTAATACCAATGGTGTTGATTTTATTGCAACCAGATGCTGGAACATTTGTGGTATTTACGTCCTTTCTATTTGTAATGTATCGAGAAGGAATTACCTATGACCCATTAGTATTGAAGTTGGTAAATTTAATTCCTGGAATCAAATTTAAACAGACGTGGGTAGGAAGTCACTTTATTCCGATCATGTTTGCTGTTGTCTTTTTGTGTTTAGCGACACTATTAGTAAGTAATAACGTTATCACTTTTGATTTTATGCCAAGTGTTAAAATTCCAGGTTTTGCCGGAGTAGTTACAACACTGGTGATTTTAGCCTTATTGAGTTTGTTTTTCTTACGTTATATTGGTTCTAAAAGAGATCGAAAAAATGCTTTAATCATTGTGATTATAGGCTTTACTTTAAGTACATTAATTGCTTCAAGTGTTAATTTCTTATTTCAAGGAATGGCGAAACACCAGAAAGATCGTATCGAACTTTTCTTAGGTTTAAGAGAAGATCCAGATGGAGAAGATTATAACAGAAACCGAGCAATGGCGGCAGTAGGTTCCGGAAGATTTTTAGGAAAAGGATACAACAAAGCATCTGTTTCAAGTGTTGAAAGTAATCACGTACCAGAAAGTGAAACAGATTTTATCTTTTGTCCATTTGCTGAAGAATGGGGTTTTGTAGGAACTTTCGTTTTGGTTTGTTTGTATATGTATATGCTTTTCAGAATTATTATGATTGCTGAAAGACAACGATCTCGTTTTGTTCGGGTGTATGCATATACCGTAGCAATGATTTTGTTTTATCACTTTGCTGTTAACATCGGAATGGACATAGGTTTTGCTCCCGTAATTGGTATTCCACTGCCATTTTTCAGTTATGGAGGATCATCGATGATGTCGTTTTCTATGTTTATGTTTATACTTTTAAAACTAGATAGCCAGAGAAGTTATATCCTTCAATAAATCTAGTAAAAGAACGTTATTTGATTAAAAGATTTAATATTTTTACACTACTAATTCAACAGTAAGAATGGATAAGAAAAATAATAAAAAACAACCGTTGAGTACTGAGGCTCAAAAAAAGAAGTATACACGTCTGTTATACATTTTTGGTTTGTTTCCATTAGCATTGGCGACAAGTCTTTTGTTGTTTCAACCCGACTCAAGTTTACCACCGGTATCTTTAATTTCTAGTCCACCAGAATTACTAGCATCGGTTGTTTTAGCAGATGATGGTGAAACTGAATTAGGAAGGTATTGGAAAATCAATAGAACAAGTGTTCCTTACAAAGAAATTTCACCCTTCGTAACAGATGCCTTAATTTCAACAGAGGATGAGCGTTTTATTGAACATTCTGGCGCTGACTTTAAAGCAATTGGTCGTGCGATTGTTAGTGTAGGTGGAGCTGGTGGGGCATCTACTATTTCTCAACAATTAGCTAAATTATTGTTTACCCTTCAACAAAGAGAAAAAGAAGATATTGCAAGAGCAAATGGAGTTGCTTATTCAAGTAATTCGGGAGGAAAAATCGGACGAATCTTTACACGTATCAATGAGAAAGCAAGAGAAAATATCATTGCTACTCGTTTAGAAAAACAATATACAAAGGAAGAAATCATCACAATGTATTTGAATCAATTTGACTTCTTATACAATGCCGTTGGAATTGAAAATGCAGCGAAAGTTTACTTCAATAAAAAGCCTAAAAACTTAACGAAAGACGAGGCGGCAATGTTAATAGGAATGTGTAAAAATCCAACATTGTACAATCCTCATACACACCAAATAAAAAATTATAGAGCTTATATCTCGAATAGAGATGGAATTTCTATGAGTGCTGTAACGAAAGCGGCTATTACTGAGAAAAGAGCTGAAGACAGTATTAGAGCTCTAGACAGAAGAAACCAAGTAATGTTTCAATGGTTGAAAAACAGTAATTCTAAAAATGCTGCATTGCGTGTCACAATTACAAAAGAAGAGTACGATGTTTTGAAAAAGAAACCGTTGGTATGTAATTATCAAGAAGTTGATCATAAACGTGGTATGGCTCCTTATTTCAGAGAAGGATTAAGAAAAGAATTAACTTCTATATTTTCTGAGAAAAATTCGGATGGAGGGTTGAAATACAAACGGGAGGACGGTATGCCTTGGGATATTTACAGAGATGGTTTAAAAATTTACACAACGATTGATGCTAATATGCAACTTCACGCAGAAGAAGCAATGGCGCGTCATTTAAGTGAAACCTTACAACCTCAATTTAATGACAACAATCGTCACACAAGAAACTTCCCTTTTTCAAATGATTTAACAGATGCGGAGGCAGAAAGTATAATGTCTTCAGCTAGAAGAAATAGTCCACGTTATTTAAGTTTAGCAGCTGCTGGAGTAAGCGAATCTGATATTAAGCAAATTTTCAACACACCTGTAAGTATGCGAGTATTTACTTGGAAAGGAAAAAAATCAGATGGATACTTTAAGGAAAAAGATACAACGATTTCGCCAAATGATTCAATTCGTTATTACAAATCTTATTTACACGCAGGTTTGATTTCAATAGAACCAGCTACAGGTTTCGTAAAAGCGTGGGTTGGGGGTGTAAATATCGACCATTTTGCATACGATCACGTTCGATTAGGTAGAAGACAAGTCGGTTCAACAATGAAACCTTTCGTGTATGCAGCAGCATTAGCTATGGGAGTTGTAAAACCTTGTACTCTTATTCCTGATATTGCACATTGCGTTGATTTAATTGATCCAGAAGGAAATATCGACGGAAGATGGTGTCCAAAAAATTCAAGTGATTTAACGGGTGGCCAATGTTCAGTTGCAAAAGGTTTAGCATTATCTAAAAACAATATTACAGTTGGGGTAATGCAAAAAATGGGAGGTAAAGCAGGTCCACAGACGATTGCTAAATTATTAGCAAATATGAATATTGAATTGCATAAAAACGATATCGTTCCGGCTATGTGTTTAGGATCGATGGATTTATCTTTGTTTGAGATGGTTGGGGCACAAGCGACATTTGCAAATCACGGAGTTTATATTCAACCAACCACAATTATGCGTATTGAAGATAGAAATGGAAATGTAATTTACAGTGCTAAATCTGAATCAAAAGAAGTAATGAGTGAGGATGTTGCCTACACAATGATAAAAATGATGGAAGGAGTAATTCAATCTGGAACAGGTAGTCGATTGAGAGGTGGTGCAGCTTATGGAAATATTTTAGCCCCAACTGCTGGTAAAACGGGGACCACTCAAAATAATTCTGACGGTTGGTTTATGGGATTAACGCCAGATTTAGTAACGGGAGTTTGGGTTGGTGCTGAAGATCGAAGTGTTCGATTTAGATCAACACAACAAGGTCAAGGTTCTAGAACCGCTATGCCAATTTATGGTTATTATATGAATGAAGTATATAAAGATCCAAAAATTGGTATTTCAACAACCGATTTTGATCGACCTAAAAATTACAATGAACAAGTAAATGGATGTGCAGGTGAATATTTGCCAGAGCCTGAAAGTGAATCAGATTCAACAGCAGTAAAAGTAGAAGAACCAAACCCATTTGGAATATAATATAAGAAAACAATGAATAAAGTTGTAAATAACGTAGAAGAAGCATTAGTGGGCATCAAAGATGATATGACATTAATGATTGGTGGTTTTGGACTTTGTGGTATTCCAGAAAATTCAATTGCACAATTAGTGAAAATAGGAGTTAAAAACTTAACGTGTATTTCAAACAACGCAGGAGTAGATGGTTTTGGATTGGGTTTATTGTTAGAAAGTAAACAAATCAGAAAAATGATTAGTTCGTATGTTGGAGAAAACGATGAGTTTGAACGTCAAATGCTTTCAGGAGAATTAGAAGTTGATTTAATTCCTCAAGGTTCTTTAGCAGAAAGATGTAGAGCAGGTGGTGCTGGAATTCCAGCATTTTATACTCCTGCAGGTTACGGAACAGAAGTAGCTGAAGGTAAAGAGGTTAGAATCTACAATGGGAAACCACATATTCTTGAAGAAGCATTAACAGCAGATTTCGCAATTGTTAAAGCTTGGAAAGGTGACACAGAAGGAAACTTAATTTACAAAGCAACTGCTAGAAACTTTAATCCAATGATGGCTACTGCAGGAAAAATCACAATTGCAGAAGTAGAAGAATTAGTTCAAGCGGGTGAATTAGATCCAAACGATATTCACACTCCAGGAATTTTTGTACAACGTATTTTCAAAGGAGATAAATTCGAAAAACGCATCGAGCAAAGAACTGTAAGACAGAAGTAATCAATTTGAAAATTTATTGATTTGAAAATTTGAATATGAGAGATGACAAAGAAAATATAATAGTTAATTTGAGTTTTAAATTTGCTGTTAATATTGTCAAATTTTGCGAAGAATTAGAGTCGCATAAAAAATATGTTATCGCTCGTCAATTATTAAAATCAGGCACTTCTATTGGAGCAAATATTCGCGAAGCACAAAATGCTGAATCTAAAAATGATTTCATTCACAAGTTTAAAATAGCGGCAAAAGAAATCGATGAAACTATTTATTGGTTGTCGATTTGCAAAGAACTTGAGAATTATCCTTACGAAGATTCATTATTAGAAGATCTTATATTGATTGCTAAAATTTCAAACAAGATAATTTCATCTTCGAAACGAAGTAAAGAAACATTTTCAAATTAACTAATTTTCACATTTTTAAATTAAACAAAATGGCTTTAGATAAAATAGGTATCGCAAAAAGAATCGCTCAAGAGTTACGCGATGGATGGTATGTAAATTTAGGGATTGGTATACCGACTTTGGTAGCTAATTATATTCCTGAAGGAATTGAAGTTGAATTTCAATCAGAGAATGGTATTTTAGGGATGGGTGCTTTTCCATTTGAAGGAGAAGAAGATGCAGACTTAATTAATGCCGGAAAACAAACAATTACAGCTCGTCCAGGCGCATCGTTTTTTGACTCTGCGACATCATTCGCTATGATTCGTGGTCAACACGTTCAGTTGACTGTATTAGGAGCGATGGAAGTTTCTCAAAATGGAGATATAGCTAACTGGAAAATTCCAGGTAAAATGGTAAAAGGAATGGGTGGAGCGATGGATTTAGTGGCTTCAGCAGAAAATATCATTGTTGCTATGATGCATTCAAACAAAGCGGGTGAATCAAAAATATTGAAAGAATGTACTTTACCTCTAACAGGTGTTGGATGTGTAAAGAAAGTAGTTACAGAATTAGCTGTCCTTGAAATTAAAGATGGAAAATTCCATTTAATTGAAAGAGCACCAGGTGTTTCAGTAGAAGAAATTATTTCTAAAACAGAAGGGGAATTAGTAATTCCTGAATTTGTACCAGAAATGGTTTTGTAATAAAACAAAACATTGATGCCGAATAGAGGGTCTATAAAAATTATTATTGGATCTATTCTATTCGGCTTAATCCCTTTATTTGTAAGATACGGAGCAGATTTAAGCATTGCCTCAATTGCTTTAGGCAGGGCAATTTTCGCTACTTTTTTTGCTAGAGTTTATTTGTATTTTACAAAAGAAAAAGTATCTTTTCACTTCGCTCAACTTAAAACTAACACCTTTTTTCATTTCCTAAACTGGACTTTCTTTTTAACCCTAGCAATTGTATTCTATTTCCTTTCAATTCAAACCGGAAGTATTGCTTTAGCAGGAGTTTTAATGGGTGCTCATCCTATCTTTGTAGTTTTGTTTGTGTTTCTATTTTTTAAAGAAAAAATACGAATAAAAACCCTAATTTCTTGTCTTCTTTCAATTGTTGGAGTAATCCTTATATCAGGTTTTACATCTGTTAATTCACAAGGTTCGTTATTAAGTAGTTTGTATGCATTAGGTTCAGCTTTTTTCTTAGGATTAAACTTTACGTATTATTTAAAATATTTAAAAGGATATAGTGCAGGGAAACTTGTTTTCTATCAAAACATTCTTCAAATACCAATTTTAATTCCTTTTGTAATCAACAGCCCTGGGACATTCACAACTTCTGGTTTTATCTCAATAATTAGTTTGGGTATATTCTGTACTGGAATAGCTTATTTTTTAGTCTATAGCGGCTCTCAAACTGTAAAAAAACAAAACATTGGTATACTGCAAATCATAGAAAATGTGATCCCAATTGTATTTGGAGTTTTACTATTTAAGGAACAATTAAATCTTCAAATGATTTTTGGGATGGTTATTTTATTTGCTTCAATTCTTATAATCAGCATTGAAAAAAATAAATGACCTCTAATTTCAAATCCAACGGAGCAGGTAATGAATTTTAATGTTTAAATTTGAATACGTTTCTAAATAATTTAAATCTAAAAATGAAATTCACAGATCAAATTGCCGAATATATCACAGAAAATGAGTTAAACTTAAGTCATTTAACGATTGTTTTACCTTCCGAACGAGCAAAGAAATACATTGCTTCTTCCTTGTTTAAAATAAACGGAAAAGCATTATTGGCTCCTAAAATGATTACAATTGATCGATGGGTTCGAGGATTGTCTCAAAAAACAGTTATTGATAAAACGCGTGCTTTACTTCGTTTGTTTGAAATTCAGTTGAAAGATGCTAAATCGGATGAAGATCGTTCGTTTGATGATTTTTTGACATGGGGAAATATGTTGCTTTCTGATTTTGATGAATTGGATCGTTACCTATTGGATTCTAAGCAATTATTTACAAATTTAGCCGCTATAAAAGACCTTGAGAATTGGAATGTAGATAGTTGGAGTTTTGGTAATGAAAATGTAACTGAAAGTCAGAAACGATTTATGGAATTTTGGGATCGTTTGCCAGCCTATTATACTGCTTTAAATGAAGTCCTGGATAAAGAAGGTGTTTGTTACATGGGGAAAGCCTACCGTTTTGTTGCTGAAAATTTAGATGTTGTTTTTCAAGAAGACAAGGAGTCTCGATTTTTATTTGCGGGATTTAATGCGCTATCTCCCGCCGAAATTTCAATTATGAAGCAATTGCATCAAATGGGGAGAGGGCACATTTTGATTAATGCAGATAAATTTTATTTGGAAACTGAAAGTCATGAAGCGGGACGTTTTTTACGTGATTTACAACAGAAATTGGGACTTCGAGAAATGTCGTTCGTAAATGATACGTTATTACACGAAACGAAAGAAATTGAAATTATAGAATGTGCTCAAACGGCAGGACAAGCTAAAGTTGCCGGTACGATTCTAGAAGAAATGGAGGAAGAAGAAATTAAAAATTCATTGATTTTATTAGCCGATGAAAGTTTAATTGTCCCTTTATTAAAGAATTTACCAAAGAAAATAGGCAAAGCAAATATTACACTTGGGTTACCGCTTCGAAATACAGCTTTAAGAACTTGGGTTGAAATCTTATTTGGAATTCAAGAAAATAAATTACGTTTTAAATCGGAAGGGGTTTATTTCAACGATTTACAAAAACTATGGAATCACCCTTTTATTTCTGCTATCCTACCGAAGGAAGAGAAAGAAAGAATAGTGACAATTGAACACGAAATTATTAGTAGAAATAGTATTTTTCTTTCATTGGATAAAATTGAAGTTGGTCCGATTGGAAACCAGTTGATGCAACTAATTTTTAAACCTTGGAAAGATAATTTTCAAAATGGGTTGACCGCAATTCGTCAGTTAAGCAATGCTATTTATAAATTATTATCCAAAGAATTTGAATTTGAAAAAGCCATTCTTCAAGGATTTGACACTGCATTAATGGATTTTGGGAACATTGTTTCTGAAGGCTTACCAGCGATGAGTTTGAGAAGTTTTAAAACCTTATTTAATCAACATTGGAATTTAAAAAGCATCGCATATCACGGAAATCCATTAGAAGGATTACAAATTATGGGACTTTTGGAAACGCGACTTTTAGATTTCGAAACTATTATTTGTTTGGGTATGAATGAAGGTTCAATGCCTCCGACGAACCCAATTCAAACGATGGTTCCGATGGATTTAAGAAATTACTTCGGTTTACCAACTCCAAGAGAAAAACAAGGACTTTTTGCGCACCACTTTTACCGCCTTTTACATTCGTGTAAGAAAATGTACGTTACGTATACAAGTGCTCAGGAAAAGGTAGGAAGTAATGAAGAAAGTCGTTATTTATTGCAATTAGAATTAGAGTTAAGTCGTTTAAATACAGACATTCATATAACTAAACGTTTTTATACCGTTCCACAAGAAGAAAAAACGGAAAAGACACATACGATTTCAAAAACTCCTGAGATTATCGCCCGAATGGATGAAATTTTTGCGCACTCAACTTCTGCTTCGATGTTGAAAAAATACGCCGCTTGTCCGCTCGACTTTTACTACCAATATATAATGGAATTTGGGGAAGAAGAAAAAGTAGAAGAAGAAGTGGAGAACAGTACATTTGGAACGTTTATTCACAATGCTTTGGAAACAATGTATACTCCATTTGCACGTTTCAATAAGCAAGGAGAAAAAGTAGAACCAGCGCCGCCTTCGATTACTTCATTCGACATTGACACTATGTTGAAACATTATGAATATGAGATAAATAAAGAATTTTCGAAACATTTTAACGATGATAAAGAGGCCTTTTCAAAAGGAAAAAATTTATTGAGTTATAAAATGGCAGTAGAACTAACGAAACGTTTTTTAGAGAAAGAGAAAGAATTCTTAATAGAACAAACGGAACCTGTATTTATTGAAAGTTTAGAAAGACAATTACGAGCAGAATTAGAAGTAGATATTTTCGGAGAGAAAAAGGAAGTTGCCTTGAAAGGTTTTGTTGATAGAATCGATTCGATAGGAGGGAAGTTTCGTATTATCGATTATAAATCCGGGAAAGTTGAAGAAAAAGATACTTCTACTAATAAAACAAAAGTAGATTTGGATGTTTTGGTTAAAAATTGCCAAGATAAAAAGCATATTCTTCAATTGATTATGTATTGCTATTTATTCAAAGCAAATTACAATGAATTACCTCGTGAAGCAAGTATTATATCGTTTATCAATATTAAAGACGGTGTTTTTAAATTAGACACAGGTAATATTTCTATAGAAGAAGCAGTTGAAATGTTCCCAGAAATCATCCAAAAAATACTAGAACAAATGTATGACAAAAGTGTTGATTTTGAGCACAATAGTAAATCGTTTGTTTCTTTTTGTGCGTATTGTTAGGGGGAAAGACTTTAGATTTTTAGACAGTAGATATTAGACTTTATAATTCCTTGAAAAGAACCTTGATTTTTGCTTATCCTTCGAAAACAGTGTTTTCTCTTATCAAGAAGAGAAAGCATTGCTTTCGAAGACTAAGCGTTAGCGAAAGGAGTAAGAGAAATAATTAGTTGAAGTAAGATTTATCTATTTTAGAATGTACTAAATCATCTGAAATTATATCTCCATTTTTGAATTGATTTTCATCTGAAATTATTCTTTCCTTTTGAAAATTTGAAAGTTCATAAGAAGAGGAAGAAATTTTCGAATCAATGATTGTCTTTAAAGCTTCTAAAAAAGATTTATCCTCAATTAAAATAATTGTTCAGCTAATAATTTTCGAAGTTCTATTGTTCCCACTTTTGCTATATTTTAATATAACTATAAAATAATTAAACCAATAATAAAAATATTTATCGTTATGGTAGATTTTCTATCAACTTCCTTCACTTACCAACATACCCGTTTTCCCCAACTTTAATTCTTTCAAAAATCCAATAGAAATTGTAGGGTTGGTGACTGTCAACGAAATTTTTTCTTGGCCAATCTTTGGGGATAAAAGCTCTTCCGCCTTTTCCTGGTTTCATTTTCTCTATACCTTTCACTTGACATTGAGGGGCAACGCCATCTTGTTCCCAGATAGGGTCAGGATTTTCTTGGTCTAGGTTACTTCCATATTGCCAAACTTGCTGAAATTTTGCCCAATCTGCCCCATCTAAACATCCATTTTCAGGTGCTAAAATATAGATATTTCCAAAAACCACTTTTGTTTTGATTTCTTCTATGAATCCCAATGTGTATGCGTATCCCATACTGTGACAAACAATGTCGATGGTGTCTAATGTGTTTTGACAAGCAGGTGAATTACACAAAGCTGTCAAAAAAGCTTTTCCTGCAATTTTTCCGCGTTCTTTTCTCGTTTGAAAACCTTCAATATTTACGTTTGTATTTAAGGCATTGTATTTCTTTTTTGCCCATTTTTTTCGAAAAACAAAGGTTGAACGAAAATAACTCACAGCGAAATTTAACATCGTTTTGTGATTCGAAGTATTGATTCCCATACTTCCATCGATGTAATACGTTTCGGCAGGTTTTAATTGATTGATGAATTGATCGTCTAATTTGTACCAGTAGTGATAACGGTCTTTATTGGTTACTAAATGATCGGTTTCATCTTTGTTTGTTGTTGGACCTCTATACCCATTCGCAAAGACTAAAACACGCTGTGGAAGCATCGATTTCGTTTCTAAAATATAATTCGTTACATCAATCCCTGAATACGTATAAACTAACTCTTTGCCTATTTTTCCGCCTTCTTTTAAATACGTTAAAACAGTATAATGTCCGTTTGATTCAAATTTGATATTGTTTTTTTCTAGAATGATTGAATCACTGCTTTTAGATTTAATCCATTGATTATCAGAAAGTATTGTAAAATACTGAACACTACCACTTTTTTCACAACTCCATTTGTTTCCTTTTTTGATAAAAGCCATACTTCCAATTGAAGTTGCTTCCTCACGGACTAAGTGATAGTTGATTTTTGTTTTTTTACCATTTTCTTTTAATTCAAAATGACGCTTGACTTTTACAACCTTTTTAACGTGAGCAAAAGCATTTACTATAGAAGCCAATTGCGGATATTCAATGATGGTATGGCTTTCTTTTTTTGTGGATTTTGAAATATAATAATTTTGAAGATAAGGCTGATTTAACTTATTGTTATTAAGCATGTTACCAAGTAAATCTTCTTCCCAAAAATAGTAAGACACGAGTCCACCAGTTGATTCAAAAGAATGCGGAACAATGTTCGTTTCAATCGCTTTAGCTGTATCTAATTCTTGTGAAAAGAGATTTCCAGTCCAACAAGTAAAAAGAACAAAGACAATTGATTTCAAGTTGAAAACTATAAATTTTTCACATCATCAGAGAAAAATACGCGATCTCTATCGACTAAAGATTCTAACGTATTTTTGAAATCAACTTGATCTTCTTTGGGAATACACGTTAATGAAAACGTCATTTGTAAATCTTTGATGTAATCAAAAAATACTGTTTGTTGATGAATTGTTACTTTACGTAAACCAGATAAATACAAAACTTTTACTTCTCTATCAGCAACAACAACTGCTTTGGAAGTCAGACCAATTCTGTATAATTTTTTTGTTTGACCTAATATCATAAAGATAAGATTATCCAATGAACCAACCCATAAAGCCGAAGCAGGAGCAATTGCGTCAGGACAAACATAGTATAAAGAAATTCCACCAGAACACATTATTAAAGATTCAAGCCACTGATAAAGAAACACTTGTTTTCTTCGATCTTCTCCCATTGAAACATTCCATTTGAATTTAGCGGTTTTACTAACCATTGCAACTCCCATCCATCTTCGAACACTTCTACGAACGATTATGATGTAATAAATAATTCCCAATGAAAGGAAAATTTGGAATTTGAAAGGCAATGAAGCTCCCGATGTTTTCAAAAATTCAATAGGCAAATCGTACCCAACGAAGATTGCAATGACCAACGTTGGGAATGAGATTAGCAATAATAATATATTGATGAATTTATTCATATGTTAGTTTGGAATCATCTTAATCTTGCGAGTAAGTTCTTCTATTTTACGTTTAGAATGAGCAATTTTTCGTTCTACTTCTTCTTTCATCGCATTTGCTCCTTTAGAGTTAGCGAAGAAACCTAAATTGTTTTCGTATTGAGAAATATCTTGCTTGATTGTATCGATTTGACGACGTAATTCCATTTTTTCTTTATCCAATAATTTAGAAGCAATCGGACTAGCTTGAAGTGTATCTAAACGAGCTTGGAACATAACTTGCTCTTTTTCTTGACCTTCTAGTTTTAAAGCTGTATACAATTTATCAAGTGCCGTTTTGTACGCATTGTAAATTGTGTCTTTTTGGGCTACAGGAACGTGACCAATTGCATTGAATTCATTTGAGAATCCTTTTAAATCTTCAATTGCTTGTTTTTTATCTTCAGGTAAAGTGTATGCTTCAATTTTCGCAACTAAATCTTGTTTAGCAGTTAAATTAGATTCATTCAATTTATCTTGTTCAGCAAAATGAGCTGATTTCGCATTGAAAAACTCGTCGCAAGCACTTCTAAACTCTTTCCACAAACGTTGCTCGTTTCGTTGTCCTGCGTTACCAATGTTTTTCCATTTCTTTTGAAGTAGAATTAATTGTTCTCCAGCACCTTTCCAATCAGTAGAAGTTTTTAATTGATTTGCTTGGTCGATTAATTTTTGTTTCGCTTCTGCCAATGCATCAAATTCGTTTCTTAATCCATCAAAAAATTCTTTTTTAGAAGCAAAGAAAACATCACATTCCGCTCTAAAAAGTGTCCAAATTTCTTCGTTTTCTTTTTTCGGTCCGAAACCAATTGTTTTCCAAACGTTTTGAATATCAAAAACTTCTTGTGTTTTTTCTTCCCACAATTTCGTAGTTTTCAATTCAGAACTAGTGGAAATAACAGATTTTAATTTATCTAATAAGATTTGTTTTTTCTCGATATTATCGTGAAGTGTAACTCTTCGTTCATCGTGAAATTTATTGATTCGTTCATAGATTGCTCGAACGCTTTCTAAATACAACTTCTTAATTTCTTCCCAATTATCGCGACCAACAGGACCTATTTCTTCCCATTCGTTTTGAAGTGATTTGATAGTTTTCTCTACTTCTTTTGTATTTGAAACAGTTAAGAGATCTTGAATTTTTGTAATTAATCCTTTTTTAACTTGCTCATTTCTATGTAAATCGTGTTCTTTAAGTTCACGATAAATTTTCATATTGTAGAAAAAGTCTTCTAATAAACGAGAATATTCCGCTTGAATTTCATCGCGTTTTTCTTTCGGAATATCACCTACTTTTTTCCAAGCTTCGTGAATTTCTTTGTAGGCACCAAACGCTACGCCAATGTTTTCTTCATTTTCAATGACTGCTTTTAATCTAGAAATCAACGCTTTTTTTTGACGTAAACTATCCGCTTGTTGCGTATTTTTTTCGTCGATTGCAATCGTTCTTTTTTCTTTGAATACAGTATAAATTTCATAAAATTCATTTCTGATTGGATCTTCTTCACGCTCGTATTCCACAGACTCGCCGTTTGCTTTTGCTTCTAAAACAGCTACTTGTTTTTTACGTTCTTCTTCCAATACATAATCGTCGAAACGAGTTCTTAATTCATTTACATCACGACTAACCGAAAGAACATTTTCGTTAGCAGTTAATGTTTTTAATTCATCTAAAAATGCCATTTTTTCCATAGCGCAGTAAAATTTAGGTTTAACCTATAGTTGATGTCGTTTGTACCATATCAAAATTCGCTAAAGCAACAAATTGCTCAATACGATCTTCAACATCTTGTTTTGTTATTGATAATAATTTTTCAGTTCCAAATTTTTCAACACAGAATGAAGCCATTGCAGAACCATTGATGATTGCACGTTTCATATTGTCGAAAGAAATATCATCCGTACTTGCTAAATATCCGATGAATCCACCAGCAAATGTATCCCCAGCTCCAGTTGGATCAAATACTTCTTCAAGAGGTAAAGCAGGAGCAAAGAAAACTTTATCTTCATTGAACAATAAAGCTCCGTGTTCTCCTTTTTTGATGATTAAGTATTTTGGGCCCATTGCACGAATTACTTTCGAAGCTTTGGCTAATGAGTATTCTCCAGAAAGTTGACGAGCTTCTTCATCGTTGATGATTAAAACATCTACTAATTTGATTGTTTTTTTCAATTCATCCATCGCAATGTCCATCCAAAAATTCATCGTATCCATTGCGATTAATTTTGGACGTTTTGCTAAACGCTCAATTACACTTCTTTGAACTTGAGGACTTAAATTTCCTAAAATTAGGTATTCGGTGCCTTGGTAACTTTCAGGTATAATTGGATCAAAATTTTCCAAAACATTTAATTCTGTCACCAATGTATCTCTAGAATTCATATCGTTGTGGTAACGACCTGACCAGAAAAAAGTTTTTTCACCTTGTTTGATTTGTAAACCTTCTAAATCAACTCCTTTTGCAGCTAACGTTTCCAACATTTCTTTAGGGAAATCATCACCTACAACAGAAACTATTTTTTGATTTTCCTCATAAAATGAAGCAGATAAAGCGATATAAGTACCCGCTCCACCAATAATTTTATCTGTTTTTCCAAAAGGCGTTTCGATCGCATCAAAAGCCACACTACCAACTGTTAATAAACTCATCTTTATTATTCTTGATTTTAGATAACAAATTTACGTAAAATCCTTTAGAAATAATGTGTTTTTTTTAACCACAGAGTTTTTTTAAGTTTGTCATAGAGGACCGCAGATTTTTTGTTTTTTTGACACTGTGAAACACTGTGAAAACTCTAATTTTTAC
Organism: Chryseobacterium gleum; assembly: GCA_945902775.1. Taxonomy (GTDB): domain Bacteria; phylum Bacteroidota; class Bacteroidia; order Flavobacteriales_D; family Crocinitomicaceae; genus CAIUKX01. The sequence continues at coordinate 13,342 of CAMDMY010000013.1, read as the reverse complement.
TCGGTGGTTAAACTTTTTAAATCTTTAAAAATAAATCCCTTTCCCAATCACTCTTCCATTTGAAAAAACAATAGAAGGGAAAGGAATTTTAAGATAATTAAATCGTGAAACTACCATTTTTAACCACCTCTTTTTTATTGGTAATTTACTGAAATCGATATCTAGAGATAGTAGATATTCTCTTTTAGCATTGTAGGTTGTTGATGTTATTGGGTCCGTATAAACATTACTTAACCCATTGATTTTCTGATCGATACTATATCCAAAAGAAAAACATAACCATTTTGGTAATTTTTCATTCGAACTAAAGGCAAACGGACTAAAACTTACCCAATAGGTTTGACCATTGTAATCTTTTAACATTCGTTCAAGTGGAGTTGAACCTAATACATTCGGACGTATAGCGGCATAAGGTGTTCCGTGCGATGAAAATTTAAGGATGAAACGTTCTTCATTCCAGATAATTTTTTGAGAGGCATAGGTGAAAGCTCCTAATGTATTTGCGGCCATATCTGAAAGTGAAAATCCCCATTGTGTATTGAAACCATCTAATATCTCTAGTGTTGTTTCGGATCCTAATCCAATTAAACTTCCAATAATTACTGATTTTTTCCGAGGCATTCCCGACCAAATATAACAGTCTGTATATAATTTACTTAACTTATTAGTGGAATAAAAATGGCCCATTTTATCCATTTGTAACCATTCTTTCGAATCATCAAATAGGTGAAAATTAGATTTGTCGAAATTCTTATACCAAACTCTAGAAGCTAAACTTGTTTGAGCAATCCAATTGGCTGTAATTGCAGTTGTAACAATGTTCACCCTTTTCGTTGATAATGTATCCGAATTTTTAAAAATGGAAGTTTGAGAATAACTTTTAAAGGTTATACCAAAGAACAATAGTAAAATGATGTAATTCTTCATTGAATGAATCTATGGTACAAAATTAGTTATATATAATAAAAGTAAGGTTTAGTTTGAGGTTAAGATTAAGATTAAAGTTAAGATTGAGAAACACCCAAAAGTAAAACTGACATTTCACCGTTCATAAGTTTAGATGTTTTAGAAGTAAATAAGGGTCGTATATTTTAACTTTACAAGTTAACTATGAAGAAAAGAGTGTTAAAAATAGCATTGTGGTTTTTTGGGAGTATTCTAGCCCTTGTTCTTTTAATTTCCGGAAGTCTTTATTTTTTCAAGGACACGATTTGTGGTTATGTTATTTCTGAAGTCAACCTTCATTTAAAAGCAAAAGTAAAAGTTGAAAAAGTAGACTTGGCTTTTTGGGGTTCTTTTCCTAATTTATCGGTCGACTTTAATTCTGTTTTCATTCAAGATTCGTTCGAAAAATCTACTTCCAAAGACACGTTATTATTTTCAGATAGAATTCGATTGAAATTCAATCCTTTGGATATTTGGAATGAAAAATACAATCTGAAAGCTGTTGAAGTTTCTCCTGGGACCATCAAATTAAAAATCAATTCGAAAGGCGTTAACAATTACGATATTCTAAAAGAAGTAAAGCATAAAACTCAAACAAAATTCAAATTTAATTTAGAACAAGTTGTTTTTGAGAAAATACGGTTTTCTTTTAAAAATAATAAGTCGGACCAATTTTATTCAACCTATTTATCTACGTTAAATTTAGAAGGTGCTTTTTCGGAAAAGGAATTTTCATTGCACAGTAAAAGTGATTTGTTTATTAATCAAACGAAAAGTGGAGTTGTAAGTTTAATTTCAAATAAACCTGCCAATTTTGATGTAAACATTTTTGTAAATTCAGAAAAAGGAAGTTTTGAATTATCGAATGCATTGGTATATGTTTCTAATTTACCATTTAAAGTCAATGGTAAAATTGCGGATGATAACTTGAATTTTAGAATTAAATCTGAGAATCTAAATTTAGAAGACGTAGCGAATAATTTTTCGCATTCTTCCATTGATGATGTAAAAAAATATGGTGGTGCTGGAATAGTTGACTTTGATGTAACAATCGAAGGTAAAACAAATTCTACTAATGCACCGATTGTAAATTGTGAGTTTGGCTTAAATAATGGGACGTTGACCGAACCATCCAAAGGATTGAAAATTTCGAATGTATTTTTGAAAGGACATTATTCAAACAAAGGAGGCAAAGAAAAAGAAAATCTGACGTTATCGAATATTTCTTTTTTAACGATAGGAGGCCCTTTTAAAGGAGAAGTAAAAGTGACTCATTTTGATGCACCAATAATTGATGGAGAAGCAAAAGGAAATATAAATTTGAACGTTGCTCATAATTTATTTTCATTTCCTGAAGTGGATTCGATTCGAGGAAATATTGATTTGAATAGTGTTTTTAGTGTGCAAACATTTAATGATTCTTTGGGTCGATCTTCGTATGATGTTCGAAAATGTGAGGGAGATATTACACTTAAAAATGTTGGGTTGAAATTGGAAAATGACAAGCGTTTTTTCAATAAAATGAATGGCTCAATTTACCTCCGTGGCGACGAGGTTGGTTTGGAAAAAATCGGACTCAAAGTTGGAAATACGGATCTAAAAATAGATGGTGTTTTTAAAAATTTAATTGGGTTTTTAAGAAGCGAAAACAACCTAAAAGCGACGGTTGATATTAATGGTGATTTTATAGATATTCAAGACCTAAGTATTGAGACAAAACAAGAACAAATTTCAGATGCTAAGAAATGGATTTTACCGACCAATTTAGATGCAATTATTTCATTAAAAGCAGGTGAAATAAAATACGAAAATCATCGATTTAAAAAATTCAAAGGAGAGATGATTGTGCAAAATCACCTCGTTGAATTTTCTGAATTATCGGTTCAAAATGCAAACGCAACGATGGACGGAATTTTATCTATCGAGGAAAAGTCACCCGAAATTTTTACCATTTCTACTCGACTAGCTTCTGATAACATTGACTTCAAATCGCTCTTCAGAGAATGGAATAATTTTGAACAAGATGTCATCAAGGAAGACAACATTTCTGGAAAAGCAAGTGTCCGTTTAGAATTTACTGCACCGTTTGATTTAAAGAATGGAGTAATGAAAAATGCTATTAAATCGCAAATATCACTTAAAATTAACGAAGGAAGACTAAAAAACGTTTCCACCTTTAAAAGCATCACGGAAAGTATGCGTACTTCTGCGGCCAAAATAATTCTTAAAAAAGCGAACATCAATGAATTTGAAAAGAAATTATTGGATTTAAAATTTGATGATTTTGAGAACACCTTGATTATTAAAAATGGTGTTTTAGAAATTCCAATGATGACGATAAAATCAAATGCAATGGATTTAACATTAAAAGGAAAACACGGTTTTGATGATAAAATAGATTATCGTTTTTCGTTCAATTTAAGACAAATTCGCAAACTAAAATCGGAAGATGAATTTGGTCAAATTGAAGATGATGAAAACGGATTAATGGTCTACTTAAAAATGTTTGGAGATGTTTCGAATCCAATAATTATCTGGGACCAAGATGCAAAAAAAGAACAGGCGAAAATCAACCGAGAAGAAGCAAAAAAAGACGCAAAATCGATCTTCAAAACCGAGTTTGGAATGTTTAAAAATGACACTTCAGTGAAAACTTTTAAGGAAGAAAAAAAGCCAAAAGAAGAGTTAAAAATTGAGTTCGGGAATGATAAAAAAGAGGAGCCAATTGAAGACCCTAAAAAGAAGAAAAAAGACTCAAAATTTGGTAACACATTAAAGAAGTGGAAAGAGGAATCTGAGAAGGAAAAAAAGGAAGAATTTTAATTCTAAAACGGCAATTTAATCTTGTAGATTTAAGAAAATCATAAAATCTTCGAGTTATAAAAAAAGGAATTAATATACCTAATTATCCACAATTGACCAATGTCAGTTCACTTAAAACATTGGTTTGTCAAAAGCCGATTTATAGATTATTCATTTGGAATGGGCTGAACCCACATTCCTATTTTTTAATTTATCAAAACTGATTGATTTAGTTTCCATAATTGGAATTTAAACGATGAAATAATTAGGTACGAAGAGACTTTTATTTTGGTCTTTCCTCCGAATTAGCTGAAATTTTTTCCGAAATCGCATTTAGCTTTTTCTGCGAAAAGAAAAAGCACTGCTTTTGAAGACTATACTTAAGAGCAAGGAGTGTAGGAAAGTAATATCAAAACCTTAAAAACACCTATTTTAATAGGTAGAAACAATTGACATTTAAAATCAACTCTATTGATAAAGTTTGCAAAAGAACTTATATAGGAGTTAACAACCAAAATGGAACATATATCAAGAAAATTAAATTTGCTATTTTGTTAAAAAACAATTAGTTAGACATGTTATTATTTTTCTTTATCAGATGAGAATTAATGGATTTATTTTGTTTAATTCAAAAATTTAACTTAACTTGATTTAAATTTAATATAATTTATTTGAAATAAATTGAAGGTAGAAATCAATTAAAAAAACACGGAGATTCTGAAAATCCATAAGAGTAGGAAACATTAATATAATTGAATATGGAAAATTTAAAAATTGCAAGCGACAATTATGTTGCATTTACTTTCTTTATCGGGACTATGGCTATGATGGCTGCTTCCGTTTTTTTCTTTTTCGAATTAAACAATACCTCTGCAAAGTGGAGAACATCTGTTTTAGTTTCAGGATTAATTACTTTTATTGCTGCTATTCACTACTACTACATGAGAGGTTACAACCTTGAAACGGGAGAATCACCAACATTTTTTCGTTATGTAGATTGGATTCTAACGGTTCCTTTGATGTGTGTAGAATTTTACTTAATTACCAAAAAAGCGGGTGCTAAAATCGGTTTACTTTGGAAGTTAATTTTTGCTTCATTAATAATGCTTGTAACAGGTTATATTGGAGAAGTTTTAGATCCGTATAATAGTGTATTATGGGGCGTTATATCTGGTGCTGCATATTTCTACATTGCCTATCTAATATGGTTTGGAGAAGTTGCTAAATTGGCTCAAACTGCTGGTCCTCAAGTTGCTAAAGCAACTAAAATATTAGCTTGGTTTGTATTAGTTGGTTGGGCAATTTACCCTTTAGGCTACATTTTAGGTACTCATGGTGGACTATTCGGAATGATTTTGGTTAAAGATAAAGCAGCAGCTCTACATGCAATGGACATTGTGTATAATATTGCGGATGCTATCAACAAAATTGGTTTTGGTTTAGTTATATACAGTTTATCAAGATCTGAAGATTAATTAGTAAATCTTTAACAAATTAAAGTAGTTAAAAATTTAGTTAACTAAATTTTATAAAACGAAAGCCTTGCAGAAATGTGAGGTTTTCGTTGTTTAAAGGAATTTCTTCAAAATTGCGAGTTAAACGAAAGATATAATGGCCGATTTAGCATTATTAATCAAGCGTGATAACGAAAATTTAGGTTCATAAATAGCCTCTTGCTATAGCTGGAGGCAATGAAAATAATCGTTAATCGGCTTTAGCCAAAATTATTAGGATTTATTGAACAACACGGGTTTGGCTAAAGCCGATTTATAGATTATTCATCTGGAATGAATGGGCTGAAGCCACATTCCTATTTTAAATAATAATGATTCAAATAAATTTAAAACGAATTTTAAAGCGTTATTATCGTCTTTAGATTCACTAATTCCTCTTGAGTGAAAAGCCTTGATTGAACGATGAACCTCAATCCCATAGGGATGGCTGATTTTATAACAACGGATTATATCCGTTGTTATAAAAATAGGAGTCGTATATCAAGTTCCAGAGGAACGGCCGAAATAGAATTCTGGCATATTTTAATAATTAGTTAAAATTTTCAATTTTTAAATGGTCATTTAAACGAATTAAATTAATAAAATTGGTATTCCTGCTGAAGTGTTTTTACATAGTGGTAATTAAAAATCCCTTATCTTTGCAAAGCAATGGTTAAAATCAGAAATATTGAATTAGGGGAATTTCCTCTTTTACTTGCTCCGATGGAGGATGTAAGTGATCCGCCATTTCGTGCGCTGTGCAAAAAACACGGTGCCGATTTGATGTATACCGAGTTTATTTCTTCGGAAGGATTGATTCGTGATGCAGCGAAAAGTGTTCAGAAATTGGATATTTATGAATATGAACGTCCGGTTGGAATTCAAATTTTTGGTTACGATATTGACAGTATGCGAACAGCTGCTGAAATCATTGAAAAAACAAATCCCGATATTATTGATATTAATTTTGGGTGTCCTGTAAAGAAAGTGACGTGCAAAGGAGCAGGAGCAGGGATGTTACAAGATATTCCGAAGTTAATTCGAATGACGGATGAAATTGTAAAGGCAACGAAATTACCTGTAACCATTAAAACTCGTTTGGGTTGGGATGATAAATCAAAATTTGTAGTTGATACTTCTGAACGTTTGCAAGATGTTGGTGTTGAGGCTATTTCAATTCACGGTAGAACTCGTCAACAACTATACAAAGGGGAAGCTGATTGGACATTGATTGGAGAAGTTAAAAACAATCCGAGAATGCACATTCCTATTTTTGGTAATGGAGATATTACAACTCCTGAAAAGGCAGTTGAATACAGAGATAAATATGGTGTTGACGGAATAATGGTTGGTCGCGCAAGTATCGGTTATCCATGGTTCTTCAACGAAGTAAAACATTTTATGAAAACGGGTGAACATTTAGCTGCTCCAGGTATTCGTGAACGAGTTCAAGCGACAAGAGATCATTTAGAAATGAGTGTTCGTTGGAAAGGTGAAGGTTTGGGCATCAATGAAATGAAACGTCATTATACAAATTATTTCAAAGGAATTGCAAATTTCAAAGAACACCGATTGAGATTGGTTTCAACGTATGATTTACAAGAGATTTTGGATATTCTTTCGATGCTTGAGGATAATGCAGATGCATTTCATTTTGCTTGATAGAAGATTTAACTTCTTACTTTTCCTTGATGAAGAGAAAGTACTACTTTCGAAGACAAGTGGTAGCGCCGGTAGTAAGCAAAAATCAAGTTCTTTCCAAGGAATTTTTCTCTTCACTCCATTACGAGAAATCGCAGGTAAATACTTTCCTCCACGCTTCTTTTCGCTGAAAAAGCGAAACGCGATTACGGAAAAATTCACAGCTAATTCAGAGGAAAGACCAACTAACGTTAGATATTAATCAGTAGTAGGATTAAACTGTTGGAATGGATTAAAGCGATTAATCGTATTTACTTCTTTCAATTGTTGATTTTCAACACGAACAACTCTTCCTGGGTATTTTTCAACCATTGTCATATCGTGGGTTGCCATAAAAACAGCTGATTTTTCTTCTTGCGCAACTGCAATTAATAAATGCATAATCTCTTGAGAAGTTTCAGGATCTAAATTTCCTGTAGGCTCATCTGCTAAAATTAATGCGGGTTTGTTCAATAAGGCACGAGCGATCGATAAACGTTGTTGTTCTCCTCCAGATAAGGCATAGGACATTGCGTTCATTTTCTTTTCTAGGCCAACTAATTGTAGGACTTCAGTTGCTCTTTTTTGCATCAAATTTTTATCCGTCCAACCGGTTGCACCCATTACGAAGAATAAGTTTTTCAAAACGGTTCTATCAGTCAATAATTGGAAATCTTGGAAAACAACACCAATCTTACGACGCAACATTGGAATTTCGTTTTTCGTCAACGTTTTTAAATTAAATCCTGCAACAGAACCTTCTCCTTCAGAAAGTAAAACTTCACCGTAAAGTGTTTTCAGTAGCGTACTTTTTCCACTTCCTGTTCTTCCAATTAAATAAACAAATTCACTTTCACCTAAAGTAAAGTTTACATTGTCTAAAACAACGGTATTTTGTTGGTAAATCTTTGCGTTTTTTAATTCAATAACGTTTTCCATTCGAATCACTATTTGAATGTAAAGTTGCTAATTTTTTTCCATTTCCCAACCTCCAGTCGAATGATATTGATACACATCATCTGATCCTTCAATCGGTTCTTCTTCCATTATTTCCCATTCACCTTCCCATTTTCCACGATTTGGATTTAAAAACCCATTGTAAATCACATCGTGCCCTTTTTTATTTGGGTCAATTTGAACTTGGTCGTTTTCATCCATTGAATAAGAAATAGGATAAGTAACAACAAAATGAATTCTATTTTCTTCGATAAATCCTTTCACAATTGCCAATTGATCGCATAATTCTCGGAACTCATCATCGTAGACTTTTCCTTCAAATTTTCCATCTTTCAATTCGACATATAGTTCAAAATCAACATCTTCTACAATTCCATATTCTTCCGGATTGTAAGAAAATTTTCCTTTCCAAACTTGAGATGTTGTTGAAGAATGCGTCATATACTAATTTCCTTGTAGGATTTATGGTTACAAAGGTCGGACATTGAGAGGGTAAAATCAAATTTATTGTGAATTTAATAAATCGGAGATAATTTATAAAACCATAAATAGTTTACGTTCAACTAATCTAATTTTACCTAAAAATTCAGAAGTATGGTTTCGTTATTTAGAAAAAACAGATTAAAATATTCGCCTCGTTATGTTATTTATTTAGCCGTAACACGATATTTAAAGGAAGAACAAATTGCTTGTTTGAACTACGATTTAAAACATTCGAAGATTAGTCAAACAACTCAATTTTTAACGATTGTTGAACGGTATTTCGACATTGAACATTTTAAAGATCGTCCAATTATTTGGCAAGACATCTGGTTGTATTATTATTTGAAACACGAATTAAAATCAAAATTGATGAAAAAAGGGTTCATTAAACAATATGAAAAAGAAATCATAGAACCGAAAAACATCGCATTCGGTGAGTTGTTCGACAGTTACAAAATGTTGGGATTATGCTGAAAATCAAGATATTATTTTAACAGTTCTTCGATCTCTTTTTGGGTTAAAACCGTTTTATCGTCAGCATACCATTTGTGGATTTTCTCTATTACTTCTGGAAGTTCTGTTCCACTTGCTTTTAACTCATCAATTAATTGTTGTGTTAAAATTGGTCGAGGGCCCCATTCTTTTAAGAAGTTAAAATCTTCATCAAGTTGTACAATTTTTGGAATTGATTTCCCTCTATTTGTCAAATGATGATTAATTAATCCGTTCGAATCTCTGTAAACTATTTTAAGATTAATTTTTCCTTCAGAAGCATTTGCAATAGAATGAATAACAGGCATAATTTGAGAAGCATCACCACACCAATGTTCACTAATCAGCAACCAATTTATTTTATGATTGAGATTTCTTAAAGTCTCCTTTAATGAATTTTGAAGTTGAAACGTTTTTAAAATTCGTTTCGAACGTTGGAGGTTCATCGGTATATATTGAGCATATTCACTCTCTCTTTTACTCTCAACTTCTTCAATCATATTTTGATGATATGTTTCAAACGAAATGCCATTTGAAAAATAGGTTTTGTATTCCGAAGAAGAAAGGGTTGTTTGAGAATGTGTGTTTTCCATTTGAATAGTTGTATATTTTTATAAAATTAGTAAATCAAATTATATAAAGGATTAAGATTTACTTTAAATTATTAATCGCACTTCGAGTTTTAATTCTCTTACTTTTACTTGATAAAAAGTAAGCAAAAATCAAGATCTTTCCGAGGAATTTTTCTCTCCATTCCATTACGTGAAACCGCAAGTAAATACTTTCCTTCACGCTCCTTTTTGCTGAAAAAGCAAAACGCGATTACGGAAAATTTACAGCTAATTCAGAGGAAAGACCGAATTTAAACAAAGGTCAAAATTTATAGTTTTACATCAAATTTCCAAATAAAACAATCCTTTTATATCAATTTTTATATCAATCTTATCTAAAAAACTCTGTGAGCCTCCGTGAAAAACTCATTTTAAACTCCGTGGTTAATTACTCTTTTATCTTTTTTCCAACTATCTTTGCAATCTGAAATCGAATACACACAATGAGTAAAGCAAAATACACCGTTACCGCAGCCCTTCCTTATGCTAATGGACCTCTACATTTAGGTCACGTAGCGGGCGTTTATCTTCCAGCTGATATTTTCGTTCGTTTCCTGCGAATGAATGATCACGATGTTGCATTTATTTGCGGAAGTGACGAACACGGTGCGGCGATTACTTTACGTGCTAAAAAAGAGGGAATTACACCTCAAGAGATTGTAGATAAATACAATAAACAAATAGGAGATTCGTTTAAGAATTTCGATATTTCATTTGATATTTTCCATAGAACTTCTGCACCTATTCACCACGAAATGGCACAAGATTTTTTTAAGGTTTTACACGAAAAAGGAAAACTAACCCAAGAAACTTCAGAACAGTATTACGACGAAGATTACAGTCAGTTTTTAGCGGATCGTTACATCACAGGTGAATGTCCAAAATGCTCAAATCCATCTGCTTACGGAGATCAGTGCGAAAAATGCGGTTCTGATTTAAGTCCGACAGATTTAATTAATCCAAAATCTACTTTAAGTGGAAAAACACCAGTTTTAAAAACGACTTCACACTGGTATTTACCAATGGATCGTCACGAAGATTGGTTGAGAACGTGGATCAAAGAAGGAAAATTAGACGGAGTTCAACAACACGATCCAAAGTTGTGGAGAAACCAGGTTAACGGACAATGTATGTCGTGGATCGATGGTGGTTTACACCCTAGAGCAATGACAAGAGATTTGGATTGGGGAGTGAAAGTTCCTTTGAAAGATTCAGAAGGAAAAGTATTGTATGTTTGGTTAGATGCGCCAATTGGATATATTTCAGCGACCAAACAATGGGCGTTGGACAACAATAAGAAATGGGAAGATTACTGGACTGGTGATCGTAAATTAGTCCATTTCATTGGAAAAGATAACATCGTTTTTCACGCGATTATTTTCCCGATTTTATTGAGAGATCACGGGAATTTAATTTTACCAGATAATGTCCCAGCTTACGAATTTTTAAATTTAGAAGGTGATAAATTCTCGACTTCACGTAATTGGGCGGTTTGGTTACACGAATATTTAGAGGCATATCCTGACAAAGGAGACGAATTGAAATATGTTCTAACATCTATAGCTCCAGAATCAAAAGACAGTGAGTTTACTTGGAAAGAATTTCAAACAAGAATCAACAGCGAATTAGCGGATATTTTAGGGAATTTCGTGAACCGTGCAATGGTTTTAACGCATAAATATTACGAAGGTATCGTACCAGAAAAAGGTGCTTTAACGGAAGAAGATACAAAAGTATTGGAAGAAATGAAGGCTATTCCAGCTCGAATTTCAAAATTGGTTTACCTATATAAATTAAGAGATGCGCAAGCCGAAGCAATGAATTTAGCTCGACTTGGAAATAAATATTTAGCTGAAACAGAACCGTGGAAATTAGTTAAAACGGATGTAGAAAGAGTAAAAACAATTATGAATATTGCGTTGCAGATAACAGCCAATTTAAGTATTGTTTTACAACCTTTCTTACCAGCAACAGCAGCAAAATTATCACGGTTTTTAAATTTCAATTCAACTGATTGGACAAAAGCAGGAGAAGATAATTTAGTACAGGAAGGTTCTACAATTGGAACTCCAAGCATCTTATTTGCAAAAATTGAAGATGCTTTAGTAGAAGCAGAAGTGGAAAAATTAAAAAGTATAGCCAAAGAGCAAGCGAAAGTAGAAGTAGCCCTTGAACCTCAAAAAGAGACTGTTAATTTTGAGGACTTCACGAAATTAGATATTCGTTTAGGAACGATTGTAGAAGCTGAAAAAGTTAAGAAAGCAGATAAATTGTTGAAGCTTTTAGTAGATACAGGAATTGATAAAAGAGTCATTGTTTCAGGAATCGCAGAACATTATTCACCAGAAGAAGTGGTTGGTAAAACAGTAAGTGTATTGTTGAATTTAGCGCCAAGAATGATCAAAGGAATCGAATCGCAAGGAATGATTTTAATGGCAGAAAACGAAGAAGGAAAATTGAGTTTTATGTCGCCAGAAAAAGAATTTTCAGCTGGGGGATCAATCCGATAATTTTTATTTTTACATTGCAGATAATGAACGATGAATCATTAATATCTTATTTCTCAAATGAAGATTTCGTTTTAAAAACACAGCAACAAATTCACAAAGATTTCGCAAAATTTAATTTAGAATTTCCAGAAAACTTCATTTTTGACCCTTGGCCGAAAGAAAAGATAGAAGAAATTATACAAGAGAAATTAAAAGAAATAATGCCTTTTGGAGAAACACGATTGCTCCAACTACTCTATACAATCGACATCCCAGAGAAGCAATTTTTAAGCCTTATTACCGAACCGAATTTTTTAGTTTTGATTGCTGAAGCAATTTTAAAAAGAGAGGCAATGAAGGTTTATTTTAGGAGTAAGTATTGATAAATCAAATTTCAAAAAGTAATTTTCACTTACCGATATTAGCGTATGAAAACAACTCCCGAGCACAACGAAAAAATCGCTAAAATGATATTTGCTTCTGTCTATCCTTTATACTTAACTAAAGCAGAAAAGAAAGGCAGAACGAAAGAAGAATTGCATCAAGTAATAACTTGGTTGACAAGTTTTAACGATCAAAAAATCCAAGAATTAATCGATCGAAAAGTGACGTTTGAAACATTTTTTCAGGAAGCACAATTAAATCCTCAGGCCCATTTAATAACAGGAGTTATTTGCGGCTATAGAATAGAAGAGATAGAAAATCTTTTAACGAAACAAGTTCGATACCTAGATAAATTGGTGGATGAATTAGCAAAAGGAAAGAAATTGGAAAAGATTTTAAGAGTAGTGTAGAAGAAGTTTTTTACCCTGAAAGGGTAACATACCAAAACATAGGGTGAAGCCCTATAATTTAAAATGAAATTAACTAGCCCTGAAGGGGAGAAATCCTAATTTTGAATCTTCCTACTCAAAATAAATAAACCCACGTATCTCCCACCTCAATCTAAATTTCTACCTTTACAAAAAATAAAAAGTATGTCAAAAGTTATTATTCCAATTGGAGCAGATCACGCTGGTTTTGAGTTAAAAGAAGCATTAAAAGTGTATTTAACAGAGAAAGGATTCGAATTAAAAGATTTCGGATGTCATTCAGAAAGTAGTGTAGATTATCCAGATTTTGCTCACCCTGTTGCTTCTATGGTTGAAACAGAAGGTATCAAAGGAATTTTAATTTGTGGTTCAGGAAACGGAATCAATATGACAGCCAACAAACACCAAGGAGTAAGAAGTGCCCTTTGTTGGAAAGCTGAAATTGCAGAATTAGCTCGTTTACATAACAACGCAAATATTGTTGTTTTACCCGCTCGTTTCATCTCAACAGAAGAAGCAATCGAGATTGTAGATATTTTCTTCAATACTGCTTTCGAAGGAGGAAGACACCAAAATAG
>CAMDMY010000012.1 GCA_945902775.1 Chryseobacterium gleum | reverse complement strand
ATGCAATATATTAAACCAGATGTTGCAACAATTTGTACAGGGATGGCAGCTTCAATGGGTGCTGTTTTAATGTGTGCTGGAGCACATGGTAAACGTTCTGCTTTAAAACACTCTAGAGTAATGATTCACCAGCCATTAGGAGGTGCTCAAGGACAAGCTTCTGATATTGAAATTACAGCTAGAGAGATTCAAAAGCTGAAAAAAGAATTGTATGAAATAATTGCTACTCATTCCAATCAAACATTTGAAAAAGTTTGGGCTGATTCTGATAGAGATTATTGGATGACAGCTGAAGAGGCAAAAGAATACGGTATGGTTGATGAAGTTTTATTGAGAAACGGAAAATAAATCATTTTATTAAAATAATTAAGTAAAGGTCATTTATCATATTTGATAAATGACCTTTTTAAAATATAGTATGGCAAAAAAAGAAACAGGATGTTCGTTTTGTGGTCGACCAAGAAACGAAGTTGAAATGTTAATCGCTGGAGTAACAGGTCATATTTGTGAGAGTTGTGTGGTTCAAGCTAATACAATTATATCTGAGGAAAGTTTAGTGTCAAAAACAACAAAGCAGGTTGCAGTTAATGTCTTGAAACCTATTGAAATTAAGGCTAAATTAGATGAATATGTAATTGGTCAAGATGATGCTAAAAAAACACTGTCTGTTGCTGTTTATAATCATTATAAAAGATTGAATCAACCTATATCAAAAGATGATGTTGAAATTGAAAAGTCAAATGTGATTTTAGTCGGGCGAACTGGTACTGGCAAGACGTTATTAGCGAAAACTATAGCTAAAATGTTAAATGTACCTTTTTGTATTGCTGATGCAACTGTCTTAACAGAAGCAGGATATGTAGGTGAGGATGTTGAGAGTATTTTGTCAAGATTATTACAAAGTGCCGATTACAATGTTGAAGCAGCTCAAAATGGAATTGTTTTTATTGATGAAATTGATAAAATTGCTAGAAAAAGTGATAATCCTTCAATAACTCGAGATGTGTCTGGAGAAGGAGTTCAACAAGCACTTTTGAAATTGTTAGAAGGTTCAATAGCAAATGTTCCCCCTCAAGGAGGTAGAAAACACCCGGAACAAAAGATGATTCAAATAGATACTAAAAATATTTTATTTATTTGTGGTGGTGCTTTTGATGGAATAGAAAAAGTGATTGCAAGAAGAATAAATAAAAAAGCAATTGGATTTACAAATAAAGAAGAAGAGAAAATTGAAGGAGATAATTTTTTGAAATACATTAATCCTACAGATATTAAAACATTTGGATTAATTCCTGAGTTGATTGGCCGTTTTCCTGTATTGACATATTTAGAACCATTAGATGCTAAAAGTTTAAAAAGAATAATGACTGAGCCTAAAAATGCTCTAGTTAAACAATATGTTAGACTTTTTGAAATTGATGGTATTAAATTATCTTTTGATGGTGAAGTTTTAGATTTTATAGTACAAAAAGCGATTGAGTTTAAATTAGGGGCTAGGGGATTGAGGTCAATTTGTGAAGCTATTTTAAATGATGCTATGTTTGAATTGCCTTCAAAAAATGAAGATGAATATAAGGTTACTCTGAAATATGCAGAATCACAATTCACAAAATCTAAAATGGCAACTTTAAAATTAGCTTAATTATAAGAGGCGGTATTAATTATCGCCTTATTTTTCTTTGATGAAAACATCTACAAAAACGATAATTATACTATTGGTATTTATTTTAATGTCTTTGATGTTTAAAGATTCTTTTATTGTTTCTACTATTACTAATTCGGCCGAAACATTAAAACAAAAAATAATACCTAAACCATCTTGTTTTCATTCTCATTCTTATTTTAATAAATTAAATGATAGTGTGCACAATTACTTAGAAGAATCCTATTTAAAAGGTATAAAAAGGACAATTAAAAGGTCTTTTGAAATACCAAATTTCGTTAAAACTGGAGCTCTAGTTCCTTTAAAAGACAATGAAGTATATCTTGTAGATACATTAGAATACAGTTACGCCTTTTTAACACCTAGAGCTAGTAGTCTACTTTTCGATATTGGTAAACGATTTCAAAGAAAAATTAAAAACACTAATTTAAAAGGAGCAAAATTGATCGTCACTTCAGCTTTAAGGACAGTAAATAAAGTTAATTTACTAAGGAAAGTAAATAAAAATGCAGTTAAATATAGTGCGCATTTACACGGTACTACATTTGATGTGACATATAGCAGTTTCTTCCATAAAAGAAAATTAACTCACGCTGAGGTTAATGGATTGGGTGAAATTTTATCTAAAACCTTGTTTGAATTAAGACTGAGAAAAAAATGTTGGGTTACTTATGAGAGATTTCAGACTTGTTTTCATATCGTAAGCCGTTAATTGAGTTTTCAACTTTTCACTCTTAATTCTTTTATTTAATTAAATTTTGAAGTGTTTGTTTTAAAATTAACTTTGATAAAAAGTTAAAATGAAAGACGTATCGATATATTTCTCACCATTATCATCAGAAATTGAATTTAATGAAGGGACAATTGGAAGTTCAATCATTCAATATACTGAAAACAATTTTCCTGAATTAAATTCAAACGGAATTGCCTTAATTTACGTTCCTGAGTTTAGAAATGGAGAAGCTCAATTTCAAGGTAAATCAAATGATAATTTTAGGCATTATTTTTATAATTTATTCTTGGGTTCTGGGTGGGATTTAAAATTATATGATTTAGGGACTATTTTACCAGGAAATGAAATAGAAGATACTTATTTTGCTGTTTCTCAAGTTGTTGCTGAATTAGTTAAAAATAAGATTATCCCTTTAGTAATTGGTGGGACACAAGACTTAACTTATTCTCTTTATAAAGGATATGAAAAATTAGAACAAATGATTAATATTTGTTCTGTTGATAATAAGTTGGATTTAGGTAATCCTGATGAAGCGATTCATAAAGATGGTTATCTTAGCCAATTACTTACCCACCGACCATGCTATTTGTTTAACAATTCTAATATAGGATGTCAGGCGCCCTTAGTAAATAAAAATGAAATTGATTTATTTGATAAATTATATTTTGACATTTGTAGATTAGGTGAGTTCAATTCAGATTTTAAAAAAGCAGAGCCACATCTAAGAAATGCGGATATACTAAGCTTAGATTTACAGAGCATAAAAAGTTCGGATTTCAGAGGTAAATTCTACGATTCACCAAACGGTTTTTATTCTGAACAAATATGTCAGATTTCAAAATATGCTGGGATAAGCGATAAATTGACATCTTTTGGAATTTTTAATTTATTTCCAGAAGGCAATTTACATTCTACAGATCATCTTGTAGCTCAAATTATTTGGTATTTTATTGATGGTGTAAGTCAACGAAAAGGAGATTTCCCAATAGGAAGTAAAAAAGATTACTTTAAGTTTTCTGTAAACTTAGATGATTTTAAAGATGAAATTATTTTTTACAAAAGCGATAAATCTGAAAGATGGTGGATGGAAGTACCATACCCTCCTCAAGAGCATATGAAATATGAAAGACATCACTTAGTCCCTTGTGACAAGAATGATTATGAAAAAGCGATGAAAAATGAAATCCCGGACCTTTGGTGGAAAACATACCAAAAACTAGGATAGAAAAATAGATTTTTTTCATTAAATTAAAGATATGTAAATAAAATTAACTATTTTAGTCCCCAATTCTGCTTTTCTTTAATTTAGAGAGAGGGTGTTAAATGGCTAAATATGATTAAACAGATAGTTTTTTTATTGTCTTTACTTTTAGTTTTTGTTGGTTCTGTGCATGCACAACAAGATCCACTTCTTACTCATTTTATATTCAATAAAATGTCTTTCAATCCCGGTTCAACAGGAATTGATGAAGGTTTTTCAGCAACCGCTATTTACAGAAATCAATGGGGAGGTATACCAGGAGCTCCTAATACTTCTATTTTAAATTTAGAAGGAAATATTAACCGTTTTTTCCCTGGAGGAGTTGGGATAAATTTTTATCATGATGCAATTGGATATAGTAGACAAAACAATGTCCTTTTAAATTATTCATATCCTTTAGAAATAGGTAGTCACATCTTAGGTATTGGAATAGGTATTGGTATGGAAAGTTTTGGAATGAAGCCCTCATGGATAACTCCAGATCAAAGTTCTGCTGGATTAGCTGATAAATCTTTACCTATCGGTTTTAATTCTGCTGGATTAGATTTGAATTTTGGGTTGTATTTTAAATCTGCCAATGGATTTTATGTTGGTTTATCTTCTACTCATTTAAATGCGGCTAGTATTAAGCAGGGAGAGGCTACAGGATCATATAATGTATCTAGGCATGGCTATTTGATGGGGGGATATAAGACAAATCCTATTGGTCCGGGCTATATTGATGCTCAAATTTTACTAAGATCAGATTTGAAAAACCAACAATCTTTTGATTTTAATGCGAGATATATGTTAACTCCTTATAAAGCATATGGAGGAATTACGTATAGAACATCTGATTGTATTGCAGTTATGTTAGGGATGAATCCATATACTAATTTAACAATTGGTTATTCTTATGACTTAACATTAAGTAAATTATCAGGTGCATCTAGAGGTTCACATGAGGTGTTAATTAAGTATTGTTACTTTTTACCAGTACCACCACTTACAGTTACTAGAAATCCAAGATGGCTTTAAAATAAAAATTAACAAAAATTGTAACCATTTAAGTAAACATTCCGTTATACAAGAAACTAGACTCTTTTTATTGAAGATTTGAGTATTCGGGAAAAAAGATAATAAAAAAGATAGATATGAAAAAACTATTGTTAATCGGTTTAATAGGTGTAGTCCTTGCTTCTTGTAGTTCAAGAACGGGTCATCTTACTGGAGTATTAGTAAGACCTATGTATTATCCTGAAATTCCATTGGGGATGATTTATGTTCCTTCAGGTGGATTCAACATGGGTGAGAATGATCAAGATGTTCCATTCCTTCATCAAACACGTTCTAAAACAGTTTCTGTTCAAGCGTTTTATATGGATCAAACTGAAATTTCTAATAACGAATACCGTCAATTTGTGAATTGGGTTCGTGATTCAATTGCTCGTGATAAAATTTATTTGAATGAAGCAAGTAGAACTTCAGGCTACAAAAATGAAGAATGGACAGATGAGTTAGCTAAAGAATGGATTAATTATCAGGATTTATATTTTGATGAGGGGACTTTAGAATACACTGAATATGATCCTTCTGATAGAACTTTGGGTAGAAGTTTATTTAATCTGAATTGGGATAGACCTATTAATTATGAAGATCCAGCTTTGGTTCCTTTATTAGCTGATATGTACTACCCACAACCTGAAAGATTTTTCAGAAGAAAAGAAATTGATACTCGTAAATTAATGTATAAATACTATTGGGTAGATATGATCGAAGCTTCTAAAAGAGGTCGTATCAATATCACTCCTGATGGATTTGATAACCAAGGAGAGAAAATTGTTGCTGAGCACCGTACATTAGAAACTCCTCCACATCCATTTACTAAAGATCCTCAAGGTCAAGATTTAGATTTAGGTCATTTCAATAAAAAAGGTCAAAACAATGCAATTCGTGGACATGAAAATAGACAACGTTTCATTATTGACGAGGTGATAAATGTTTATCCTGATACTTTATGTTGGATACGTGACTTTACTTACTCATTTCATGATCCAATGACTCAAATGTATTTTTGGCACCCATCATATGATAACTACCCTGTAGTTGGAGTAACTTGGTTTCAAGCAAAAGCATTTAGTATTTGGAGAACTCAATTGTTAAATTCTTGGTTGATTTCAATGGGTGATATCTTCGTTAATGATTTCAGATTACCATCTGAAGCAGAGTGGGAGAGAGCTTCTCGTGGAGATTTAGCATTATCACCATATCCTTGGGGAGGTCCTTACATCAGAAATGAAGCAGGATGTTTCTTAGGAAACTTTAAACCTATGAGAGGTAGATATTTTGAAGATGGAGGTTTCCATACTGTTAAAGTGTTCTCTTATAATCCAAATGGATGGGGATTGTATTGTATGTCAGGAAACGTTGCTGAGTGGTGTGAAACTGCGTATGATGAATCAATGAATGAATTTTCTCATGATTTAAATACAGATTACAGATATAATGCAATGGACTGGGATCCACCATCAATGAAAAGAAAAGTATTGCGTGGAGGTTCTTGGAAAGATATAGGTTATTATTTACAAAACTCAACAAGAACATTTGAATATCAAGACAGTGCTAAATCTTATATTGGATATAGAGATGTCATGACTCATCTTGGACGTGGAGGTCGTGACTTCACAAAAGAGGGTGGAGAAGAAATTCAAAGTGATATTCAATTAAGATAAGAAGCTAAATAAAAAACAAAGTAAAACACTAACAAAAAAACTAAAAGTTATGAGTTCAGGAGGCGGTAGTATATTCGAAAGTAAAAAGTTTAAAACAGTTATGAAGTTCGTCTACGGATGGGGGGGAGCAGTAGTAATTGTTGGAGCGATGTTTAAAATTCAACACTGGCCAGGAGCAACAGTAATGTTGATTGGAGGATTAGGAATTGAGGCATGTATTTTTATCTTATCTGCTTTCGAACCATTACACGAAGATCCGAATTGGGAACTTGCTTATCCTGAATTAGCCTTAGGTCATTCTGATGATTTAGATCATGATGCAGAAACGACAGTTAGTTCTAGAGCTTCAAGAAATGCAGCCAACGGTTCTGGTGTTACAGAACATTTAGATGAAATGTTAAGTCAAGCAAATATCGATTCTGCTTTATTAGAACGATTAGGTGATGGTATGAGAGCATTAGGAGAAAACGCTGCACAATTGCAAGGTGTCTCATCTGCTGCAGCTGCAACAGATTCTTATGTAACTAGTTTACAAGCTGCATCTGATAAAGTTTCAAACCTATCTGAGGCTTATGAAAGAGCTTCGGTATCTATATCGGGAATGACATCTGCAACTGCTGAAGGAGAATCATTTGGTGAGCAAATGCAAAAAGTATCTAAAAACTTGGCGGCATTGAACAATGTTTATGAATTACAATTGAAAGGATCTTCAGCTCATTTAGAGACAACTGAAAAATTCCAGTCTCAAGTTACTGAAATGATGCAAAATCTTGCTGACTCTACTGAAGACACTAAACGTTATAAAGAAAATATGGCAATGTTATCAGCTAACCTAACTGATTTAAATACAGTTTATGGTAATATGTTGAAAGCTATGTCAATTAATAAAGGTTAATATTGATTAATCGAAATAATTACTTCGGTGATTGAAACAATTAATTTAATAACCAAATAAAAAGAAAATAAAGACATGAGTGGAGGAAAAGAAACCCCAAGGCAGAAGATGATCGGTCTGATGTATTTAGTACTTTTGGCTCTTTTGGCGATGAACGTATCAAAAGCAGTATTAGATGCATTCGTAGCAATTGAAAAAAATATCCAAATTGGGTCAGTAACACAAATGGATCGAGGAGATTCTGCTGAGAAAGATTTGAAAGAAGAATTACAAGATAAAACGAATCCTACGAAAGTTGAAAAAGTTAAATATTATCTTACGATTATTCAAAAAATAAACAAAATTGCAGGTGAAAGAATTGAAGAAATAGATAATTTAAAAGTTGAATTATTAGGGTTGTGTGGTGAAGATGTAGCGTCTGCTAAACCAGATGATCATGAAAAGGTTATATGGGTTGCATATGATAAGAAAAATGCACCTTTAAGACCTGCTCTAATCAATTTGATGGCAATTCAAGCTAAAGATCAGTATGATATACCAATGCATACTATTATTGGTGAAAATTTAGAACCTGTTACAGGTTCAGGTAAAGCCTTATTTGAAAATTATTGTAAGTATAGGCTTGACATTTGTGATTTAGTTGGTACTTATGCCGCTCCTGGAGCAAAGGTTTTTAAATTTAAATCAAAAGCGATTAACACATTTGAAACTAATATAGAATTAGAAAAACAAGTGGATAAAATGATGGATGCAAATAAATCTTACAATGCTCAAGATGATAGAGAAGTTATAAAACAAATTTATATGTCTTTATCAAAAAATGAATATGCAGACATGGAAGAAGAGAAGCATTTACATTGGATTGCTAGAACTTTCGATCATGCGCCAATTGTTGCTGCTATTGCTTCGTTAACGGCTTTAGAACAAGAAATTTTAGCTGCTAGAGCTTCTGCAATTGCACATATTAAAAGTAGAGTATCTACTGGTGAATATAGTTTCAACAAAATAATGCCTTTGGCTTTTGGTCCTGGTATTGCTAATTCAGGGGATGAAGTAGAAATAAATGTTATGATGGCTGCATTTGACTCTGATAATCAGCCAATGGTTACGGGCCCTGGTTCAATATCAGTAGCTGATGGTAAAGGTGTTCTTAAAGTTAAAGTTAGCGGTGGAGCTGAAATGGTATTAAATGGAACTGTTGCAGTTAAGAAAAAATCAGGTGAAACAAAAACTGAAAAATGGACGCATACTATTAAGATTATGAAACCTCAAGGAACTGTTTCATTACCAGAAATGAACGTAATGTATAGAGGATATAAAAATGTTGTACAAGGTGTTGCTTCAGGTTATGATCAAACTGTTTTAACTGGTAGTGGCGTTACGTTAACAAAAACTGCTACAGGTTATATTGGTAGCCCCGGCGCTGGTAGAACTTGTGAAGTTACAGTTGCTGGTAAAAACTCTATTACAAACAAAACAGTTACTCTAGGTAAATTCCCTTTTAGAGTTTCGAATTTGCCAGCACCTCAGGTTTTCTTAGGAACAATTTCAACTGGTTCATCTGTTGGTAAATCTGCAATTGCTGGTATGACTAAATTATTTGCTAAATATCCGCCAGAAATTCCGTTATCTGCTGATTTCGCAGTAGCATCTTGGGAGATTTCAGTTGCAGGGGCACCAAAATCTGCTTCTGGTACAGGACCTGGATTAACTCCAGAGGCAATGGGTTTGATTAAACAAGCTAAACCTGGATCAAAAGTAAGTATTTCTGCTAAATACAAAGGGATGGGATACGCCGGTAATATGGCATCTATTATTAATGTTCAGTAATATTTTGAATTATGAAAAGTCTATTTTTTAGTACAGCTTTATTTTTATTCGCTGGGACTAGTATTGCTCAACCAGAAATAAATGGTGGACCAGTAAACGTTCCTGCTGACGGAATCGTTGATGGGGTTTTCATTCAAGAACATATCCCTACTAAACGTATGATTCCCTATGAATTTGTTAGGGAAGCAGATGTTATTTGGAGTCGCCGTGTATGGGAATCTGTTGATCTTCGTGAGAAAATGAATCATCCCTTATACTTTCCATTTGATGAGTATGACGCATCTAATCATTGGGTAAAGAACTCATCTAGATGGAGTTTGTGGACGATTTTAAAAACGCACATTTTAAATGGTGATTTAAGAGTTTTTTCTCCTTATAATCCATTTCAATTTGATATAACGGATGGAGATCAGTTAAAATATCCTATTGATCCTCAACCAGGAATGAACTATTATACTGATAGTGCATATAGAAAAGAAATTTTCGGTTTTATGGGTTCATTAGGTGCTGAATCTACTACACCTTTATCAAATCAATTTGGAGAGGATAGTACAATTACTTTAGCAGATGGTACTATTCAAAATATTTATCCACCTAGAGATACTTCTTGGTTCGTTTCTTCTGATATTATTCAGTATAGATTGAAAGAAGATTGGTTCTTTGATAAAGAAAGATCAGTTTTAGATGTACGTATTATAGCTATTGCACCAGTTGTTTATGCAAGAGACGCAGATAAACAAATTACAGGGATGAAAGAATTATTTTGGTTATATTTCCCTCATTGTAGATTCGTTTTAAATAATTATTTTGTTTATAATGATCAAAATGATGCTCAATGGATGAGTTTTGATGATTTGTTCTGGAAACGAAGATTTACTTGTGTCATCTATAAAGAAAGTAATGTATATGACAGAAAATTTGAGACGTATAAATCAGGTGTAGATGCATTATTTGAAGCTGAAAAAGTGAAAGAAGAAATAAGAACAATTGAACATGATGTTTGGAGTTTTTAATTCTTAGTTTAAAATAAATATATTTAAACCTCGGTACATATGCCGAGGTTTTTTTATTTAGAAAGTGATTTTTTTCAAATCAATTCTTTAAATACCTTTATTAAGGTGATTAATTAATAACTTTACAATATGATTAATTTAGAACAATTAGGAGTTCACCTTCCTCAAGGTTACTTATTTCAAAATATTACTGTACAAATCAATAAAGGAGATAAAATAGGTTTGGCAGGTAAAAATGGTGCTGGTAAATCTACATTATTAAAATTAATTTCGGGGAAGGATCAACCTTCAGAAGGTAAAATTCATAGACCAAAAGATTTATCAATTGGTTATTTAACCCAAGATATAAAAATTGACACTCAATTATCTGTTTTTGAATTTTTAAATCAATCAAATGTTTTTTTAACTACTATTAAAAAACGTTTGGATGAAATAAATTCTGATTTAGTTGTAAGAACTGATTATGAATCAGATAGTTACATGGAATTATTGAATGAGTTAAGTGATTTAAATCATGAATTTAATTTACATGAGGGATTTTTATGGGAAGAAAAAATTGCTTCTACTTTAAAAGGTTTAGGATTTACAGAAACTGATTTCGATAAAAAATTGTCTGAATTTTCAGGTGGTTGGAAGATGAGAGCTGAACTATCTAGAATTTTAGTAAATCAACCTGATATTATACTTCTTGATGAGCCAACAAATCATTTGGATATAATATCGATTAGTTGGCTTGAAAATTATTTACAAAAATTTGAAGGTGCAGTCATAGTGATTTCACACGATCGATTATTTTTAGATAATGTTACTAAACGAACTTTAGAGATTTCAAATGGTAAACTATTAGATTTTCCTTTTGGATATTCAAAATATAAGATAGCTAGAGCTGAAGAATCTGAGAGGATGATAGATGCAAAAAAACAACAAGAAAAAGATATAAAGCATACAAAAGAATTAATTGATAAATTCCGTGCTAAAAAAAATAAAGCTTCTTTTGCTCAGTCATTGATTAAGAAACTCGATAAAACTGAAATTATAGAAGTTGACAATGATAAAAATTCAGGAATGAAAATTTCATTTCCATTAAGTCTTCAACCTGGTAAATGGGTCTTGGAGATGCATAATATGGGAAAAACATACGGTGATAGAACATTATTTAAAGAAATTAATTTAACAGTTGGTAGAGGTGAAAAAATTGCACTTTTAGGTGCTAATGGGGTTGGTAAATCTACTCTTATTAAAAGGGTTATGAATAAAGTTGAAGGTGACGGTACTGTAAATTATGGTCACAACGTTCAAATAACCTATTTTGCTCAAGATCAAGCTGAAGCGTTAGATATTTCAAAAACCATATATGAAACTGTAGATGATGTAGCAGTTGGAGATATACGAAAAGATTTGAGGAGTATTTTAGGTGCCTTTTTATTTACTGGTGAAGATGTAGATAAAAAAGTGGCTGTACTTTCAGGAGGAGAACGAACAAGACTAGCATTGTGTTTATTATTATTAAGTCCTTCTAATTTTTTAATTTTAGATGAACCCACCAATCATTTAGATATTATAAGCAAAGAGGTATTAAAGTCAGCTTTGATAAATTATGAAGGTACTTTTATTGTTGTTTCTCATGATCGTGAGTTTCTAAATGGATTAACAAATAGGATTTGGGACATTGAAGATCAAGGTCTTAAAATTCATCATTTCGGTGTTCAAGAGTTTTTACAGCGTAAAATGGATTTGTCAAATAATCAAATGCAGATAGAAGCTAAACAAAAGAATACAATTGATAAAATTGAGACACCAAAAAATGTAATTGATGATAAGATTGAAAAAGTATTGTCTTTTGATGAACAAAAAGAATTAAAAAGAAAAAAAAATCAATTATCTAATCAAGTTAAAAAAGCGGAAGAAAATATTGCTAAATATGAAGAACAACTTAAAGACTTAGATCAAAAAATTTCGAATTTAGATTATTCAGACGAAATTCAATCTGCAAAGTTTCTATCTGATTATGACAGTATTAAAAAATTATTAGACAATGAAATGGAAAGTTGGGAAAAATCGACTGAACAATTATTTCAAATTAATGATTAAATTATCTATTTAGTCTTTTCATTTTTTTCTTTAATCTTTTTTTATTTTTTTTTAAAGATTTTCTAACTGGTCTAGTTTGTTTTTTTAAATTTCTTTTAATTGCTTCTTTTTTTAATTTGTCTCCATTTTTCAGTTGTTCGGCCCTTTTAGCCTCAATAATCATTTGAGCTTGTTCAACAGAACTTGGAGCAACTTCTGGAGTTCTAGAGCCACAACTATTTAAAATAAACAGAAAAAATAATATATATATGTAAACAAACGTTTTGTACATTATATTTGATTAATACAAGTAGACAATGAAGATACATTTTTTTTTCTTTTCGATAGTATTCCTTTTATTTATGGGATGTAAAAAAAATGGTAACCAAAATCCAATTCCGAGTATTCCTTTCGATATTACTATTAATATTGAATTTCCGAGTTATTCTTCTTTAATAGGTGTTGGAGGTTGGACTTATGTTGTTGGTGGCTCTAGAGGGATTATAGTTTATCGTAAAAGTGTAGATCAATTTGTTGCTTTTGACAGACAATCTCCAAAAGATATAAATAATACATGCTCATCAGCATTAACTCCTGATTCTACTAATTTTTTACAGCTCATTGATATATGTTCTGGGGCTAAATTTTCTTTGTATGATGGTTCTGCAATAGGCGGTTCTGAATTTGGATTACGACAATATCAAACTGTATGGAATGGAACTAATTCTTTACGTATATATAATTAAGATTCTTTGATTATTTTTGTATAAAATATATTGATATGAACGAAATTAAAGTTACGATAATTGATAGAGATGGTGTTTCACACGATTTAATTGCTCCAACGGATATGAATATGAACATAATGGAAGTTTGTAAATCATATGATTTGCCTGTTTTAGGTGAGTGTGGAGGAATGGCTATGTGTGCTACTTGTCAATGTTATTTAGAATCAGACACTGTTTTACCTGAACAAAATGATGCCGAGTTAGATATGCTTGATCAAGCTTTTTTTGTTAAACCTAATAGTAGACTTGGTTGTCAAATTCATATAAATGAAGAAATTGATGGTATTGTATTAAGATTAGCTCCTGAAGCATAGTTAAAAACAATAAGATATACCGGTTTAAAAATTCAGTAAATTTCTGTTTTCTTTTATTTTTATCATTTTCTTTATATTATCTAGTTGAATTTGAATCTTTTCATAAGTTGAAAATGATAAATTTTTATTGATTTCGCCTTTAGATATTAAAGCTTTATAATTATTAAAATCTTTTTGAGAAAAGAATAAACCAACAGTAAAAATGAAACAAATTGATAATGATAATTTCATAGTTCAATTTGAGGTTTAGATTAAAAGCTAAGTTATTTTATTCATTAGTAATGAATTAAGATAGAAGATTTAAGGGGATTTTACACACAGGTATTGGATTCATCTTATGTTGATTTATTGAATTCAATCTTTTGTAAATATGTAGCACTTCTTTTTTTCTCTCATCAATTTTAGATACATCACCTGAAAATCCCATTGCCCATTCTAATTCAGGATAAGAAGCCCCAATCTGATCTTCATCACTTCGCCCATCTTCAAATAACCCATCTGTTGGTTTTGCTATAATTATTTCAGTTATTACTTTCAGATAATTAGCAAGATTCCATACTTGTGTTTTTGTTAAATCTGCAATTGGACTAATATCCACTCCGCCATCACCATACTTTGTGTAGAATCCGACACCAAAGTCTTCAACTTTGTTCCCTGTCCCTGCTACTAAGCAATTATTTGCTTGGCCTACAGCATATAAAGTAAGCATTCTAAGTCTTGATCTACTATTTGCCATTGCTAAATGATTATTCATTACATCTTTTGGCAAAGTTTTTTCAATTTCAGTAAAACTTGAAGTTAAATTTATTTCTATAGACTCAATATTCTTAAAACGCGCTTTCAAATCTTTTATATGATTGTTTGCTCTTTCAAATTCTGTTTTGGTTTGTCTAATTGGCATGCTTAATAATATAACTTTCTTATTAGTTTGAGCACATAATGTTGAAGTTACAGCAGAATCAACACCACCAGATATACCAATTATAAATCCCGAAGTTTTAGATTCGTTAGAATAATTTATTAACCAATTTTTAATATATTCTGAAATGAGTTTTGAGTTCAAAATTTTAAAGATTTAAAATAAAATGGCTACTTTTAATAATAGTTGATTCTGTTTTGCAGGGAGTGAAGTGAATTTTGTTGGTCGGTTTGTATTATCAAGTTCACTAATTATTGACATATTCTTTTCTTCATCTCCTGTTAAAGCATTATTTCTACTGATGTTTAAGAATCCATAGTAATAACCCAATTCAAAAACTAAACTTGTCTTACCTGAAAAATTCCATTCTGTTCCTGCGGATATTCCAATAGAACCTTTGTAGAATGCTAAATCTCTATGAGATGTTTTCATATTATCATTCTTTAAAGGAATTGAAGGACCAGTTGTATTATTAAAAAGTTCACTACCTTTATCAAACACAGTATTTCCTAATAAAAAACTATTTCTAACACCAAATTTTCCAAAATATCTAAAATATCCTATAAATTCTGTTCTGAAAAGAAACATAGTTGGGATTGTTAAATAGATTGGTTTTTCTATTCTTTCATTTAACTTATAAACTTTTCCGGATGTTGTATTAAATATATTATTTACATCTGAATATTGACTTTTGGTTAAAATTTCTGAATCGTTATATAAATAATATAAATTTGAATCTGTTTTAAGTTTTATCGTCTCAAAGTCAAATTCAATTCCAGAAGAGAAACCGATTGTTGGAGTATAGTTGTAATTAAAATTCATTCCAACTGTTAAATCACTTCCTAAACCATTTCTAGTTATAAATTTAGTTGTTGGATTCGTGAAATTTAATCCAGCACCAACAATTAATCCAGCTTGTATTTTTTTATTAGCAGCTTCCTGACTATATATTGAAAAGCTCATATATAGTATAAAAATTATTGATAAAGATTTTTTCATGATATAAAATTTATTTCAAATTTACTTTTATGTAATTAAATTCAGTTCCTTTAATTACTTTTGACTGCAATATTAATTAATAATAATGACTCTTAAAAACATTTTACTTTTTGCATTTATTTCTCTATTTGTTATCTCTTGTTCTACTGATCGATTAAATGTCGATATCGGAACAATTGATGTTTCTACAAAGTTTGTAAATTTAGACTCGACTTTAATGCAATCTTCTGATAATGATTTAATTATGAATCATCATGAGTTTGAGAAAAGTATTACAGATATTTATAATTATCAATTAGGATATTGTTTACAAATCGGAAATATTTCCGACACAGCGTTTATAAATAGCATACACCAATTTAGAAGTGATAATGCGATTGATAATATAGAAAAAAGGATACATAAAAAGTTTAATAATCTATCAAAAAATAAATCTAAAATAATCAATGGATTTAAACATTTAAAATATCATTTCCCAAAAGGTAAAATTCCAAGTAAAATTGTTTTTATGAATTCCCTTTTTCAATCAAATGCTTTTTGTACTGAAAATGAAATTGGTGTTGGTCTTGAACGTTATTTAGGAAAAAATACGGATGTAATTAAAAATCTTCCGACCGAACCATTTTATGATTGGATTAAAGAAAGTATGAATTCTGATTTTCTTGAAAGAGATGTTCTTTGTTCTTGGATTATTACTCATTATGTACCTGAAAAAGAAGGTAATCTAGCTGAAAATATTGTTAAGTGGGGTAAGATTATTTATTTAACAGAAGCTGCTTTACCTGAGTCTAAAAAGAATATAATTATTAGATATACTCAAAAGGATTATGATTGGGCGTTAAAGAATGAATATTCAATTTGGAAATTTTTAGTTGACCAAAAATATTTATTTAAAATAAATGAACTTATTGAATCAAATTTTTTAAAAGAAGCACCTTTTACAACTGGCTTACCCTCTGAAAGTCCTGATAGACTAGGACAATTTATAGGTTGGAGAATGGTTAGTAATTTTATGGAAAAGAAGAATGTTTCATTATCAGAATTAATAAAAACTCCCTATAATACAATTTTACAAGAATACGAAATAGAAGATTAAAGATATGGAAGAAGATAAAATAGTTAAAACCTCAGAAATCTCAATAAAAGTAGGTTTGAATGAAAATAATTTACCAATTGGGATGAAATGGACTGCTACAGATGGTAATATTGAAAATGAATCTGCTAAAGCAATTTTACTTTCATTATGGGATCCGAAAGAAAATAATACTATGCGAATAGATTTATGGACCAAAGATATGACGATTGATGAAATGAAACAATTTTTTCATCAGACACTTATTACTATGGCTGATTCTTTTGAAAAAGCTACAGGCGAAACAAATATTTGTGAGGATTTAAGAGATTATTGTATTCATTTTGCTGATAAAATGAATATACTACCTGAGGAGAACTAGAAAATGAATAAAGGTGTTGTAAAAATGAGTGTTTCAATCGAAAATGATAACATTCATTATTATTTCAATTCTTCAGAGCGCACAAGCTTGAATGAATTAGTTGGAAAACAAATTTCATTAATTTGGAATGGTGATATTTTTTGCCAAAGTTGTCATTCGAAAATAAAAAAAACGTTTGGTGAAGGTTTTTGTTATACATGTTTTATTTCTGCCCCAGAAGCAACTGAATGTACTTTACGACCAGAATTGTGTAGAGCACATTTGGGTGAAGGAAGAGATATAGATTGGGAACAGAGGAATCATAATCAACCTCATATAGTTTATCTTGCTGCTTCAGATAAAGTAAAAGTAGGCGTTACTCGTATCACACAAGTTCCTACTCGTTGGATAGACCAAGGAGCTTCTTCGGCAATAAGATTAGCTGAAACGCCGAATAGATATGAGGCAGGTGTTCTTGAAGTTGCTTTAAAACAATTTTTTTCTGATAAAACAAATTGGCAAAGAATGCTTAAAAATGAAATTGATGATACGATTGATTTGGTTAATGAAAAATGGAATTTACATGATCAATTACCACATGATTTAACGAAATATTTTTCAGAAAATGATGAAATTGTTTCTTTAAGTTATCCAGTGCAAAAATATCCGTTAAAAGTCAGTAGTTTGAGTTTTGATAAAACAGCTCTAGTTGAAGGGATTCTTGAAGGAATTAAGGGCCAATATTTACTATTCGAAGGAGGTAAAGTTATAAATATTAGAAAGCATACTGGTTATTCAATCGAGTTAAAGTATTGATTTTAGAAATTTAAATTAAAATGGGTAAAGACAAATTGAGAAGATTTGCTGCAATCAAAGAATTTTCTAACTTTTTTGAGCCAATAATTGGAGAAGAGTATTATTTAAAAGGAAACTGGAATAAAACTTTCTTTAAAAATAATAATCCAATAGTTTTAGAATTAGGATGTGGAAAAGGGGAGTATTCTGTTGGATTAGCAAAACATTTTCCAAATAAAAATTTTATTGGTTGTGATATAAAGGGCAGTAGAATGTATATTGGAGCAAAGGAAGCTTTGGATGATAACATGGGAAATGTTGCATTTTTGAGAACCAAAATCGATTTCATAAATGATTGTTTTTCTGAAAATGAAGTAGACGAGATTTGGCTAACTTTTTCTGACCCTCAACCTAAAAAACCAAATAAGAGATTAAGCTCAAAGCCTTTTATTAATAGGTATTATAAGTTTTTAAAGCCCGGAGGAACTATTCATATGAAAACAGATAGCGATTTGTTATTTGAGTTTACAGAAGAAGAAATTAAGTCTAATTACAAGTTAATTGAATTAACATGGGATTTATATAATGAATTACCTGAGAATTTAGATCAGGTAACAAAAGATATTTTTCACATAAAAACGCATTACGAAAAACTATTTACCAATAAAGGCAGTATTATCAAGTATTGCAAATTTCAAATTTCTTAGGTGTTATTTAAATAACCATAAAAAATGGCTACTCTAAGAAGAGTAGCCATTTTTCTATTACTAGTATTTATATTTACTTAGTGGGTGAAGCTGTATTTGAATCAAAATCCATTGATAATACTTTTCCTTCAGCTCTTCTATTAGTTTGGTGAAGTTTTTCAAATTTAATTGCATCACTCTTTTTAAATTGATTGATATATGCTTCTGTTAAAACTATTTTTTCTCCTGAAGTTGGGTCTGTAAAAGTTGCAGGTTCTTTTTCGCCTTTACCAACAGCTTTAATTCTTCTTGGATCGATCCCTTTTTCTTTCACTAAATAATTTACACATTCTACTGCCCTGGCTTCAGATAAAATTTGATTTGCTGCATCGCTTCCCCTTGTATCTGTATGACAACTTAATTCTAATATCATACCCGGATATTCATTTAACAAATCATAGACAAAATTCAATGAATCTTTCGAATTAATTGTTTCATTTACAACAAGTGTTGATTTACCTAAAATATAATTCACTTCTGGCAAACGAATAGGTTTAGTGATAATAGGTAATAATGCCATTTCAATAATAAAGGATTGGTTAGTTGTTAGTGCTTGAGTTGTAAATTGTGCTCCTTTTTTATCTTCTTTAAAACCAGCTTTTTCTATAGAAATAGTATATGACATATTTTCTGAAATGTATCTATCCCCAGAAGGCTTTTTATCCCAAAATATTACACCATCTTTATTTGTAAAACCTTCCCAAGAATTATTCGCATCAGGTCCTTTTATTGACACTTTTACATCAGAAATTCTATTCTGTTTTTGACCTACCTCACTTAGAATAACTTTTAAATCAAAAGTATTAGGAGGTAAATCATATGAATATATATCAGCATCAAATTCATTACCACCATTGTTATTTTTTCTTTCAGATGTAAAGAATCCTTTCTTGTCTGTATATTCTATTAAAGAATAATCGTTGTTTTCAGAATTAATCGGATATCCAACATTTTTCGGGTTTTCCCAAGCATTTTTCCCATTAACTTTAGTTGCTACAAAAATATCTAAACCGCCTAATCCTGGTATACCATCGGTTGCAAAATATAATTTTCCGTTTTTACCAAATGTTGGAAACATTTCATTTCCAGCAGTATTAATTTCAGGTCCCATATTTATTGGGATTGACCAGGCGTCAGTTTTTCTTTCATATGTAGAATACCATAAATCTCTTCCCCCATATCCTCCTGGTAAATCAGATACAAAAATTAAAAATTTCCCATCCTCAGATGCACAAGGGTGTCCAACAGTTATAGAATCATTTGGAGTAAGTAATAATTTTTTAGGTTCACTCCATTCATCTTTACCTTTTGATTCAGACATCCAAATTTCACAACCTAAATTTTTCTTTTTCTCGTTTGGACATCTTGTGAAAAACATAGTTTTGAACCTACTGTCAAAACAAACAGAACCTTCATTATGTTCAGTATTGATTCCGACTCCTGAAATTAATTTTGGTTCACCCCAATGTCCTTTTTTATCCATTTCAGACATCCAAATATCCATAAAGTTTTCTCCTGATCTCGGATCAATTTCAGATCCTGTAACACCATTTCTACTAGAACTAAAATAAATTTTTGAGGTTTTGTTATCACCAAATACGGGAGACATATCAATACCTCCTTTATTTAAAGCTGTTTGACTTTCGATCGCATACAATCCTTTATCTTCTTTTAATTCTATTGCTGTTGAACATGAAGCTAAACCAATCTCCGCTCTTTTATCATCAGGTTTTAAATTTTTATACAATGAATAATTTTTTTTAGCCTTTTCAAGCTCGCCCATCATTCTAAACATTTCACCATTATAGAAATATACTAGTGGTTCAGTTTCAAAATATTCTAATAGAATTGCTCTTTCAAACCATTCATTTGCATCTTTAAATTTTTCGGTTAACCTATAACTTTCAGCTATTTTATAAGCTAAATCACCTTTGTATTTTTTAGCTTTCGCTCCTTTTCTAGAAGCAGTTTCATAAGATGATTTTAATACATCAACACCTGTTCCGTAATTTTGGCTTTTATATGCTGTTTCTGCTTTTTCGATGTATTTTTGAGCTAATGAACTCAAAGAAAAACAGATAAAAGATAGGAATAAAAATATTTTAAAGTTCATAATTATATATTTTCTTAAAATGTTGACGAAGTAACAAATAAAAAATGTCAATTCAAAGTAATTTGGAACTAAGTTATTTACTTGTTTTTTTGTTTACTATTTTTCTTTTGTATAAATTCTCCATTTTTGAAGAATTTTATCAAAACCTTCCACTAAATTTGAATCAAAAACCATGTTTTTTTTTGTTTTAGGATGAATAAAACCAAGTGTTTTAGCGTGAAGTGCTTGACCAGGTATTAATGAAAAGCAGTTATCAATAAATTGTTTATATTTTGTGTGTGTAGTACCTCTTACAATTTTATCTCCACCATATTCATTATCATTAAATAACGGATGTCCTATGTGTTTTAAATGTGCTCTAATTTGATGAGTTCTTCCTGTTTCTAGTTTACATTCAATTAATGTAACTAATCCAAATCTTTCAATAACTTTATAATGTGTTACAGCATGTTTTCCATACTCTCCATCAGGAAATACAGTCATCACTTTTCTATTTTTTAAAGATCTACCAATGTTACCAGTTACAGTTCCATCATTTTCGATATCGCCCCACACCAAAGCGTGGTATCTTCTTTCAGTCGTTCGATCAGCAAATTGTTTGGCTAAATTTGATAAAGCATACTCTGTTTTTGCAATAACCATAATACCAGTTGTGTTTTTATCTAATCGATGAACAAGCCCTGGTCTGCCAAAATAATCTTCTATTCTGCTTGGTAAGTTATCAAAATGATAAACCATTGCATTAACAAGCGTACCAGTATAGTTGCCATATCCAGGATGAACAACCATATTAGAAGGTTTGTTTACAATTGCTAATTGATCATCTTCATAAACAATTTCTATTGGAATATTCTCAGGTATCAGTTCGATTTCTCTTACAGGGTAGGGCATCACTATAGTGATTTCATCTGCTGGCTTTACTCTGTAGTTTGGCTTTACAGTTTCATTGTTTACACGAACATTCCCATTTTTAGCTGCAAATTGAATTTTATTACGTGAGGTATTTGGTAGACGATCCAATAGAAATTTATCAATCCTTAATATTTCTTGTCCTGGATCTACTTTAAAGCGGTAATGCTCAAATAATTCTTCTTCATTTTCTTCGTTTTCAATATCTTCGAATTCTTCTTGCATTAGTTTTTTAGTATTTTGAATGTTTTATTGTAATCACCTTTTATTTTAAAAAGATAAATTCCTGAATTATAACTTGTTAGATCTATTTTGTTTTCAGTTAAAGTTTTGATTAATTTTCCTTCAATTGTATAAATTTCTATGAAATCAAACTCCCCTTCAATATTAACTATATCATTAGTAGGATTTGGGAAAATAATGATTTTTTTCATTTCATTATTATTTTCTATTAATCCTAATTCAATATCCATAGCTGTCGAAAATACTGGTCTTATCATAATCGTTCCTTTCACTTCTGAGTTGATCCATGAAGCTCCTTTATCTAGACTGTAAAAATTCTTTTCATTGTTTATTAAATTTTTATCAAAACCGATATTTAGTCTTTCGGAATCAAATTGTCTCCAACCAATATAGAATTTACCATCAACTTTAACTTTTTGATTATTTTTAAAATAATACGTGTGAAAATTGTTGTTTCCATTGTTATACATGGGAGTTCGAGGAGAATATAGATCATCTTCATATATTAAATCACCCGGGATTCCATTATTATCATTCCAAATATTTAATAAAAATAGTTTTTTGGATACATCAGTTGCGGACTCTACAAAACAAGTTTGAATTCCTATTAATGAATCAGATTCATAGGGTGTAAATTGTACCGCTAAATTCGATTGTTTACCAATTATTCCATAAGCAGCTTCAGCTGATGCGTCATCATAGCTGTAATAGTTTTCAAAAGTTTGTATATTGCTAATTGTATCATTCTGGTTAAAGTTTGGAAACAGAGCTTCAATAGTACCTTTAATTCTGAAACTTTGTTTAAAACCTGTTTTAGTTATGTCAAAATTAAGGCTGTTTGAAAAGTCATGAATTGATGTATAGTTAGTTCTAGGTGCATAGTTTAAACTGCTATTTGATAATGCATATCCTAAAATTTGAGAACTATTTTCTAGATTATTATTGTAAAAAATTTCAATTTTTCCAGGTAATGAATTATTTTCAGGAATATTACTTCCATTTCTAATCGTAATCTCATTTTTATCTGTTATTTTATTAATATTATTATTTTTTAAATGATCCCAAGGAACTGAAGTATAATCTTTTAACAGAGAATTTACAGGATAAATCCATGCAAAATCTTTGAATAATGTATCTTGATATCCCGATAAACTTCTTAAATTGACATAGTCTAAATTAAAATGATCAAATCCACCTGATTTTTGACCATAATTTTTAAATCTAAATTTGAACCCCTTCTTAAAGTATTTTAAATCATTTAATAAAATGTGACCAATTTTAAATTCATTGTAATTTGATTTACCACTTGAACTCCATATCCATTCCCATTTATCAAGTGTTGTATTATAAAATTCTAAAATTAAAGAATCAGTAGAGTCAGGCATTTCACCATAGCCTCCACTTTGATATAAGAAACTTAAATAGACAGAGTCTGAAATTATTTTTGAGGATAAATCAATTGGCTTAGTTGTTAAATAATCTGCGTAATCAGCCGTGTTTGAACCCAGCTCGTATGCTTTACCATTTTCATCTAATCCATCAAATGTAATTACACCTATCGACCAAGGTAAATAACCAAATCTATAATTATGATATGCTTTATTTTCTATCCATAAATTATTAGCATCATGTATAGGTTTGAAAAATTGAGTAGCAGAATCTTGAAATACGTCTATCTCGTTAAATATTAATGGAATAGTATCTGATTTATCATTGTTTATTCCTAGTGAATCTATAATATTATAGGCTGGATATACATTTGTATTCGTATATTGAACTGGGTAATTTTTTAATTCACCAATATTTAATTGAATTTGAGGTAATGGCACATCATTATGTGTTAAGCCATCCGTAGAATAGGTTTTTCTGAAAGTTTTGTTTGATGAAAATTTATCGTTTTTTCCAAAAGGAGTTATGTTATCTGGTTTTATTAATTTATATTTTTTCTCAAAATATACATCTGCATCGTTATATTTTTGATTGTATTTTTGAATTTTATTTGAACTAAATTCATCAAAAAATGGCAGACTTAAAGTATCATAAATAAAAATAAAAGTACTGTCAAAACTGATTGAATTTTTTTCTAATTTTTTATTTGCTAAAAAAGGTATATGTGGATTATTTATTAATGGGCTAATTGATTCATTTTGTGAAAAAGAATTATAAAAGGGCCAAAAAATTAATAAACATAAAAATAGTTTCATCACAAGTTTTTTTAATAAACTCCCTTATTGAATTTTTATTGTAACCCTTATTCAAAATTAGGTGAAGCAAAAACAGTCACTGTTGTTCCAAATGGAGAAAGAACGCCTTCTATATATTCAGGAGTTTGCGTTTCAACTTTTGCTTTTAAAGAGTCGTCATAATTTAAACAATCTGGACAAATTGCGATGTAAGACAAAGATTTAACTCGTAAAACGCTATCTCTAGCATCAAAAATGGAAAGACCATATAAATCTGGTATTTGTACAGGTTCTCCACCTTCACTTCTACCAACAACAAGTAATACTACAGATCCTATTTGAATTTTTTCGCCTTCTTTTATAGTTTTACCTTTGAATTTTTGTTGAAGAACAGCGCCATCTGATTCACTAGATGTTTTGTATTCTATTTTATATTTTAACCCTCTGTTTTTAAGAACTTGCAAAGCAAATCTTTCTGATTTATTTATTAAACTCGGCATTTCAACTAAGTCTGTCTTTTTTGAAATTCTTAAGCGTATGATTCTTCCTTCTTTTACAAAAACCGTAGATAAATCGGTAGCGATTGGATCCTGTTCTAAAATTGTACCTTCAGGTTTTTTAGGGTCGTATTTTTTTTCAATAATTTCATAAACTAAATCTTTTTCTTCCAATAAAGCTTTTATATTATTGATGTTGTTGCCAATTAAATTTGGAACTTCTATTTTTTGACTATGATTAGTATAACTATCTAAATAGAAAATAACAAAACTCACTACAACTAAATACGTAAGTATAATAATTCCTAAATGTTTGAAGAAATGTTTCGTTAAAACGAATGCTTTAATTTTATTTAATATTTCCATTGCTATGCTTAATCATTTACAAATATAATGAATTTAAGATTGAGAGATTCTTTAAATTTTAAAAGTTAGGCGTAAGTTGATGCGATTTATAAAAATCATCAATGTATTGAACTGCTTCATCAGCAGTATCAACCAAAATAAATAAATTTAAATCATCAGGTGAAATGTTTTGTTCATATTCTAGCATTGCTTTTTTTAACCATTCAATTAAACCTTCCCAATACGATTTACCTACAAGTACGATAGGTCTATTGTTAATTTTTTTAGTTTGTATTAGAGTTATTGCCTCAAACATTTCATCTAAAGTTCCGAATCCTCCAGGCATTACTACAAATGCTTGAGAATATTTAACGAAAATTACTTTTCTCACAAAAAAGTAATCAAATTCTAAATTGTGTTCCGCATCTATATATGGGTTATGATTTTGTTCAAAAGGTAGGTCTATGTTTAGTCCAATACTTTTTCCTCCTACTTCATGCGCACCTTTATTCGCCGCTTCCATTATTCCTGGTCCACCACCAGTGATTATACCATATCCTAAAGTTGCTAATTTTCTTGCAATTTCTTGACCAATTTGAAAATACTTATTTTCAGGTTTTGTTCGAGCTGATCCAAATATAGATACACTTGGTCCTATTTTAGACATTCTTTCATAACCCTCAACAAATTCAGACATTATTTTGAATATTGCCCAACTGTCATTTGTTTTTATTTGTGTCCAATCTTTTCTTGCATTATTCATATAAAATATTCTTAAAAGTGTTTTTATTGATTTCTTAGAACTTTAAAATCAATAATTGGCTATAATTTATAATTCAGTAAATCCATATCCAATACTTTCTTTAAATAGGGAGAATTTAAATTTTGTTCTAAAATAGTAAGATGTTCAAGTCTATGACAATCCGTTGCAATTAAGTCTATTTGAGCTGAATCTATTAGCATTTCAGCTTGTTTTTTTACTGATGGTCCATAGTGACCAAATAGTGAATTTATGTTCATTTGTATAAGCATTCCTTTCTCTCTCCAAAGTTTTGCTTGTTCAATTGAACCATGGTAAAATAGGTATCTCTCAAAATGAGCTATAACTGGTCTATATCCCTTGATTCTCATTTCATAAAATAGTTTTTCATGTTCTTGAGGAGCAGCAGAAAATGAGAATTCTATTAATACATTTTTATCACCAAAAGTTAAAAAACTTTCATTTTCAAGCATTTGGAATAATGTTTCGTCAAAATAATATTCAGCTGCAGCTTCAATTTCAATTTCTAATTGTATGCGGTTTAATTCATCTTTTACAATTTCTAGTCCATTTAAAATAATTTCAGGAGTATTTCTATAAAAATCACTCATGATATGTGGAGTAGTAATTACTTTTTTATAGCCCAATTCTTTGAATTTATAAAGAATTGCAATTGTCTCATCTAATGTTTTTGAACCGTCATCTATTCCTGGAATTAGGTGACTATGCATATCAGTTCTTAGTATAGATAAATCTGCTGGAGTATTTTGTTTTTTTGAAAATATTTTAGAAAGTAACCCCATTTTAGGTATAGTTTATTGATACATTTTTTGATAATATTCTTTGTAATCGCCATTTGTAATCTTATCGATCCATTCTTGATTTGCTAAAAACCAATTTACCGTTTTATCTAATCCTTCTTCAAATTTTAAAGAAGGCTTCCAACCTAACTCTTTTTCTAACTTTGATGCGTCAATTGCATATCTTGCATCATGACCAGAACGATCTTTTACAAAAGTGATTAACTTTTCATTTTCACCTTCATTTCGCTGCAATTTTTCATCTAGGATTTTACATAAATAGTTCACTAAATCAATGTTTGTCCACTCATTTAATCCCCCAACATTATATGATTCACCAATTTTTCCTTTATGGAATATGGTATCGATTGCGCTAGCGTGATCTTCTACCCAAAGCCAATCACGAATATTTTCGCCTTTTCCATATATTGGTATTGCTATTTTATTAACAATATTGTGAATTACGAGCGGTATTAATTTTTCTGGAAAATGATGACTTCCATAATTGTTTGAGCAATTTGACATTTTAATTGGTAATCCATATGTATGATAAAAAGCCCTTACAAAATGATCTGAAGATGCTTTTGATGCAGAATATGGACTCCTTGGATCGTATGGGGTAGTTTCTTCAAATAAACCTTCATCACCAAGACTTCCGAAAACTTCATCTGTGGAAACATGATAGAAAACATGGTTTTCACTTTTCCAATTTTTTTTAGCATGTTGAAGTAAATTGACAGTCCCAACAACATTTGTCATAACAAATTCCATTGGACCTTCGATTGATCTGTCAACATGAGATTCTGCAGCTAAATGTATTATGTCAGAAATATTAAATTTTTCAAATACCTTCGAAACATCTTGCTCTGAACATATATCACCTTTTACAAAATGATAATTTTGTTTGTTTTCAATATCAATTAAATTTGATAAGTTTCCTGCATAGGTTAGTTTATCAAAATTAATTATCCTGTATTCAGGATAATTATTAACTAATCGTCTAACAACATGAGATCCTATAAACCCAGCGCCTCCTGTTACTAATATATTTTTTATAAAATTCATCTTATAAACTCCAATATTCTAACTCATTTATTTTTCCCTTGAAAATTCCTTTAACATCCACAAATAAACCCTTTTGATCTTTTAATAATTTTTTAAAATCTTCTTCTTTATATGTTTTGTATTCTTTGTGATTTACAGCAACTATTATAGCATCATAATCAGCAGTTGGATTTTTTATTAAACCAACACCATATTCGTGTAACATTTCATCAGAACTTGCGTGAGGATCTATTAGATCAACATGAACCTGAAAAGAAATTAATTCATTTACAATATCAATTACTTTTGAATTTCTAATATCAGAGACGTCTTCTTTAAAAGTGGCTCCCATAACTAGAACTTTAGCATCTTGAATATGTTTTCCTTGGGCTATTATTTTTTTTACAGATTGTTTTGCAATGTATCCGCCCATTGAGTCATTAACATATCTTCCACTAGTTATAACTTTTGAATGATATCCCGCTTGAGCCGCTTTATGAGTTAAATAATACGGGTCAACACCTATACAATGTCCACCAACTAAACCTGGAGAAAACTTTAAAAAATTCCATTTTGTTCCAGCTGCTTCTAAAACATCAAATGTATTGATTTTCAGCTTATTGAATATGATTGACAATTCATTCATTAAAGCAATATTTAAATCCCTTTGAGTATTTTCTATAATTTTAGCAGCTTCAGCAACCTTAATTGTTGATGCTCTATGAACACCAGCTTTAACTACAAGTTCATATACCTGTGCAATTTCATTTAGTGATTCATCACAACAACCAGATACGACTTTAATTACATTTTGTAACGTATGTTCTTTATCTCCTGGATTAATTCTTTCTGGTGAATAACCAACTTTAAAATCATTTTTAAATTTTAAACCTGATATTTCTTCAAGAACTGGTATACAATCTTCTTCGGTACAACCTGGATAAACAGTTGATTCAAAAACTACATAATCACCTTTTTTAAGCGCTTTTGCAACTGTATTACTTGCTCCTAAAAGTGGTTTTAAATTTGGTAAATTTGCATTGTCAATTGGTGTTGGTACAGCAACAATAAAAAATTCCACATCCTTTAAATCTTCTAAATTTGCAGTAAATAATATATCACTCTTTTCAAAATCAGATGAATCTAACTCGTTACTAGGATCGATTTTATTATTCATTAAATCAACTCGTTCTTGGTTAATGTCAAAACCAACTACTTTAATTTGTTTAGCAAATTCTAAAGCTATCGGTAATCCAACGTAACCAAGTCCAATAACAGCTAATTTAGCTTCTTTATTGATAAGTTTTTTATATATAGAATTAGTCATTTTTTTATTTTTAATAATTTAATTGCTCGTTTCTTATTTTGTAAATTCTTTCTATAATTTCTACAACTTTAAGTCCTTCTAATGCATTTGTCGTTGCTGTAGTTCTACCTTTAAGTGTATTAATAACATTTTGAATTACATAGTTATGATTTGCTGCTGAACCTTTATAAGGTCCATAATCATTTGCAGGATTTGATTCTGCAAGAATTGGCATTTCATAATCTTTAATATTACAAACCTCAACTTCATTCATATATTGACCACCAATTTTGACGCTACCTTTACTACCAATAATAGTTAACGAACTCTCCAGATTTTGATCAGCAACAGCAGTTGAATAATTGATACAACCCATTCCCCCGTTTATAAAATCAAAACTTACAAATCCTGAATCTTCAAAAGTTGTTGACTCTTTATGATTGAAATCTGCAAAGCGTCCTTGAATATTATCAATATCACCGAATAACCAATACATGATGTCTATAAAATGAGAAAATTGAGTAAACAAAGTACCTCCATCTAAATCAGGAGTGCCTTTCCATCCACCTTTCTTATAATATCTGTCATCTCTATTCCAATAACAATTTAATTGCACCATATAAATGTCACCTAAAATCCCATCATTTACAACAGATTTAATCCATTGTGAAGGTGGGGAATAGCGATTTTGCATGACGCAAAAAACACTTTTTGACATTTGTAATGATTTGAAAATCACTTTTTCACAATTGTCTTTAGATAGCCCCATAGGTTTTTCACAAACAACATGTTTTTTAGCTTCAAGTGCTGCTAAACTTTGATTGGCGTGTAAACCATTAGGAGTACAAATATTTACAACATCAAATTCTAAATTCGATGATAATAATTCTTCAATTGTATTAAAAAATGGAACATTGAAATTTTCAGCATTGCATTCTTCTTTCGAACGTACATCAACCATTGCAACTAATTCGCCTTCAGCTTCTCTACAGATCATTTCAGCATGTCTTTTTCCGATATGACCAGCTCCTACGACGGCAAATTTTATTTTTTTATCGTTTGAATTCATTATGCTAATTTTTTTACTTGATTATTTTCTAGGATATATTTTTCATTACTTTCTGAGCAAATTGCTATTCCTTCAGAATTAAATTCTAATCGTTGACCATATTCACTCATCCAACCAATTTGTCTTGCTGGATTCCCAACCACCAATGCATATGGTAAAATTGTTTTTGTGACAACAGCTCCAGCACCTATGAATGCATATTCACCGATATCATGTCCACATACTATAGTTGCATTTGCGCCTATACTTGCACCTTTTTTAACAATAGTTTTGGCATATTCATTTTTTCTATTTACTGCACTTCTTGGATTGATTACATTTGTAAAAACCATGGAAGGTCCAAGAAACACATCATCCTCACACTCTACTCCAGTATATATTGATACGTTATTTTGTATTTTAACGTTTTTCCCTAATATAACACCTGGTGATACAACTACATTTTGACCAATATTGCATTTTTCACCTAATTCGCAATCTGACATAATATGAGAAAAATGCCAAATTTTTGTTCCCTCACCAATAGTGCAACCTTCATCTATGATTGCTGTTTCGTGTGCAAAATATTTCATTATCTAATTATATATTTTTCAAAATCATTATG
Source organism: Chryseobacterium gleum (assembly GCA_945902775.1). GTDB lineage: Bacteria > Bacteroidota > Bacteroidia > Flavobacteriales_D > Crocinitomicaceae > CAIUKX01. Next base: position 15,627 of record CAMDMY010000012.1, on the reverse strand, counting down.
TTCTTTTTTTGTCAATTCTTCTGATGAAAGGGTTTTGAAATATTCATATGTAATTTTCAATCCTTCAGCACGATCAACGGTAGGTTGCCAATTTAATATTTCTTTGGCTTTTGTAATATCAGGTTGTCTTTGTTTTGGATCATCAACTGGCAAATCGTGATAAACTACTTTTTGATTTGTTCCTGTCAATTTTATTATTTCTTCAGCAAAATCTTTTATTGAAATTTCATCTGGATTACCAATATTGACAGGTAAAGTGTAATCGCTATGCAATAAACGATAGATTCCTTCCACTAAATCATCTACATAACAGAAAGCTCTAGTTTGAGATCCATCTCCAAAAATAGTAATGTCTTCACCTCTTAGTGCTTGACCTATAAAAGCGGGTAAAACTCTACCGTCATTTAATCTCATTTTAGGTCCATACGTATTAAAAATACGAACAATTCTTGTTTCAACACCATGAAATGTATGATAAGCCATTGTAATAGCTTCTTGAAATCTTTTAGCTTCATCATACACTCCTCTTGGACCTATTGGATTAACATTCCCCCAATACTCTTCTGGTTGTGGATGTACAGACGGATCACCATAAATTTCAGAAGTAGATGCAATAAGAACTCTTGCTCCTTTTGCTTTTGCTAAACCTAAACAATTATGAATTCCTAAAGAACCAACTTTTAAGGTTTGAATTGGGATTTTTAAATAATCAATAGGACTTGCTGGTGAAGCAAAATGTAAAATATAATCTAAATCTCCAGCAACATGAATGAATTTTGAAACATCGTGATTATAAAATTCGAAATTTTCAAGAGGGAAAAGATGTTCTATATTTTTTAATCTACCTGTTATCAAATTATCCATTGCAATAACGTGATAATTTTCTTTGATAAATCTATCGCAAAGATGTGAGCCTAAAAAACCGGCAGCACCTGTTATTAAAATTCTTTTTTGACTACTCATTTATTTTCTATTTTTACAAATGGTAAAATTGTTTTTCTACCAACAGAGTTATAGTAAAAGCCTAAATTTTCCATTTGATCTAATTCATATATATTTCTTCCGTCAAAAATGATTGGTTGATTTAGATTTTCTTTTAATAGGTCAAAGTCTGGGTTTCTAAATGCAGACCATTCAGTTGCAATAATTAAAGCATCTTTATTCAACAAAGCATCGTATTGATTTGATGCATATGAAATTTTATCACCAAGTAAATCTTTAACATTTGGCATTGCTTCAGGATCATAAACTTCAATTTCAGCTCCTAATTCTATCAAATCTTTAATTATATATAATGCAGATGCCTCCCTTATATCGTCTGTATCTGGTTTAAATGCTAATCCCCAAATTGCAAATTTCAATCCTTTTATATCCCCATAAAAACTTTTAATTTTATGAACAATAGTTGTTTTTTGCTTTTCATTTACATCTAATACACTTTGAATTATTTCGAAGTTATACCCCACTTGCTTGCCACTTTTCAGCAAAGCAGTTACATCTTTAGGAAAACAACTCCCTCCAAATCCAATTCCTGGGTATAAAAATTTATGACCTATTCTCGAGTCTGATCCAATACCTAGCCTTACTTTATCAACATCTGCACCTACAGCTTCGCAAAAGTTAGCTATTTCATTCATGAAAGTAATTTTTGTTGCTAAAAAAGCATTCGCTGCGTATTTTGTTAGTTCTGCAGATTTTTCATCCATTATAATTAAAGGGTGTCCATCATGAATAAAAGGTTTGTACAATTCAGTCATAATTTTAGAAGCTCTAGAATCAGACGTTCCAACTACAACTCTATCAGGATTTAAAAAATCATCAACAGCAAATCCTTCTCTTAAAAATTCTGGATTTGAAACAACTGAGAATTCAACACTGGCATATTTTTCAATTGCTTCATGAACTTTTTCAGAGGTACCTACAGGAACTGTTGATTTGTCAACAATTACTTTATACTCCGTCATTAGTTTTCCAAGTTGTTCAGCAACGCCTAATACATAACTTAAATCAGCAGAACCATCTTCTCCAGGAGGTGTAGGCAAGGCTAAAAATATAATTTCAGCAAAATCTACAGCTTCTTTTAAATCTGTCGTAAATCTAATTCTCTTATCTTTTATGTTTCTTTCAAAAATTACATCCAAGTGAGGTTCGTAAATAGGAACTTCTCCATTCCGCATTCTATTTACTTTATTTTCATCAATATCAACGCACAGTACTTGATTTCCTGTTTCGGCAAAACATGTGCCAGTAACTAATCCTACATAACCAGTTCCAACAACAGCTATTTTTTTCATAAAGATTTGTTTTTAATAAATTCTAGTATAGTAGAGCAAATTTTCTCTAATTGATCTTCTGTCATTTCAGTGTGAATAGGAAGTGAAATAACTCTTTCTGTTAACCAGTCTGTAATAGGTAAATTTGTATTTGAACTACCAAATGCCTCAAACATTTTTTGTTTATGTGCAGGAATTGGGTAATAAATCATAGAAGGGATATCTCTATCTGCCAAATAATTTCTTAATTCATTTCTATCTATGCCATTTAATTTTAAGGTATACTGATGAAAAACATGCGTAGAATTTTTGGCTCTTTGTGGAGTTGAAATTTCTTTTATTCCAGCAAAAAACTTGTCATAGTAGTTTGCAACTTTATTTCTTTCGGCATTGTATTTATCTAGATTTCTTAGTTTTATTCTTAAAACTGCAGCTTGTAAATTATCCAATCTTGAATTACAACCCACTACATCATGATGATATTGTTTACTTTGACCATGATTTGAAATCATTTTAATTTTAACGGCTAATTCATCATTATTTGTAAATAGTGCTCCACCATCGCCAAAGCACCCAAGGTTTTTTGATGGGAAAAATGACGTACATCCTATATGACCAATCGTCCCTGTTTTTACTGTATTTCCGTTAGATAATAAATAATCACATCCGATAGCTTGAGCATTATCTTCAATTACAAATAAATTATTTTCCAAAGCGATTTCCATAATTTCATTCATTGGTGCAGCTTGACCATATAAATGAACAGGAACTATTGCTTTTGTTTTATTTGTAATAGATTCTTTAATTTTTGCTGGATCAATACAAAAAGTGTCAGGGTCTACTTCTACAAAAACAGGTTTTAATCCAAGCAACGCCATTACTTCAGTAGTAGCAATATAGGTAAAAGAGGGTGTTATAATCTCATCGCCAGGTTTTAATCCTAATGACATTAATGCGATTTGAAGCGCATCTGTCCCATTTGCACATGGAATTACATTTTTAATATCTAAATAATTTTCTAACTCAATTTTAAACCCAGAAACTTCAGGTCCGTTTATAAATTGTGCATTTTCTATAACACTTAAAATTGCCTTATCTATTTCAGGCTTTATGGATTGATATTGAGAGACAAGATCAACCATTTGTATTTTTTTCATCGAAAGATGTTTTTGTATGTAAAAATCAAATTAAGAGGATAAAGGTAAAAAATAGAATTGAGTTTTAGTTATGCTTTTGCAAGAAAATAGATAAGATTTTTTTCTCTTACTTTTTATTTCTTTTTTGAGGAACAGGATCATCACCAAAACCACCCCAAGGATGGCATCTAGATATTCTTTTGACACCTAGAAAAGTACCTTTAATAGGGCCCCATGTTTTAACAGAATCTATCATATAGTTCGAACAAGTAGGATTGAATCGGCAACTAGCTGGAGATATAGGACTTATTATGTATTGATAAATTTTAACAACAATAATAATAGGAAAATTAACTATTTTTTGTATATTTATCATACTATTAGATTTTTCTATTTTCTTACTTTCGTAATTAACAAAAATATGAAATTAATATTGTTTTTCTTGTCTTTATCTTTGACTACTTTCGGTCAAATTGTTAATCAATGGGATAAAGAAAAGATTGAAGTAACCAAAAATGGGGATAAATCTGTAATTGTAGGGGCAGATGCAATTTTTAAAGATAAATGGCATGATTTACCTCAACCAAATTTTTGGAAACAGATAATGTTATTGTCACCAGATTCATGTTTAATTAATATTGCTGAAACGCGAATTGTTTTAGAAAAAAAGTCGTTTACAGTATGGAAATCTCAAACCGAACCTCAAAAAAGTAATTATAAAGATAGTTTAAGAAAAGTCTATAATTTACCTTTAAATGAGCAGATTAATGTGACTTCAGGGAAAAATGATTTTTATAAATTTGAAGAAGTATATCCAACTATCTCCAAAGGTGTTTTAGAATTTGAAAAATACGGAGTTGACCCATGGTATGCACAAGCAATTTTATTGATTGAAAGTCCTGGACAATTAGTGAAATCTAATGTAGGAGCATATGGAGCTTTTCAATTAATGCCAAGTGTTGCTAGAGCTCAAGGATTAATAGTCTCTAAGTCACTTGATGAGAGAAAAAATTTCGAGAAATCGGCAATGGGTTCTGCTAAACTTATTAGTAGAACTTGTATACCTGAAGCGAAAAAAATATTAAATGATTACCATATTGAATATAATGAAACCGATATTTGGTTTAGACTTTTTGTTTTACATGTTTATCATGCTGGATCAATGAATGTAAGAGCAGTGGTAAATAAAATCCAGCCTTCAGAAGGAAGTCAAGACTTGATTTTAAAAATGTGGCAAACAAGTGCAGCTAGTTTTGGTAATAGTTCACAAAATTACTCTCAATTAGCATTAGCATCACAGTTAATCTTAAATGATATGGTTGTTGAAAAAAGTAATAAACTAATTTTAACCAATTTGAATCAAAAATAGTTTTTATATTTCTATTAATTTATTTAACTTTAGTAAATCTAACTGTTAAATATATGAATGAAAATTACCTACATCAAATTTGGAAAAATAAAAGATTACCTTTTCATTTACTCAAATTAGTTTCAGGACAAGAGTTTAAAATAATTCATCAAGGGTATCATAATCGTGAAAGTGGTCCTGATTTTTTTTGTGGACAAGTTGAAATAAATTCGATACGTTGGATAGGTAATATTGAAATTCATGTAAAATCGTCAGATTGGTATTTACATAATCACCAAGTAGATCGAGCATATGATAATGTAATATTACATGTAGTATTTGAAAATGATAGGCAAGTTATAGTTAATGGGGTTGAATTACCAACTTTAGAATTAAAAAATCATTTGGATAACGATCATTTCCTTATTCAATCTAATGTTAAAATTCATGAAATCAATTGTTTTAAATTAATTCCTTCTTTAGAATCAATTTATCTTGAAACAATGAAAAGAAAGGTTATTGTAAATAGGATTAATAGGAAAAGTGAATTAGTTGAAATTGATTCAATTGAAAACATAGATCAAGTTTTATTTACTTTTTTAGCAAATGCTTTTGGAAATAAAGTAAACAATTTTCCTTTTATTGAATTAACGAATCGTATTAATATTAAAATTTTAAAACGAATTGATGAAGATGACATTCAGATTCTTTTATTTGGAATTGCTGGATTTTATGACAGTCAAAATATAGTTGATGACAATAAAATCAAATGGGAATTTTATAAAAAAAAGTATGAATTATCTTCAATGGATAGTTTTCAATGGAAAATGAAAGGTGTTCGACCCGATGGATTTCCTTTAAAAAGATTGGTTCAATTAAGTCATTTTATTAAGTATTTTAATTTCAATATTGAAATTATTCAAAATTCATCGATAGAAATTTTAGATTCTATAGAAAATTTTTTTCAAGTGAGTGCTGATTTTAAAAAATGGTTTTCTAAGAGTTTTATTGATTTAATTATTATAAATGGGTATGTCCCATTTATTTGGTGGTATTCAAAAAGGATAAATGATGACGAAATGAAGAAGAAAGTGCTTGAGATTTTAACTAAATTAAAATCAGAGAGTAATTATATAATTGAAAAATGGAAATTAATAGGTGTTAATAGTAAAAAAGCATATGACTCACAAGCTTTATTGGAAATTTATAACGAATTTTGCATTAAGAATAAATGTTTATCTTGCACAGTAGGTGATAAAATATTAAATTCATGAGAACTATTCAAAAAGTTTTATTTTTCTTTGAAATGAGGTCCTATGGAGTTTGTGAATGGTGGGCTAGGAAGTTAGGTATTAATTCTTCTAAAGTTCGTATAGGATTTATTTATGCATCATTCATTGCATTAGGCTCTCCACTTTTTATATATTTGGGCATGGCATGGATTTTAGAGCATAAACATTATTTTAAATTTCAACCAAAACGAAGAAAATCAATTTGGGAATTATAAATCAGGATGTTTAAATCAAAATTATTTAAAAATATATATTTCTTTGTAGCACTTCTTTTTGGAGTAATTACGAGTGGTACTTTTGGTTTTATGATAATAGAAAAATGGAGTTTTATAGACTCACTTTTTATGACAATCATAACTGTTTCAACAGTGGGCTTTAGGGAAGTACATCAACTATCTGCTGGAGGAATGATTTTTACATCAATATTAATCATTTCAAGTTTTGGTACATTTGCATTTGCATTAAAGTCAATAACAAATTTTTTAGCAGGTGGAGAATATAAAAGTTATGTTAAAGATAAAAAGATTTTAAAAGAGATGAATAAATTGCAGAAACATGTTATAATTTGTGGTTTTGGAAGAGTTGGAATGCAAGTTGCTGAAGATTTAAAAGCACATGGAACAAAATTTGTAGTTATTGAAAATAACGAAGATGTTATTTCTGAATATGAAGGTCAACTTGGTTATTTGTTTCTTAAGGGAGATTCTACTTTAGACGAAAATTTAATGCGTGCTCAAATATCAACTGCAAAAGCTTTGATTTGTTGTTTACCAAAAGATGCTGATAATTTATATGTTGTACTTTCAGCAAGAGAGATTAAAAATAATTTATTCATTGTTTCCAGAGCTTCTAATCAATCAACAGTAAATAAATTAAAAATTGCGGGTGCTCAAAATGTAATTATGCCAGATGCTATTGGAGGTTCTCATATGGCGTCTTTAATCTCTAATCCAGATGTAATGGAGTTTCTCGACATCATTCGTGTTCAAGGGTATAAAGGAGCCAATATTGAATCTATTTCGTTTAATGAACTTCCTGATCAATTTAAAAATAAAACGATAGGGCAGTTAGAAGCAAAAAGATTAACAGGTGTTACAATAATTGGTTTTAAAACTCCAGACGGGGAATATTTAATAAATCCTGATTTTGAAATAGAAGTAGTTGCACAATCAAAACTGTTTGTTCTAGGAAGCCCTGAACAAATTGAAAAGCTAAATCATTTATTTGGATTATCACATTAAAATTGAATTATGAGGATTTTGATTACCGGTTCTAATGGATTGTTAGGACAGAAATTAGTTAAATTATGTCTTGAAAGAGGTTTAAATTTCATTGCAACTTCAAAAGGTGAAAATAGAAATCCGGACTGCCCAACTATAAATTATTTGTCACTTGATATTTCAATTTTTTCAGAAATAAATAATGTTTTTCAATTTTATTATCCAACACACGTGATTCATACAGCTGCAATTACAAATGTTGATTATTGTGAAGAACATAATGATGAATGTCAAATTATGAATGTTGACGCAACAAAATTATTATTAAGAGCTAGTGTTCAGTACAATGCTCATTTTCAATTACTTTCAACAGATTTTGTTTTCGATGGAGAAAAAGGTAATTATAAAGAAGAAGATATAGTTAATCCTTTAAGTGTTTATGCGAAGTCAAAAGTAGATGCTGAAAATGTTCTTCAAACTAGCATGACACATAATTGGTCAATAGTAAGGACTATTATTGTTTATGGAGAAGGGAATAATTTATCTCGAACGAATATTGTCCTTTGGGCAAAGGAAGCACTAAAAACAGGAAATGAGATAACGATTGTTGATGATCAATTTAGAGCACCTACATGGGCTGAAGATTTGGCTTGGGGTTGTTTAGAGATAGTTTTACGAAATAAAAAAGGTGTTTTTCATATTTCAGGTCCTGAAACAATGTCTGTTATTGATTTAGTTTATAGAATTGCTGACTTTTATGGGTTACCTAAAAATCAAATAAAACCAATAAGATCAACTACTTTAAATCAAGCTGCTAAAAGACCTCCTAAAACGGGTTTTGATTTAACTAAAGCTCGTAATGAATTGAATTACGAGCCATTAACATTAGAAAAATCACTTGAATTATTAGAAAAATAGAATTCATTTAGTTTTAAAAATTATCTTTAACGTAATAAATAATTAAAAATTGAATAAAATGGCAGGAAGTCCATGGCGAAAAAAGCCAATTAGTTTGTTTGAAGCTGAAATGAAAAAAAGTAATCTAAACCGAGTTTTAGGACGATGGGGATTAACATCATTAGGTATCGGAGCGATTATAGGAGGAGGTATTTTCACATTAACTGGAGTAGCAGCTCATAATAACGCAGGACCAGCCTTAGCACTTGCTTTTGTAATTGCTGGAATGGGTTGTTTATTTGCCGCTTTGTGTTATGCTGAATTTTCTTCCGTTTTACCAGTAGAAGGATCGGCTTATGCTTATTCTTATGGTACTATGGGAGAGATTTTTGCTTGGATTATAGGATGGAATTTGATTTTAGAATATATGATGGGAGCAACTACTGTTGCTGTTGCTTGGAGTGGTTATTTTGAAAAACTTTTACATCAATGTGGAATTGATCCGCCACTATGGTTAATGAATGATCCAATTACAGCCGCAACAAAATATGCTGCTATTGGGGAAACTGCTCCATCTATTTGTTTTAACTTACCTGCGTTTTTAATTACTTGGGTCGTAACTTCTATATTGGTAAGAGGTATAAAGGAAGCAGCAAAAACAAATAACATAATTGTTATTCTTAAAATCGCTGTTGTTCTTTTTGTGATTTTCGTAGGTTTTTTCTTTATCGATACAAATAATTATCACCCATTTATTCCTGAGCAAATTATAGACTCTGATGGGACATCTCATTTTGGATGGAGCGGAGTGATGACTGCTGCGTCTATAGTTTTCTTTGCTTATATAGGTTTTGATGCTGTTTCTACTCAGGCTGGGGAAGCTATAAATCCTAAGAAAGATGTTCCTTTTGCAATAATTATGTCGCTTGTTATATGTACAGTACTTTATATTCTTGTTTCATTGGTTTTAACAGGGATGGTAAGATATGACCAATTAGATGTGAAAGCACCGGTAGCATCTGCTTTTGAAGGTGTAAATATGCCTTGGGCAACTGTCCTTATCACAATTGCCGCAGTTGCAGGTTTGATTTCAGTAATGATGGTAATGATGCTTGGTCAAACTAGGGTTTTTCTGGGAATGGCGAAAGATGGGTTATTACCAGCGATGTTCTGTGAAATACATAAAAAATTTAAAACACCTTTTAAAAGCACAATATTAGTGGGGATGATTATTTCCATCGTTGCTTCATTAACACCTATTGATAAAGTTTCTGAAATGTGTTCGATGGGTACACTTTTAGCATTTGCTATGATTGCATTGGCTGTTTGGGTTTTAAGAGTGAAACAACCTCATTTAGAGCGTCCGTTTAAGGTGCCTTTTTTACCAGTAGTTGCTGTTTTAGGTGTAGGTTTTAATGTTTTCTTGATGTGTTTTGTTAGAAAAGAAACATGGATTGCGTTTTTAATTTGGTCGTCTATAGGAATAATTGTTTATTTTTTATATTCTAGAAGAAACAGTAAATTGAACGATTGGGAAAGAGAGCAAGAAAAAGAGCTTTTAAAACAATCAGATACTGAAAGTTAAAACAAGTCTTATAAAAATAAAGAAATGGTCAATAATTTTATTGACCATTTTATTTTAAATTAACTTCAAAAATCAGAATGTCAGAAAAAAATGAATTAAAAAGAACATTAGGTTTACTAGATGCAACAAGTATAGTTGCAGGTTCTATGATTGGTTCAGGGATCTTCATTGTTACTGCAGCAATGATGAGAGATATTGGTTCTCCAGGTTGGATGCTTATTCTTTGGCTTTTAACTGGTTTGATTACCATTTTTGCCGCATTAAGTTATGGTGAATTGGCAAGTATGATGCCAAATGCTGGAGGTCAATATGTATATATTCAAAGAGCGTATGGTAGAATGGTTTCTTTTTTATATGGATGGACTGTTTTTACGGTTATTCAAACTGGAGTTATTGCAGCTGTTGCTGTGGCTTTTGCGAAATACACTTCCGTATTTTTCCCTGAATTAAATAAAGAATTCTATTCAAATGGAAGTTTTCTAACTATAACGTATTCACAGTTATTGGCAATTTTTAGTATTATCTTTTTAACTTTTATTAATACTAAAGGAGTTCAAAATGGTAGGATTATTCAATTGATTTTTACCTCCGCTAAATTATTTGCACTTTTTGCATTAATAATTTTAGGTTTAGCAGTCGGACTTAAAACCAATACATTTACTAATAATTTTGCTGATATGTGGGCTGCAACAAAAACAACAATTCTACCTTCAGGTGAAGTTACTGTTGTTCCAATTGCAGGATTCGCATTAATGGGCGCGATGGGTGCAACGATAATAAATTCATTATTTTCTTCTGATGCTTGGAATAACGTTACTTTTATTGCAGGTGAAATAAAAGACCCGAAAAAGAATATACCTAGAAGTTTATTTTTAGGAACATTGATAGTAACAATCATTTATATTTTAGCAAATGTAGCTTACTTGACATTATTACCAATTGAAGGAAGTGCATCTGAACAAGACGCGATTGGACAAGGAATAAAATTTGCCAGTAACGATAGGGTAGGAGCAGCGGCTGCATCAATCATTTTCGGAGGTCTTGGCGCAAGTATTATGGCCATACTTATTATGATTTCAACTTTTGGATGTAATAATGGATTAATATTAGCAGGTTCTCGTCTTTTTTATGCCATGTCTAAAGATGGATTGTTTTTTAGAAAAGCACAAAATTTAAATTCAAATCAAGTTCCTTCAATTGCTTTATGGCTCCAATGTTTATGGGCTAGTGTTTTATGTTTATCGGGTCAATATGGAGAATTATTGAAGTATTCTACTTTTGCATCTCTACTTTTTTATATTCTAACAATCGGAGGGCTTTTTATTTTAAGAATTAAGGAGCCTGATACTGAAAGGCCATATAAAGCTTTGGGATATCCTTTTATTCCTTTAGTCTATATAATAATAACTCTAGCTATTTGTATCGATTTATTAATCTATGATACATTGAGTACAGGTTTAGGATTAGTAATTGTATTGATAGGTATACCAATTTATTATATTACAAAGAAAAAGTTGTAAAATGAAACACCAAATAAACCTAAATCTTTCCAAACGAAACCGGAGAGCCCTTTTGTATTTAAGTTTAATTTTACTCTTGATCATTTATTTGCCTAGAATTTATTTTTTTATAAGTGGGGATGAAATAATTTCAATCCATTCCTTCCCATCTGAAAAATGGATTAAAGAGAAAAGTCAGAAAACGTATTTTAATGAATATCAATCGAAAGCTAAAAACTTTAAAAGAGTAAAATTTAGAAAACCTTTATCAAAGTTTGACCCTAATAATTATAGAGAGGAAGATTGGATTAGATTAGGACTTTCAACAAAGCAAGCTAAAGTTGTCCTAAATTTTTCAAAAAGAGGTTTGAATTCAAATGAGGATCTTAAGCGAATATTTGTAATTTCAGAGGAATTGTTTAATTTAATTAAAGATTCAACATTCTATTCTTTAAAAAAGGGGAGTACAATTTTAATTGATAAATCCATTTCAAAAAGTAATCCTATGCTTATTGAAATGAATAGTGCAACAGAAGAGGAGTTATTAAATATAAAGGGTATTGGGCCATTTTTCGCTAAACAAATCCTAAAAAAAAGAAATGAATTAGGAGGTTTTAATCAAGTTTCACAATTAAAAGAAGTTTGGAAGATGGAACAAGAAAACTTCGAAATAATTGAACCATTTATCAAAATTGATAATTCTAAAATTATTAAAATAGAATTAAATAGTGTTAATTTGGATAATTTAAAAAAACATCCATATGTTAGATGGAATATAGCAAATTCTATTATTAAAATAAGAGAGCAAAAAGGAGGTTTTAAAAATATAGAAGAAATAAAAGAATCAGTTTTAATTAATGAAGAAATGTTTGAAAAATTAAAACCATATTTATCTTTGTAATATGAAACTAGAAGAAAAAATAAATAACGCAATTAGGAATGTACCTAATTTCCCTAAAGAAGGAATTAATTTTAAAGATATTTCCCCAATAATGTTGGATTCTATTTTGTCAAATGAAATAGTAGATCATTTGACTGAGGTATATAAAGATCAAAGAATTGAAGCAGTAGCTGGTATTGAAAGTAGAGGTTTTTTATTTGGATATCCATTAGCTATGAGATTAGGAGTTCCTTTTGTATTGATTCGTAAGAAAGGGAAATTACCATATGATAAAATCAGTCATGATTATGATTTAGAATATGGAAGTGCAACAATAGAAATTCATACAGATGCCCTATCGAAAGGCCAAAGAGTATTGATTCATGATGATTTACTTGCTACAGGTGGGTCGGCTGCTGCAGCTGGAGAATTAGTGAAGAAGTGTGGTGCAGAAGTTATAGGGTTTAATTTTTTAGTCTCATTAGATTTTCTAAATGGATCTGAAAAATTGCATACTTTTTCAGACAATATTATTAATTTAGTACGCTATTAAATAAATATAATTACTATAAACAGAATAAAATGAACTTTGATCAAAGCGAAAACCAACTTATGATTGCGCAAATGGTGCGTGATTTTGCAGAAAAAGAAATTCGTCCAAATGTGATGGAATGGGATGAATCTCAAGAGTTCCCAATTCATATTTTTAAAAAATTAGGAGAACTTGGTTTGATGGGCGTATTTGTCCCAGCAGAATATGGAGGTTCTGGATTTGGCTATTTAGAATATATAACGGTTATTTCAGAAATCGCAAAGGTGTGTGGATCAATAGGTTTATCTGTAGCTGCTCATAATTCACTTTGTACTGGTCATATTTTTTATCATGGAAGTGAAGAGCAGAAAAAGAAATATTTACCAAAGTTAGCTAGTGCAGAATGGATTGGTGCATGGGGTTTAACTGAAACAGGGACTGGATCTGACGCTGGAGGAATGAATACTACAGCTATTAAAGATGGGGATTTTTGGGTTTTAAATGGTTCAAAAAACTTTATAACTCATGGTAAATCTGGTGATGTAGCTGTTGTGATAGCGAGAACTGGAGAGAAAGGTGATTCGCATGGAATGTCAGCCTTTATAGTAGAAAGAGGAACTCCGGGTTTTTCTGCAGGTAAGAAGGAGAATAAATTAGGTATGCGCGCTTCAGAAACTGCTGAATTAATTTTTGATAATTGTAGAATTCCTGCTGAGAATTTAATTGGCAAAGAAGGTGATGGATTTATACAGTCTATGAAAATATTGGATGGTGGTAGAATTTCTATCGGCGCATTAGCCTTAGGAATAGCTAAAGGTGCTTATGAGGCAGCTGTTAAATATGCAAAAGAGAGAGTTCAATTTGGAAAACCAATAGCTCAATTTCAAGCAATAGGTTTTAAATTAGCAGATATGGCTACTAAAATTGAAGCAGCAGAGTTGTTGTTAAATCAAGCGGCATTTTTAAAGAATTCAGGTAAAAAATTAACAACCGAATCAGCAATGGCTAAACTTTATGCTTCAGAAATTGCTTGTGAAGTAGCTAATGAAGCTGTTCAAATTTTTGGAGGATATGGATATACTAAAGACTTCCCTGTTGAAAAATTTTATAGAGACGCTAAACTTTGTACAATAGGTGAGGGTACATCAGAAATTCAAAAATTAGTTATTTCTAGAGAAATTTTGAAATAATCATTGTTAATAAAAAATAAATCTCTATCTTTGTTGTCCAAAGTAGAACAGAAATTATAAAAAATAAAGAAATATGTTAATTATTCCGGTAAAAGAAGGGGAAAACATCGAGAGAGCTCTTAAAAAATTCAAAAAGAAATTTGATAAAACTAAAGCTATGAAAGAATTGAGAAATCGTAAAGAGTTCACAAAACCTTCAGTTGTTAAACGTCAAGATAATATCCGTGCAGTTTATCGTGAAAAATTAATTTCTTCTGCTCAATAAGTAGAAACTTATTTTTAAAAAAAACGTAAAGGAGCCTATGGCTCCTTTTTTTTTGACTAAATTTTTAGAATATTTGAAAATTGAAAAACGATTTTCAGATCATACCGTTATTGCTTATGAATTAGATTTAAAACAATTTATAATTTATTTTAACTGTCATAGCAACTTATCTTTAAACGAAATAACTTCATTTTTAATTAGAGGATGGATTGTCGAATTAATTGATTCAAGTATAACTGCTCGATCTGTAAATAGGAAGTTGTCCAGTTTAAGAGCATATTTTAATTGGTTAAAAAAGGAAGGTTTGATAGTTAAGAATCCAACTTTATCTGTAAAAGGTCCTAAATCAGAAAAAAGACTACCTAGTTTTGCAAGAGAATCGGAAATAATTAAAGAAAAAATGGATGAGGTATTTTCAGATTCTTTTGAAGGTATTAGGGCTAAATTAATAATTGAGATTTTATATCAGACTGGCATTCGACTTAGTGAGTTAATTAATTTAAAAAAATCAGATATACAAACAGATCGCATAAAAGTTTTGGGAAAAAGAAATAAAGAAAGAATAATACCTATTTCTAATCAATTGTATTTTCAAATTGAAGAATATATAGAAGATTGTGATAAAATTAAAACACAATCAATATTTCTTTTATCATTAAAAAATGGCGAAAAAGTTTATCCAAAATTTGTTTATAGAATTATTAATACATACCTTGGTCATGTAACCAATTTAGATAAGTGTAGCCCACATGTTTTGCGACATACTTTTGCAACTCACATGTTAAATAACGGGGCTGGTTTAGAAACTTTAAAAGATTTATTAGGGCATGCCAATTTATCAGCAACCCAAGTCTACACTCATAATTCGTTTACACAGTTAAATAATATATATTCACAAGCTCATCCAAGAGGGCATAAAAAAAAATAGTTATGGACATTCAAGTACATTCAGTTCATTTTACAGCAGATAAAAAGTTAATCGAATTTGTAAACGAAAAAGTCGGTAAGTTAGATTTGTTTTTTGATAACATTATTGCTTCTGAAGTTTTTTTAAGATTGGACAAGAGTCAAGAAGGCGAAAACAAAATCGCTGAGATTAAAATTTTAATTCCCGGTAAAGAGTTATTTGCTAAAAAGCAATGTAAAAGTTTTGAGGAGGCAGCTGATTTAGCTGTTGAGGCTTTAAGAAAGCAGGTGACTAAGCATAAAGAGAAGGTTTCTTAATTGTTTGATATTCAGTAATTTTTGATTTTAATCAAAAAAAGTATATTTTTTTTCGAAAAAAACTTGCAAATCAAAATATAATACGTAGATTTGCACACCTCAAAAGGGAAACACTTTAAAAGTTCTTTTAATTACTGAAAATATCAATAGTGCCGATGTAGCTCAGCTGGCTAGAGCAGCTGATTTGTAATCAGCAGGTCGGGGGTTCGAGTCCCTCCATCGGCTCAATTTGTTGGGGAGATACTCAAGTGGCTAACGAGGGCAGACTGTAAATCTGTTGGGCAAC
>CAMDMY010000011.1 GCA_945902775.1 Chryseobacterium gleum | reverse complement strand
ACCATCATTTGTTCAATAAATCTATATTCATTGAACTTATTTTCCATTGCTTGTGGAACTATATATTTACCGCCTGAAGTTTTAAAAATTTCTTTTTTACGATCGGTTATTTTTAAATATTTACCTTCAATAAATTGACCTATATCACCTGTATGAAACCATCCTTCTTCATCAATTTCCTCTTTCGTTTTTTCAGGAAGTTTATAATATCCCATCATTACATTTGGACCTTTCACAAGAATTTCGCCATCTTCAGCGAATTTCACTTGAACATTTTCTAGAAGTGTACCAACTGTCCCAATTCTAATTCCTTTTTGAAAACAATTAACAGAAACAACAGGGGAGGTTTCAGTCAATCCGTATCCCTCTAGTACGGGAAGTCCTGCTGCGAAAAACATTCTAGCGAGTCTTGGTTGAAGTGCTGCACTTCCAGATACTATTGCTTTTACTTCTCCTCCTAAAGCTTCTTGCCATTTAGAGAAAATCAATTTTCGAGCAATTAATAACTTAATATTATACCAAATTGATTTGCCCTCGAATTCATAATTTTCAGCCAATTTAACAGCCCAAAAGAATAATTTTCTCTTTATTCCAGTAAGTTCTTCTCCTTTAGCCATTATTTTGTCAAATACCTTTTCGATTAAACGAGGCACAGCGGTAAAAACTTGTGGTTTGACTTCTTTGATATTTTCACCGATTGTATCTAGCGATTCTGCAAAATAAATACTCGCACCAATTGTCATGTATAAATAATGAAGCATTCTCTCATAAACATGACAAGCAGGAAGAAAAGAAAGTACTCTAGAATTTTCATTTGCAGGAATTTTAGGTCTACATCCTTCAACATTAGAAATCAAATTATTGTGCGAAAGCATTACACCTTTTGGGTTACCTGTCGTTCCAGATGTATAAATTATAGTAACTAAATCTAAATTTTTGATAACAGATTTTCGTTTTTCTACTTCGTCTATAGCTGTTTCATTTGCTTTTTCCGAAATATTTCTCCAATTTGGAATTCCATCTATTTCATTGAATGTGAATAGATGACTAAAGGTCTCAATTTCGTTTTTGATTAAATTTATTTTATCAAATAATTCTTTAGTATCAACTACACATAATTTAATTCCTGCATCATTAAAAATAAATCTGTAATCGCTTAATGATATATTAGTATATATAGGAACGACAATAGCACCAGTTGGTTGTATAGCTATATCCATTATATTCCATTCAACTCTATTACTAGAAGCAATACAAACTTTATCTCCAACTTCAATTCCTAAAGAAATTAATCCTCTAGAAATTAGATTTACATTATCTATGAAATTATGTGTAGATATTCCATTCCAATTATTGTTTGTTTTAGTAACAAACATTTTGTCGTTTGGATATTTTTCTTGTTGATAATAGGGTATATCAAAAAGTCTCTTAATTTCTATCATATATTTCAGTGTTAAATAGGACCTAATTATTTTATCGAAAAATAATGAAAATCTTTTTAAAAAACGAATGAAATGAAAATTAAATATTCATTGGGAAGGCTGTTTTGAAAGAAATAGATACATAATAATTTGAAATATGATAAAAATATTTATATTTACGACACTATCGTTATAGTTTAAATTTAAGGACTAGTACAAAAGTATGAGACATATTCTTTCTATCATATACATGATTTTTATTTCTGGAATCGTTTTTTCTCAAGATTTAGAATTCACCCAATTTTATTCTAACCCCGTTTATTTAAATCCTGCCTTTGCGGGTTCATATGGTTGTCCTAGGTTTGCAATGAATTACAGAAACCAATGGCCTAACCTTTCAGGAAATTATGTTAGTTATGCTGCTTCATACGATCAGTATTTTAAAAACATTTCTGGAGGAATAGGGGTTATATTAGTGAATGATTTACAAGCTAAAACCATAAACACTACAACAGGAAGTTTGATTTATTCTTATCACATGCCTATTAATAGAAAATGGTCTTTCAAATTTGGAGCTAAAGCAACATGGGTTCAAAAATCTCTAGATTGGAGTAAACTAACTTTCGGAGATATGATAGATCCTAGAAAAGGTTTTATTTATCCGACGGGAGACAAAGTGAGAGGTGGAAATTTTGGTTTTTTCGATGCTACAGCAGGTTTCTTATTATTTAGTAAGAATTTGAATTTTGGATTCGCGGCAAACCATTTAACTCAACCAAACGAATCTATGATTCTTGGTACTAATGACAAACTACCTATGAGACTTACGGCCCACGCATCAGCAAATATTCAATTAGGAAAAGAATCAAAGTTTAGTAATATGACGATGATTATGCCTGCTATTATTTATTCTTATCAAAACGGATTCACTCAATTAAATATAGGAACTTATGTTAAGCATGGAGCCTTAACAGTAGGGACGTGGTTTAGAAATAGAGACGCTTTTATATTAACAACAGGACTTACTTCTAATTTATTCAAAATTGGATATTCATACGATATCACAGTTTCTAAATTAAACAATGGTGTTTCAGGTGGATCACATGAATTATCTTTAGGTATCAACTTAAATTGTAAAACACCTCCTCACAAATTCAAAACGATTTCTTGTCCTTCATTTTAAATTAAGTTATATATTTATTAAACGAAAAAAGACCGCTATTAACGGTCTTTTTTCGTTTTTGTAACTGATTTAAGTGATCAATACAAAAAGTTGGTGACTAATTTTTTGTATTGTTTTCTTGAACCAAATATACATGTATTTGCGAAGCACTAATATGAATTTGGTCTTTCTACCGAATTAGCTGTAAATTTTTCCGTAATCGCGTTTCGCTTTTTCAGCGAAAGAGAGCGTGAAGGAAAGTATTTACCTGCGGTTTCACTTCACTAGCGATGTTTGTTGATTTTATATAAACTAAATGAAGTGAAAAATTCCTTAGAAAGAACCTTGATTTTTGCTTACTTTTCATCAAGGAAAAGTCAGAGAATGATAATCGAAGTTTGATTAGTAAAGTTAAATTATTCTTGACAATTGATGTAGAATTGGTTTCAATCCCCAACTTTTGCACTTCATTCGATTTAAATTACTTTAATTTCTTCAAAAGTTGATCGTTTAAAGCATTAGTATATTTTTTAGAAACTTCTTCCCAATCAATTACATTCCAAATAGCACCTAAATAGTCTGCTCTTTTGTTTTGATATTTTAAATAATAAGCATGTTCCCAAACATCTATTCCTAAAACTGGAATCCCACGTTCTTTAACAATATCCATTAAAGGATTATCTTGATTTGGTGTTGAGCTTACAACTAATTTATTATCAGGAGTTACAATTAACCAAGCCCATCCGGAACCAAATCTAGTGGATGCAGCTTTATTAATAACTTTTTTTAATGAATCAATAGAACCAAAATTTGATTCAATAGCTTTTAACAATTCTACAGATGGTTTAGTATCTTTTTTAGGTGTAAGAATTTCCCAGAATAATGAATGGTTATAATGTCCACCTGCATTGTTTCTAATAACTTCAGAACGCGTGCTTGTTGATAATAATAAATCGGTAAGACTTATAGAATCGGCCTTTGAACCTACTATTGCTTTGTTCAGGTTGGTGATGTATGCTTGATGATGTTTAGTATGATGAATTATCATTGTAGTTGAATCAATACTTGTTTCTAATGCATTGTAAGCATATTTTAACTTGGGTAAAGAATACGTTTGAGTATTTCCGAACAAACTTATTACACAAGTCGCAGCGACTAATGTTGTTTTGATACATTTCATATTTTTAATTTTTAGAATTAATCCAAAGTTACAATTTATAAACATTCCTTTCCATTAATCTATATTAATAAATAGAATGATACTTATCAATAAGTTTTATTCAATATTTCAAATTAAATTTGTAACATGAAGATCCAGAAACATATTGGAATAATAGGAGGTGGAGCTGCAGGTTTTTTTTCTGCTCTATCTGTAAAACAACATCATCCTGAATATGAAGTTACGATTTTTGAAAAGTCTGCAAAAACATTAGCAAAAGTTAAAATTTCTGGGGGAGGAAGGTGCAATGTTACCAATGCTACTTTTGAAAATAAAGAATTAGCTAAATTTTATCCTAGAGGAGGTTCTCATTTGCGTAAAGCATTTGAACAATTTAATGCTAAATCAACAATGGATTGGTTTGCAGAGAGAAACGTACCACTTGAAATTTTATCAGATAATTGTGTCTTTCCAAAGTCGAATGAATCACAATCTATTATTGATTGTTTTCTGAAAGAAGCGAAAGTTAAAGACGTCATTATCAAGATTCAAACGGGTATCAATCAGATTGAAATTTTAGGAGATGGTACATTTCTTTTGAAATCTAATGATGAAGTATTTACAGTTGATAAAGTAATAGTTACAACTGGAGGTCATCCAAAAAGAGTTAGTTTAGAATGGTTAGAGAGGTTAGGACATTCAATAATTGAACCATTGCCTTCTTTGTTTACGTTCAATATGCCTAAAAATCCTATTTGTGAATTTATGGGGAATGTAGTGGAGGAAACGACTGTAAAAATCGAAGGTACAAAATTAACTGCTAAGGGCCCTTTGCTTGTAACTCATTGGGGAATGAGCGGACCAGCTATTTTGAAATTATCTGCTTGGGGTGCAAGAATTTTAGCAGATAAAAATTATCAATTTTCGATTTTAGTGAATTGGTTAGATGAACGAAAAGAAGATGATTTGAGATCAGAGATGAATAAAATAATCGAGCAACATGGAGGTAAAATGATTGGAAATTTAAATCCATTTCCTATGACAAGTCGATTGTGGAATTTTTTATTGACCAAAACAGAAATTTCTGCAGAAAGGAGATGGAATGAAGTAGGGAAGAAGGGAATAAATAAATTGATAAACACCTTATTGAATGATCGTTATGAAGTTTCAGGGAAAACTACTTTTAAAGAAGAATTTGTGACTGCAGGTGGTATTTCGCTTGACGATGTTGATTTTTCAACGATGCAATCGAAAGTTGTTCCTGGAATTTATTTTGCAGGTGAAGTTTTAGACATAGATGGTGTAACAGGTGGTTTTAGTTTTCAAGCCGCTTGGACAACAGGTTGGATTGCAGGAAAAAATGTTTGATTTTTAATTAATTCAACATTCAAAATCAAGCATTAATAATTTAATTACCAACTTCCTCCAGAACCACCTCCTCCGAAGCCACCTCCTCCAAAGCCTCCAAAACCACCTCCGCCTGAAGAACCACCTCCAAAGCCTGATCCTCCTCCAAAACCGCTTCCGAAGAACATTCCACCAGCACCCATTGTGAAACCGTTTCCGCCACTTCCATTTCCTCTTTTACTCATTATAATAAAGAAAACGATAATCATAATCAATATTATGATTGTTTTTAATAATGATTTAGAATTTCCATGCTTTTTAGCGTAATCTTTTGAATTGTATTCACCTTTCGCCAATTTCATTAAAACATCAGTCGTTTGATCTAATGCTGCATAAAAGTTACCTGCTTTAAGATTTGGCAATAATTCATTGTCTTCTATTTGTCTACAAATTCCATCAGGAATAGCTCCTTCTAAACCTTTTCCCGGAGCAATAAAATATTTACGTTCTCCTTTTCCTCCTGTTGGTTTTATTAAAATAATAATACCATTATCTTCCTTCTCTTGACCAACTTTCCATTTTTCACCTAACTCAGTAGCATATTCCCATGGTTCATATCCAGCAAGGTCATCTACAATAACAATTGTTATTTGATTAGATGTTTGGTTTGCAAAATTTTCTAGTTTTTTTTCTAATAATTCTTGTTCAGCTCCTGAAATAAAATCAGGAAATGCAGTTGATAAATTATTAACCAATCTTTGAGGATGTGGAGCGTCAGGAATACCTTTTTGTCCAAATGAACCAATTGCGATAAAAGTGAAAACTAGGAATATAATGAGAGAACGAAACATTGAAAAAGTTTAAGTAAACGTGAGATAATAGAATTAATCTTCGAACGAAATATCGTTTGTTAATTCGTTGGTATCGTCTTTTTTATAAGGGAAATGTGCTTTTAAATGTTTACCAGCCAATTCAATTCCTTGACATAAGCCAACAGTAAATTCATCTTTTTTAAATTCAGTTGTCATTAAATCACGAATTACATCCCAGAAATCAGCAGGAACAACATCGTTAATTCCTTTGTCGCCTAGAATAGCAAATTTCTTATCTTCCACAGCAAGGTAAAAAAGCACACCGTTTCGAAGTTGTGTTTTGTGCATTCCTAATTTCTCAAAAATCTGAGTTGCAGTTTTTACAACCTCTCCTTTGCATTTTGAATCGATGTGAACACGAATCTCTCCAGAAGTATGAAGTTCTGCATTTTCAATTGCTAATTGAATAGATTTTTGTTGAATTTCAGTAAAAAATGTTTTGATATCCATCGTTTTGTAAAAAGAAACAGCGACTTTTAAAAGTCGCTGTTTAAAAAATTATTAAAATTTAATATCTGGTGCTTTTTCAGATCCTGCAGATGCAGAAAAAGATTCTTCAATATATGGGAAAGTAGTTTTATTTAAAAACGTACTATTTAAGAAACCACTAATATGAGTGTTATATATCTCAATTGCTTCATTGTAATCCTGACGTGCTTTATTGATTCTGTTTTCTGTCCCGGTAATATCTGTTTGAAGACCAAAAAACGCCTCAGTAGAACGAATTTGAGGATACGCTTCAAAAGCTAAATTAATAGCTGTATTGATTTTTTTTCCAGCAAGATCAATTTGTCTAGGATTTTGTGCGTTACCAATTTCTTGTTCTAATTGATTAGGATCGAAATTTGTAATTCCAGCTCTTGCATTTGTTACATTCGTTAATATTTCTTTTTCATTTTTGGCAGCTCCTTTAACTGTAGCAACTAATTGAGGAATTAAATCTGCTCTTCTTTGATATGTTGTTTGAACATCTCCCCATGATCTTTTAACTGCCATCTTGTATTTAATAGCAGAATTATACGATGATCTGTAAGTTCCAAATAAAATGATTACCAATAATGCAATCGAGCCTAAAATAATATACGATCTTTTCATTTTTTTCTAATTTTTATAAATGTACCTTTTCTTTTTCAAATGGTGTACCATTTTTATATATTGACATTCTGTCATATCATAGAGACGAGATTAATAGCATCTTTACATGGCGTATCTTCTAAAATATGTTTTTCGTTGCTAAAAATTGATCCAGAGTTGGTATCTCAGCATAAAGCACCTCTCTTGCCTTACTTCCTTGGAACGGACCGATAATTCCAAATGCTTCTAATTGATCTACAATTCTTCCAGCTCTGTTATATCCTAATTTTAATTTACGTTGTAATAAACTTGCCGATCCTTGTTGGTGTAAAACAACTATTCTAGCAGCATCAGCAAACATCGGGTCTAATTCGTTGGTATCGAATTCATTATCATTACTTCCTCCTTCACCAACGTATTCAGGTAAAATCAATGCTTCTGGATACGCTCGTTGATCACCAATGAACGCACAGATATTATCTACTTCAGGGGTGTCAACAAAACCACATTGTAAACGAATTAATTCTGAACCATTCATAATTAACATATCTCCACGACCAATTAATTGATCTGCTCCTGAACCATCTAAAATTGTTCTTGAATCTATTTTAGAAAGTACTCTAAAAGCAATACGAGCTGGGAAATTTGCTTTAATCATACCTGTAATAACATTTACAGATGGACGTTGAGTTGCTACAATTAAGTGAATTCCAATCGCACGAGCTAACTGAGCAATACGAGCAATCGGATGTTCAATTTCTTTACCCGCCGTCATAATTAAATCTGCAAACTCATCAATTAATACAACGATATAAGGCATATATCTATGACCTTTTTCAGGATTTAATTTTCTTGAAATAAATTTAGCATTGTATTCTTTAATAGTACGTACCTGTGCTTCTTTTAGTAATTCATATCGATCATCCATTTCTATACACAATGAATTCATAGTATTCACTACTTTTGATGTATCGGTAATAATGGCATCCCCTTCACCTGGTAATTTAGCTAGGAAGTGACGTTCAATTCTATTGAAAAGAGTTAATTCAACCTTTTTAGGGTCAATCAATACAAATTTTACTTGAGCAGGATGTTTCTTATAAAGAATAGAAACTAATATTGCATTTAAACCTACTGATTTACCTTGACCAGTTGCACCAGCTACCAATAAGTGAGGCATTTTTGTCAGGTCGAACATATACGTTTCATTCGTAATCGTTTTTCCTAAAACAACCGGTAATTCATAATCACAATTTTGGAATTTTTCAGATGCAATCAAAGTTCGCATCGGAACCATTTCGGGATTACTATTTGGAACTTCAATACCAATTGTTCCTTTTCCTGGAATAGGTGCAATAATTCGAATTCCTAATGCGCTTAAACTTAATGCTATATCGTCTTCTAGGTTTTTAATTTTAGAAATACGAACTCCTGGTGCTGGAACGATTTCATAAAGTGTTACCGTTGGACCAACTGTTGCTTTAATTTTCGCTATGTCTATTTTATAATGAGAAAGTGTCTCAACAATTTTGTTTTTATTGTCTTCTAATTCTTGTTTATTTATATTGATTCCACCTCTACCATAATCTTTCAAAAGTTCGATAGGAGGTAAGATATAACTAGCTAAATCTAAAGTTGGGTCATAGTCGCCATATTCTTTTCTTAAATCATCCATCTCAGAATCACTCAAAATTTCTTCCACTTTAGGTTTAACTACAGTAAAATCATCATCACTTAGTGTAGGTTCTGATAAAGCTTCTTCAGGAATTTCAATTTCGAAATCATCGTTGACAGTGATTGGTTTAGAAGCTGGTTTTGTAACCAATATTTCAAGTTCAGAACCATCGAAAACATCATCCTCGTTAAAATCCTCTTCTTCATCCTCTTCGTCAAAAACTACAGGAGCTGTAATATTCTCTTCTTCAATATCGTCGTCTTTTATTGTGTTAACAACATGTAAGTCATCAAATTCAGGTTTAACTCTAGCAGAGTTAGGGTTGATCGTATTATAAAGTGGGTTTTTTTCATCGTAACCCATATCCTCTTCTTCTGATTTATTGAATAGTTTATCAAAAATTTGTTTAAAGTTTGGATTAAACAATATAACTAATGCGAAATAAAAAAAAACGGCTATTAAAATAAAAGCTCCAAAACTACCTAGTGAAAGTTTTAGCCAATCATTTATATGGTATCCAAATGATCCACCAAGATAATTGACTTGATTAGCGAAAAAACCCAAAAATAAAGAAGACCAAACCATCATAATTGATGTGATGGCATACGCTCTTTTTATTGGAACTAATGAAACTTTAAATAAGATTTTTACACCTGAAATAAAAAATAAAAAACAGAATCCAAATGAGGATAATCCAAACCACTTGTATATAAAAAGATGTGATGTCCAAGCTCCAAATTTCCCCAACCAATTAGATACAGGTTCGGGATTGTCTTCAAAAAGAAATTCGAAAAGGGATTTGTCTAAAACTCGGTCTTGATCATCTGTCCAAGTAAAAATGTATGATAAACAAGCTAAAAAGAAATAAAATGAAAGTAAAATCAAGAACGCTCCAATTGTGCTTCTTAACTTTTCTTTGTCGAATCTACCAGAAAAATCTTTTAAAGGATTTTTAATTTGAGTCGTTTTTTTCTCTTTTTCTTTTTTAGGAGTTGACTTTTCTTTAGGCTCGTCTTGGTTATAAGACTCCTTAGGAATAAACTCGTTTTTACTTTTATATTCGTTTTCTAATGCCATTCTTCGCTAAAATATCACGCGAAGTTAACGAACAAATACCCTTGAAAAATGGTTTTAAAAGGATAGTTTACACAGTCAAATGTTACTAAAGTTGAATTTAAAAAACTCAAAAATTTCTTTTGAATAAAAAGGGGGATTTTATTACTTGTTTTTCGATTTGATTAAGTCATCCATAAATTGATCAAAACTTACTTTTTTATAATCAATTGGAACCCCAAAAAGATCTCGATTTAACTTTACTTTTTCCATATAAACTAATGTGTAAACTGCAACTCCATCTTCAGTGCTAATATAATATCTTACTGGTAATCCTGGAACTTCGCTATACGCATCAATGTATTTTGGAGATAAATTTTTTAGGTAAAGAATTTCTATTTTTTGTTTTTTACCTTTAACGGTAAGTTCAATTCGGTTTGCTTTTAAATTAAGAATTTTACGTTTTCCTAACTTCTTTTTATAGGTTATTTGAGGTTTTAACGAGTCGTTTTTTGCTTTTTCTTTTTGTTTGGATAAATCTGTTTGGATAGCATATTTTTCAGTTCCGTTTTGAAGAAGTAGAATTGATTTATTTAAAAGAGTATGTTTTATAACTATTTGTTTTCCAAGTTCTTGTGTTTCGTTTTCAATTCTCGCAATTGTGTCATTCGTGTAAATAATCATCGTTCTTGTAGGGAAATACTTATGTAATGAAGTATCTGCCATTTCGATACTATAGACAAGTTTTCCTTCAAAAGGCTCATAACTTTGAGAAAATAATGAAAAAGAAAGCAAGCAGAAGAAAATGAGTTTCATAAGCATCTTGTATTTAGTATTTCTAGTATTGTATTTTTAAGCGAAAGTAGTAATTTAACTTAAAATGTTTGGTATTTCCTTAATAATACTACTTAATCTGTCGATTTATCTCAACTTAAAATCATAAAAATGTATTACTTTTGACACTACTATAATAGATATATGCAAAAAGATATAGTTTTTTTAATCAATACTTCAGAAATTACTGCAGGAACAAGAGGAGCTTCTTTAGGTCCTGGTGCCGTAATGACAGCTGCAAGAAAAAATAACAAATTCTTTTTCGGCGATCATCCTGTTGAAGAAATTACTTCTTTGAATCATTTGTTAGATATTTCGACTTCTCATAAATTTGCAAAAAGAATTGATGGATTAGTTTCTATTTATGAATCGTTGAATGATAAGATTTCAGGAATTTTAAAAGCAGGTAAATTTCCATTAGTAATCGCAGGAGATCATGGTTCCGCAGGTGGAACTATTGCAGGAATTAAAGCAACTTATCCTGAAAAAAGATTGGGTGTAGTTTGGATTGATGCACACGCAGATTTACATACTCCATATACAACTCCTTCAGGAAATATTCACGGAATGCCTTTGGCAACTGCTTTAAGTGATGATAATTTAGAGTGCAAAATAAATGACGTTGAAAAACCAACAGCTGATTTATGGAATCGATTGAAATCAATTGGTGAAGTAGCTCCGAAAATTTTACCTCAAGATTTAATATTTATTGCTGTAAGAGATACTGAAGAGCAAGAAAATGCTTTAATGGAAAGATTGTCTATTAAAAATTACACAGTCGCTGAAGTAAACGAAAAAGGTACCGCGAAAGTTGTTTCTGAAGTTGAGGAAAGATTAAATGCATGTGATTTAATTTATATTTCTTTCGACGTTGATTCGATGGATCCTGAATTTACTTCTCATGGAACTGGAACTCCTGTAGACAATGGGCTAACTCCAAAAGAGGCACAAGAACTCTTAACAGCTTTTGCGGCAAATGATAAAATAGCTTGCATTGAATTTGTGGAGGTAAATCCTTGTTTGGATGAGAAAATTAATAAAATGGCAGAGGTAACAGCTGAATTAGTAGAGGTTGTTATTGATACTTTGAAAGGATAATAAACAGAATGGAAAGTCAAATTAAACAGATATTAGTAGAGAATTCTGAAGCGTTATTCGGTACAACAATTGATTCAAAAATTATTCAATTTCAAAAAACTAGAAAAGAAGTTGAGGGAGATTTAACATTGGTTATTTTTCCGTTTGTGAAAGCATTGCGTTGTTCTCCTGAAGAAGCTGGAAATAAGATTGGTATGTTTATTCAAGAAAAATTACCTTTTATTTCTCATTACAATGTGGTAAGCGGATTTCTAAACTTTGTAATCTCAAATGAGTATTGGCTTTCTGAATTAGATACAATAAATAATAATTCAACTTTTGGTTTTGAATCTCCAAATTCGAAACCGACTATTATGGTCGAATATTCATCTCCGAATACCAATAAACCTTTGCATTTAGGGCATTTAAGAAATAACTTTTTAGGTTATTCTGTGGCTGAAATTTTAAAAGCAAACGGGCATAAAGTAGTTAAATCTCAAATAATTAACGACCGAGGGATACATATTTGTAAAAGTATGTTAGCGTGGGAAAAATTTTCACCTTTAAATGAAAAAGGGGAGAGAGAAACTCCTCAAAATACGGGTTTAAAAGGTGATAAATTGGTTGGAAAGTATTACGTTGAATTTGATAAACAATTCAATGCTGAAGCTAAATCAATTATCGAACAATGGGAAAAAGGAGATACAGCCGATTTCTCAGACAAAACTGTAGCTGAATTCATTCGATTAACTGAATCAAAGGTTGGTAAAGATGAAAAGGCGATTAAAGGAATTGATGACAAAATCAAAGATTTAGCTAAAAATGAAACGAACCTTTTGCGTGAAGCGAAAGATATGTTAGTGAAATGGGAAGCTAGAGATCCTCAAGTTTATTTACTTTGGTCAACAATGAACAGTTGGGTATATGATGGCTTTGCTTCGACCTACAAAAGTATGGGGGTTGATTTCGATAAATTATACTACGAATCTGAAACGTTTGTTTTGGGGAAAGATATTGTAATTGAAGGGCTTCAAAAAGGAGTTTTCTTCAAAAAAGAAGATGGGTCAGTATGGATAGACTTAACTTCTGACGGACTAGACGAAAAATTATTGTTACGTTCGGATGGTACGACAGTATATATGACACAAGATGTTGGTACAGCAGTTGACCGTTACAACGATTTTCCAGATTTAAGCGGTATGATATATACTGTTGGAAATGAGCAAGATTACCATTTTAAAGTTTTATTCCTAATCTTGAAAAAATTAGGCTATTCTTGGGCTGATAACTGTTCACATTTGTCTTACGGAATGGTTGATTTACCATCTGGAAAAATGAAATCTCGTGAAGGAACGGTTGTAGATGCTGATGATTTAATGGCTGAAGTTGTTCAAAGTGCTAAAGAAATGACGCAAGAGCGTGGTTATTTAGAGGGAATGACAGAAGTTGATAAAGAAGATTTGTTCCAATTAATTGGAATGGGTGGTTTGAAGTATTACCTGTTAAAAGTAGACCCTAAAAAACGAATGATGTTCGATCCTGCTGAATCTATTGAATTGAATGGAAACACAGGACCTTTTATTCAATATGCACATGCTAGAATCAAATCATTACTAGCGAGAGGTGGTGAAACTAAAGCATTAAATGCAAAAGAATTAGCAACTTCAGAAAAAGAAGTTATTAAATTATTAGTTGAATACCCTTCGATTATTCAAGAGGCTGGAAGAGAATTGTCTCCTGCTGTTATTTGTAACTACATTTTTGAATTAGTAAAATTGTACAACCAGTTTTATCAAAATATTCCAATCTTAATAGAAAAAAACGAAGAATTGAAAAATATGCGTTTGGTTTTGAGTAAAAACATTGCCAAAGTAATTGTTTCTTCAATGTGTTTGTTAGGAGTTAGAGTTCCAGAAAGAATGTAGTTTCGGTACAAAATTGGTCCCTTAGGGATGTAATTTTTACTCAGCCGCATTCATTTAGTTCATACCTTGAGTTACATTATCAAGATAGGTTTTGATATTTTTTAAATGATTGTTATTCAGTTGTTTGTAAGTCAATCTGTTTTAAATTGGAATAGTAGAATAAAACAGGAAACGTATAATCAAAACAATTTCCCTCTTTTCAGAAGATATTGAAGTAATATTTGATTATACCCTTCGTTTATATCGGCAGGCATAAAATCGATTTGGTAGGAAGCGCAACGAAGTTTTAGTTCGTTAAAGTACTTTCCGATTGATTCAATGTATTGTTCTCTGATTTGAGCTGGTTGAAGTTTCATTCTTTCACCAGTTTCCATATCCACTAAAGTGTAAGGTCTGTTTTCTAAATTGAAATCAACTTCCATTTTCTTGTCAACTACATGAAAAACAATTACTTCGTGTTTATTGTGTTTTAGGTGTTGTAAGGCTTGAAAAAATTCATCTGAACGAGTAGGGTCGTCCAGTAAATCTGAAAAAATAATCACCAAACTTCTTTTGTGACTTAATTCAGCAATATCGTGTAAAGCTTGAATAGCATTGGTTGTTTTCTTTGTTTCTTCCGAATACTCATTCATTCTCTTTTCTAATTCACTATATAAATAACGGTGATGAAGAATTGAAGATTTAGCTTCCGTATGTAATTCTAATTTTTCAGAGAATAAAGAAATTCCGACAGCATCTCTTTGTTTTTTTAGAAGTTCAATCAATGAAGCAGCAGAATAAATAGAAAATTCTAATTTATTTAGTTCTTTACCTTTTGGAAATAGCATTGAGCTAGAACAATCTATCACAATTTGGCAACGAAGATTTGTTTCTTCTTCATACTTTTTAGTGAAGAATTTTCCGCTTCTTGCATAGAGTTTCCAGTCAATATGTCGAGTTGATTCGCCAGCATTGTATAAACGATGTTCAGCAAATTCGACTGAAAACCCATGAAAAGGACTTTTGTGCATACCGGTTATAAAACCTTCAACAACTTGTTTTGCAAGAAGTTCAAGATTCCCGAATTGCGCTAAATTCAATCGATTTATTTCATTACTCATAGGCATAAAGTTAGAAAAAAATGAGTAAAATAAATCGAAATTTCACTTCTAAATTATTTTAAGAGAAATTAACATAAAACGTTGTGATTATAGAAGTTCTAATAAAATTAACTAGCTTTGAAAAAAAATGTAAAAAGTGGAAGTAAAAACATATTATACCAATCGAATTACCGAATTAAATCAAGAATTAAAAGGCGTTCAATCTAGATATAGATTATTTACTTTTTTACGATTATTGTTTTTTCTGTTAGCAGGGAATTCCTTTTTTGTTTTTTGGGGATCTATTTTATTGTTACCATCCTTTGTAATTTTCTTTGGATTATTCTTGTATGTTGTTCATTTATCGGTAGATGCAAAATATAAAAGAGATAAAATGGTGGCTCTAATTTCAATTAATGAAAACGAATTGAAAGTAATTGATGGCGATTGGTCAATGTTTGAAGATGGTACAGAATTTAGAGATGGAAAACATCCGTACACTTTGGATATGGATATTTTTGGTAAAAAGAGTGTTTTCCAATTAGTAAATAGAACAGTTTCTTTACAAGGAAAAGAAAAATTAGCCCAAACTTTAGCTGAAGGTTCATCAACAATTGAATTGAATTCAATTTGTATTACTGATTTAGCTGATGAGATTACTTGGTGTCAGGAATTTATGTCGGAGGGATTGGTTCGAAAAGGTGAAAAACAGGCTTCTCTAAAAGAGTTGTCTAAATTAGATATTCAATTATCATCGACGTTTAAGTTTTTACGATTTTTTCTACCAATAGTAGCATTTTCTTCCATTATTTTATTATCCATAGGGATTATTAGTAGTTCTATTTTTACTGCAATTTTAGCGGTTAATTTGGCAATTGTAGCCCAAGGATTAAAACGAACGAATTCTGTTGCAAATACATTAACCAATCAATCGGAGAGAGTAAAGGTGATATTGAAGCAATTAGAATTGTACAGTAATTTAAAAGTGAAGAATCAGTTGTTTAAGAATGAGCAAGACCAATTATTAAATGAAGAGAAGGGTGTATTGCACGAAGTCAAAGAGTTGGATAAAATAATGGGAAGATTCGATGTTCGAATCAATTTTTTAGTTGGAATTCTACTTAACTTTTTAATAGCTTGGGATTTTCAAATTGTAACTCAATTAAAAAAATGGTTGGTTAAAAATGCAAGTCAATTAGAGAGTTGGGAGAATAGATTAGCTGAAATTGAAGTTTGGATTTCTGGAGCTATTTATAAATATAATCATCCAAATTCTACTTTTTCTACAATTATACCTGAAGATGAACCGATTGAAATTATTCAATTATCACATCCTTTTGTAAATCAAGCTAAAAGTGTAAAGAATGATGTTAATATAAAGAGTAATGAAAATTTCATAATTATCACAGGTCCAAATATGGCAGGAAAAAGTACGTATTTAAGAAGTCTTGGTTTGACTTTTGCTTTTGCGAATGCTGGATTTCCAATTTTAGCTAAATCGTGTAAATTACCCTTATTGAAATTGTTCTCAAGTATGCGTACAAGTGATGATTTAACTGTTGAAAGTTCTTATTTCCACGCGGAATTAATTCGATTACGATTTATTATGGATGCTATTGAAAAAGGGGAGAAGGTGTTTATTATATTGGATGAAATATTAAAAGGAACAAATAGTAAGGACAAGGAAATAGGTTCTGCAAAGTTTCTTCAAAAATTAAAGCGATTAAATGCAAAAGGAATCATAGCAACTCATGATTTATCCCTTTGTGATTTATCGAAAGAAGATACTTCTTTTAAAAATATGTATTTTGATTCAACGATTGAAGGTGATAATTTATCCTTTGATTATAGAATAAATGAAGGTGTTTGTAAAAACATGAATGCTTCTTTCTTATTGAAACAAATGAAGTTAGTAGATTGAAATAGGCTGAGGTTGAGATTTAGATTAACTACATCTCAACCTTAATCTTAACCTCAACTTTAATCCTTAATAATAGTGTATCCTGGGTATTTTTTAGAGTCAAATACAAATTTAGTATCCTCGATAGTTTCGTTTGGAGTAAATTTAGTTAATGAATAAGTCATCACAGTTCCATCTTTCGATTTCAAAATAGCTTTCTTCATTTCATTTGTATTTTTAGAGATATAAAGAATAATTGTGTGATAATCAACTTTTCCAGCTGCTTTAGGGTACAAATAAATAACGTGAACTATCTCACCATTTAAATTTTCTTCTTTTTCGTATTTGTTTTTAAAACCAGTTTCCCAGATAGTCAATAATTTTTTTGGATTGATTGATTCTTTATCATCTTCATTTGCGTCAGACTCATATACAGATTTTTCTTCTTTTACAACTGTCCATGTTTTTATTCCATTAGAAATGATTGTGTTATCGCCGTAAGAAGCACAGAATTTTTTATCTTTCACCCAACCTTTACCAGCAGAAGTTTCATTTGTTCCAGATGAAGCATTTTTAATATTCGCACTGAATTCGATATAAAATGATTTTAAACCTTTCATTTTTGTTGAAAGTTTGTCTAAAATACCTTGTGATTTAGCGTCTTTAATTTCTTTAGAATCTTGTGCAGAAACAGTAAGTGTTAAAAGGCAAAAAGCAAATAATAAGATTTTCATATTCATTAATTTTCAGTGCAAATATCAGAAATTGTGCCAAATTAATGCTTTAAAGTTTTTAATAGTTTTTAACTTTTTTTATTTTTTAGTTATATCTGTTAAAATTTCTTTTAAAGTGATATTATCAATTGTATGGGAGTCGTTGAAAATGTGTGTTTTAAATCCTAAGTTAGCATAAAAAGAAAGAGTTGAAAGTTGTTCTTCAGAATTGAAATATTCATCTTGAGTCCCTATAGCAAAATGTTTATTTACGTTATTTTCTTTTGAAATAATAGATTTCGGATCAATATCAGTAGGAAAAACGTTCGCCCAATAAATTTGATTTGGAATTGAATTGATTGTAGTCCAGCGAGCTGCTGTTGCTCCTCCTTGAGAAAATCCAAGTACAATTTCTTTTTGAAACGAATAGTTTGAATCGATTTCTTTTTTTAGGTGATTGAGCCAATTTTGTGTGTCAGAAATATCTAGTTCTCTCGCTTCTTTTGTCATCCATGAGGCGCCGACTCTTCCATTGCTTCCTTTTAAATAAAAACGATGCATTCCTTCAGGGGCAACAATGAAATAATTATTACCTAAATCATGAAATTTACGGATGAAGTATTCAGCTAATTGACCATAACCATGTAAAACATAAAGAATGTATTTAGCATCATCAGGATTGCCAAAAGTAAAATAACGGAATGTTTTAGAGCATGTTAAGGTATTTTCCATTTACTTTTTAGTGAAATATTTTCCTTCTTTATCTAAGTAGAAAAAACGATGAATTAATTCTCCTTCTTTTTCTATTTCAGGTGAAAAATTGTAAATATCTTTTACATTGTTCCCATTTTTTAATTTTCCTTTGAAAATCAAGATATCTTTTGCAAGTCCGACAGATCCATTTGAATACTCAATGTAGTTAGCTTCTACATTTTTTTCGCCTAAGTAATCATATAATTTCCATTGAAAAACTTGAACCGGACTATGATTCATTATGTTATAATAATTTCTAAAAGATGAATTTCTTATTTTATAATCAACTATAACGTCTTTGAAAGCAGAGGTTGAAATATTTTCAAATTTCACAATCAATTCCGCTTGTGGGGAAGAAGGAACAATGATTGATGGTGAAATCATATTTAAGCCACCATCAAAATAAAAAATGTAATTGTAATGACCTGTAAAACCTAATTCTTTTCGAATTTCATATTTACCTGATTTATTTGCTTCCTCGTAGGCAAAATTTAATCTATTTACTGTAATAATCGCATCAATTTTATCATCACCATCAAGATGTTCTTTGTAAATATGAAGAGTATATTTTTCAGTTGAAGGAATAGAAAGTTGAGATTGAACGTGTCTATCTATTATTTCCTCTAAAGTTTGTTTTTTGTTATTTTCTTTTTCTGTTAATTCATTGTCTGTTGATTTATTTTCAGAACAACTAAATATAATAGCAAATAAAAATAGCAATGCAAATGTATTTTTCATTATATGATATTTTGATTAAATAACTCTTTAAATACAAATATAAGGAATGTAGTTGAATCATTTATTTTCTTTGTTATTCATATCTTTGTTATATGAAGTTGGAATTAGAAAAAACGTGGAAAGAAAGATTAAAAAATGAATTTAAAAAAAACTATTTTCAAAATTTAAAACTTTTTTTAGAAAGTGAGTTAAAAACATATGATGACGCTATATTTCCACCCAAAGAATCTGTTTTTAAAGCATTCAATGAATGTAAATTCGAAAATGTTAAAGTTGTTATTATAGGACAAGATCCTTATCCAACAAGAGGACACGCGAATGGTCTTTGTTTTTCTGTTGAAGAAGATGTGAAACCTTTTCCCAAAAGTTTAATAAATGTTTTTAAAGAAATTGAGTCAGACCTAAATATACCTTTTCCTGTAAATGGAAATTTAGAAAGATGGGCCGAACAAGGAGTTTTACTTCTGAATAGTATTTTAACTGTTAGAGAAGGTGAGGCTGGAAGTCACGCAAATAAAGGTTGGGAATTTTTTACTGATGAGGTGATTTATCAACTGAATTTAAATAAGGAGAATGTAGTTTATCTTTTGTGGGGTTCAAAGGCGCACGAAAAAGGAAATGGAATTGATGCGTCAAAAAATTTGGTTTTAAAATCGGTTCATCCATCACCCTTGTCATCATATAGAGGTTTTTTTGGTTGTAAACATTTTAGTAAAACAAATGAATATTTAAATTCAAAAAATATTCAAGAAATTAAATGGTAAATGATATTCATCATCTAAACGATATTTCTTGAAGGGTTTATTTAGTGATTTTATCCCATTATTCTAATAAATACTAAAATCTATTGTTCAGTCCAAAATCTAATATTTATATTTGTCTACTATGAAATTACAAAACGATCTTATTTTACGCGCAGCAAAAGGTGAAAGCATTGAACGCTATCCTGTTTGGTTGATGCGTCAAGCTGGTAGAATTTTACCAGAATATAGAGCTGTGAGAAGCAAGTTAAGCGGCTTTAAAGAATTAGTAGAAACACCTGAATTTGCTGCTGAAGTAACAATTCAACCAGTTGATATACTGGGTGTTGACGCTGCAATTATATTTTCAGATATTTTGGTAGTTCCAGAGGCGATGGGATTAGAATATCAAATGCTAGAAGCTAAAGGTCCTTGGTTTGAAAAGACCATCCGATCAGAAGAAGGTTTAAAATATGCAGAAACAGGATTTGATATTGAAGACCGTTTAGGTTATGTTTTAGAAGCAATTAAAATCACGAACAAAGAATTAGGAGGGAGAGTTCCTTTAATTGGTTTTGCAGGTGCGCCTTGGACAATATTTTGTTATATGGTTGAAGGACATGGTTCTAAAACTTTTTCTGAATCTAGAAAGTTATTATATACGAATCCAATTTTGGCACACGAGTTGCTTAGTCGTATAACAGAAGTTACTATTCAGTATTTAAAAGCACAGGCAAAAGCGGGAGCTCATATGTTGCAATTATTCGATTCTTGGGCCGGAATTCTTGGAACTGAACAATATGCAGAATTTGGATTGAGATATATAGACAAAATTGTTTCGGCAATAAATGAGGTGCCAGTTACTGTTTTTTCAAAAGGTGCTATTTCTTCTGTTGAAGCTATTGCAAAATTAAATTGTAATACGGTAGGTTTGGATTGGAATATGGATAGTGTGAAAATTAGAGAGCAAATTGGAGAAACTAGAACATTACAAGGTAATTTAGATCCTTGCGCTTTGTATGCTTCTCATGCAGCTGTTGAAAGTTCAACAATTAATATGTTAAATTCATTCACAAGTAAACGTCACATTGTGAATTTAGGTCATGGAGTATATCCAGACATTGATCCTGAAAAGGTGAAAACTTTTATTAAAACTGTTAAAGACTATGAAATTAAGTATTAAATCACTATTAGTTGCTTTTCCTTTAGGATTGATGTCAATCACTTCAATCGGACAAGAAAATTTGGTTCCAAATCCTGGATTTGAGACTATTGAAGGTAAAATGAAGGCTTTAGGTTGTATTGAGAATGCTACAGGTTGGACTTCTCCAACAGGAGTTCGGGCAGATTTGTTCACACCTTCTAAAAATGTAACTATAAATGTTCCTGAAAATCTGTACGGTAAGGAGGATGCTAAAGAAGGAACAAATTATGCAGGAATTGTTGGTTATTCGTTTGGTGATGCAATGCCTAGATCATATATCATGGGTAAATTGAATTCACCTTTAAAAAAAGGAATGAAGTATTGTGTAAGATTTAGTTTGTCTTTATCTGAATCTTCTAAGTTTGCTTCAAATCAAATGGGGGTTAATTTTTCTTCAAAACCTTATGGCACAGATTCTAAAACAGCTATAATTGAAAAAACACATGTTTTAGATTCTAAAAATAAAATTTTTAGTGCAATGTATAACTGGGAAGAAGTTTGTGCAACATACTATGCTGAAGGTGGCGAGAAATTTATCACTTTAGGTAATTTCACTTCTAATGAAAATACTAAAAACGAAAAAAATAAAAAGGACCCAAAAAATAAAGCGGCACAAATTACCGCGGCTTATTATTATATCGATGATATTTCAGTTGTTTTAGTTGCTGAAGATGGAACGTGCGATTGTGGAGGCTCAAGTTCAGGTGATGAATCATATTCAAATACTATTTTTCAAAAAGTAGTAAATGTTAATGAAGGGATGCCTGTAAAAGACCAAATTGAATTACAGAATGAATATTTCGGTTTTGGTAAAAGTAAATTATTACCAAATTCAATGAAATCATTGGATTTAATTGCTGAAGATTTAAAAGCAAATCCAAATTTGAAATTGGAAATAGTTGGTCACAACGATGAAATGGAAGAAAAGTTAGCAGCTGAAAAACCTGCTTTTTCTGACATGTCTAACAAACGTATAAATGAAGTTATTAAATATTTGACATCTAAAGGGATTGCTGAATCTAGATTGATTTCAAATCCTGTTGGAATTTCAGATCCAAGTTCAGAAATTTCTGATATCGACGAAGAAGATTTAAGATTAGCTAAGAACAGAAGAGTCTCATTCAAGGTAAGATAAGGTATTTCTACAAAAAACAAAAAGGGGCGAATATTTGCCCCTTTTTGTTTTTTGTAGAAATAATGTTGTTGAATTTTCGATTTTGAATGTTTAATCAAAAGTTAGTTAAATGTTGGTAGACTTCATGAATTGGTAATCCAACTACATTAAAATAAGAACCTTTTATTGATGTTACCCCAATAAAACCAATCCACTCTTGAATCCCGTAACTTCCCGCTTTATCAAAAGGTTTGTAATTTGAGACATAATACTCAATTTCTTCAGAAGATAAATTTTTAAACGTTACCTCTGTTGTTAAACTAAAGTCTTTCGTTTTTGAACAGGAAGAAAGGACAACACCTGTTGTAACTAAATGCGTTTTTCCAGATAAAAGCTGAAGCATTTCTGTTGCTTCTTTTTCATTATTCGGTTTTCCTAATATTGTATTTTCAACAATTACAACTGTATCAGCACAAATTAAAATTTCATCTTCTGCTAATTCTGATTTTAAAGCATTTGCTTTATTTTGAGCAATATAGATAGGGACATCAGTTGGTTTTAAATTTACTGGATAACTTTCGTCAGTATCTTTCGTTCTGATAGTGAATTCAATACCAATTCCTGCTAACAATTCTTGTCTTCTTGGTGATTTTGAACCTAAGACTATTTTTTTATTTGATTGAATCATATTAAAAACTATAAGCTAATATCCAATAAAAAGGTAAAGAAAGGCCTAAAAGCATTGCTATTTTAATCATTAAATCAACGCGCTTTAACTCTTTACGACTTTTTGCTTTAATTAATAATACGATAGAGATTATATCTAAAAAGAGAGCACCTAAAACAGGAATAAATAAACGTATGTTTTCAATAAGATTTGAAGATGAATCAATCTTTAAAAAGAATAAAAGGCAAAATAAAATAGGAGAGAGAATTAATAAAAGTCCAGCCATCCATTTTGATTTACTCACGCCATAAAGAATTGGAAGTGTTTTAGCGTGTAATAATTTATCTCCTTCTATATCTTCGATGTCCTTAATTATTTCTCTAGCTAAATTAGATGCGAAGGCAAACAATGCTAAAATTAGAATATAGTGTCCATGTGCCATTAAGTGATAAATCCAAAAAGCAAATGGAGTATTAATGTTTTCTAATTCAATAGTTGGTAATTCGTGATGAATATAAAAATGTATTCCACACAATATAGGAACTAAAGCTGTAAGAGTAGCTACTATAAAATTACCAATAAATGGTTTTCTTTTAAAGTACATACTATAAAACCAAAGTGCATTGATAGAAAGTAAATGTATAAACATATACCAAAAAGTATTATTTCTAGCACTTAAATAGATGGCAATTCCAAAAGCAATAACATTTAAAACCCAATGGCTTAAAATAGCCCATTTTCTGTTTATATGTTTAGTAATAATTAATTTTTCAGGTTTATTTATTCTATCCGCTCTTACATCAAAATAATCATTGATGATATTTCCCGCTGCAGCAATTAAAACCGTCGAAAATACGATTAAAAAGAAGTCAAATTCTTCACCTCCTTTTTGGAATAAATTGATTTTAAAAAGTTGTTCGTAGATGTACAAGAACAGACGGGTGCTGTACATTGTAAATGCTATAATTATTAAATTTACTGGTCGAATTAATCGTAAAAAGTGCATATCTATTTAATGATTTTATATTCAGTACG
This sequence comes from Chryseobacterium gleum, assembly GCA_945902775.1. Classification (GTDB taxonomy): domain Bacteria; phylum Bacteroidota; class Bacteroidia; order Flavobacteriales_D; family Crocinitomicaceae; genus CAIUKX01. The sequence goes on along the minus strand of CAMDMY010000011.1, from coordinate 23,341 downwards.
ACGATTCTCTTGATGCGCATCTTCTTTGTCTATCTCGCTTGCCAATTTTGTAATATCAGCATCTGAGTTAATATTCATTGTTTCTCCATATCCTTTGTATGATAAACGATCAGTAACAATTCCTTGACCAATTAAATAATTATAAACTGATTTAGCACGATCTGTAGAAAGAATTTGATTTTCAGTCGCATCACCTCTTGTATCGGTATGTCCTCCTAATTCAATTTTAATTGTTGGATTTGTTGTTAAGAAATCACGCAGTTTATTTAATTCAACAAACGATTCGGAACGTAAAGTAGCTTTTCCTAAATCAAAGAATACGTTCTTAAGAATTGTTGGAGCATCACTAGTTATCGGAACCATCGGGACATCCATATGAAAAGCTTCTAATCCTTCAGGATTAATTAAGTTAAAGTTTTGAGAGAAGAAGTTATAACCATTAAAAGACACATTTAAGGCATAATCCCTATTTACTGGTAACGAGACCATAAATTCTCCTGAAATAGCATCTGCTTCAGAGTAAATAACTTCATTTCCAGTTTTTAAATCAATAAGTTGAAATTTACCAGCAAGAGGTTTTTTCGTGTTTACATCAAATACTTTACCTTCGAAATACAATGTTTTTGTTGGACGAAGATTTTCAGGCATATTAAACCAATAAATATCCAAATCACCATGTCCTCCATCGCGATTAGAAGCAAAAAATCCAACTTCTCCATCAGGTGAAACCATCAATGAATTCTCATCCGACTTCGTATTTATAGGGTAACCCAAATTTTCTGGTTTAGACCATTTACCGTTATCATCTAGTCGAGAGACATATAAGTCTGAGCCACCCATTCCTTTATGTCCTCTTGAAGCAAAATACAATGATCTTCCATCGGGATGAATTAAAACAGATTCTTCTTGCGTTGGTGTGTTTATAATATCAGGAAGTCTCTGAGCTGTTCCCCAAGTTCCATTCGTATTCATTTTAGAAACGAAAATATCGGAATTAGGTAATTCCCCTTTTCTATTGACTCTTCTTATGAAATAAAGTGTTTTACCATCAGAAGATAGCGATGGTTGAGACTCCCACGTGAATGAATTAACATTACCAGGCAAGTTGACCGGATTCGTCCAAGATTTCCCTAGTTTTTTAGAGTAAAATAAATCACAACTTCCTTTTCCATCTCTTCCTTCACCGTAGTCAATATCATCTGATTGACTCGAACAAGCAACGAAAATAAGAGAACGGCCATCAGCAGAAATAGTTGGTGCTCCTTCGTTTAATAATGAATTCACATTCGGAGGCATTGGAGAAGCAGTCCCCCAAATATTTTGATCACTTAATTGTGAAACGTAAAAATCTTCTTGTTCTTTGTATACAGGAACTCGTGCATCATCAATTCTTCTTGTAAATAGGATAGTTTTTCCATCTACAGTAATTGTTGGGTAATATTCTGGATCAGCAGTATTAATTCCAGGACCCATATTGATTGGATCGAAAGGGAGCGGATTTTTTATAGCATCCCTAGCGAAAATACAATTTTCTCTCATTGCATAGGCTTGATTAACCATATCTGGATTTGCATTTCTAAAATTGATGTAATAATCTAAATTTTTGATTGCATTATCGTAATCTCCTATCAATTGTTGAGAGTTAGCCAAATAGAAAAACGTACTTCCTGTAGTACTGTGGTTAGGATTAATAGCTAAAGCGCTTTCAAAAGAAGAAATTGCTTCTTTATTTTTTCCTAATGCTTCATAGAACTCTGCAACAACTAGGTGTGCTTCCCAAAATTTAGGATCTTTTTCTAAGGCTTTTAGAAGTAAGTCAATCCCTTCTTGGTACTTTGGTTGGCCAGTAATTTCACTTCTAGAATTAGGAGCTTTCATTGCTTCTTCAAAATAGCTTATTGCTTTTTTACTTGAAGTAGAATATTGATTTTGAGCAATTCCAAAAGAAGTGAAAGCTAAAATGTGAAGAATAATTAGTAAATGCTTCATGCGATATTATAGTTTTTGAACACTGTTTAATTGTTATTGTATAATTACGAGAACGACAATGAAAATGTTTCGTTACAGTATTGAATGACTAGATTATTTTCAAGGTATATTCATAAATTTATGTGTTTGCAAAGAAATACGCCATTTCGGGTGTTTTTTTACATACTCAATTATTTCAGGCAAGAATCGTTCCTGTTTTGACCATTCGGGTTGTAAGTATAATTTACAAGAATGATTTATTTTAGTTGCGTGACCCTCAGCCCATTCAAAATCAGACGGATGACTAATTACTACTTTTAATTCAGAAGCTTTAAAATAAGCCTCTTCAACCGGCGATTTGAATTTTTTAGGTGAAAAACAATACCAATCAATATCACCTATCAAGTTATAACAGCCTGAAGTTTCGATTGCTACTTCAATATTTAAAGCTTTAATTTTATTTGTAATAGTTGTTAAATCATACATCGCAGGCTCTCCACCAGTAATGACAACTAATTCTGTTCCTGACTTTTGAACTTCATCAATTAGAAAGTCAATCGATTTTAGAGGGTGTTTATCAGCATCCCAACTTTCTTTTACATCACACCAAACACAACCAACATCACAACCAGCCGTTCGGATAAAAAAAGCAGCCCTACCAGAAAAAAATCCTTCTCCCTGAATGGTATAGAAGTATTCCATTATAGGAAGTTCTTTAGACGAATTAATTTCTTGTTTTGTCATATAAGTATAAAGGTACTAATTATGTAATTAACCTTTCAGATAGGAGAAATATTATTTAACTCATTAATATGTAAAGTTAATCTTCCCTTTTCATCAATTCTGAAATTACGGTCAAACTTCATTCCCTCAATCCATTGACTATGAGCATACGAATGTTTTTGAATAATTTCTTGTGCAAAAGTTTCGTCGAAAGTTTCAACCATAACAATTACTTCAGCATTTCTCTTTTTCAAATCTTTAAGTGTAAATCCAAATATAGGAGATGATTCATCAATTTTATGAACGATTGTCCAGGTAAGAGGGAAAAATTTGACTGTATCTGTTTCAAGATTTAAAGCAAAATATTCTTTGTTAAATTCTTCATTTTGAGTCCCTTTGTCTATTGTAACTAAAGTAGATATTCGTGTGTTTAATAATACATTGTTTCGCATGTTTACAATCTTAAACATTAATGCATTTCCATCTTCGTAAGGTGTGATTAACAGGTTTTTAGAGAATGCTATTTTAAGTGATGGTTTCGAAAAACGACCATATAATAAACCAGTTGCTAATGCAAAACTTAATAGTCCTACAAAAGCTTCAATCATAGAAAGAATATCAGCCGCTTTTCCATGAGGAGAAATTGAACCATATCCTACAGTTGTAAATGTTTGAGCTGAAAAGAAAAAAGCATTAAAAAAATCAGTTTGACCATTATGAGTTCCTTTCAATTGTTCGATACCAATCAATAAGTATAAACTTGAAAAAATTAAGTTCATGATAATGTAAAAAGAAGTGATAAAAAGTATAAACCAATACCACTTTATTTCGAGTAAGAATTTGTAGAAATCTTGTAATCCATTTAAACCACCTCGTCTAACAATGTTGTAAGAACCATCAGGATTCATCATTCGTTCGATTGGTTTCTGAAATTTGGAACCTAAACCCGGGTCATTCGCTCTTTTCATAGAGCGAAATTAATGAGAATTTGTTAATTAATTAGCATCAATCAAATTCCAATTATTTTTTAATTTTCTGTGTTCCTTTCTGAATTCTAACAATTGTTTTCTAGATGAATCTCGTGAATGTTTACCATCAATAATGAAGTTAAACGATTTCTCAATTACGTCTAAAATCGTTGAGTGAATTAGTAAATAGGAAATTTTTTTATCGAAATTATAACTTTTAAAAACTTCAATAATTTTTTCTTGATCTTCTTGATCTTCGGCTGAAAGGTTTTTCGAATATTTAAGTTCAGCTAAATAGGGTAAAAGCTCTGAACTTAAGTCAATAAAACTTCTCAATACAAAGATTGCTTCGTTTACTTTTTCTATGTTTTTCGCTTTCATGACTCAATTTATTAAATTAGACTTTAAGATAATATGCCTTGTCATTTATACATGCAATTTATGAAAAAAAATAAATAAAAACAATACGTACACTGATTTTTTAACCAAAGAGTTTCACTAAGTTTTAATTTTCAACTCTGTGATAAACTGTGCAAACTCTTTTAAACACTATGGTTTAAAAAATAAAACTATATTTGCAGCAGATTTATGGTACCACTGCGTGGAATAAAAGGGAATTCGGTGAAAATCCGAAACTGTGTCTGCAGCTGTAATCACTGTTAAATCGATTTCATAATAGTCACTGGTTGAAAAACTGGGAAGACGAAATCGAGTTGGTGAGAGTCAGAATACCTGCCAAGGTCTTATATGTTTTGAAGACTTCAGATAAAAGTCGGAAATACTCTGTATTCCTAGGTGCAAGGCATTTTGGCTTGGACTGATTTCTTCATTTTTATTTATTTTATTTAATTAATAACTAAAAAGTTATGAAGAAAATTTATTTTTCTATTTGTACACTTTTCACAGCTTTAACGCTGAGTGCTCAACAGACTATTGGGTTTGAAAATGTAATGTTAAGTCCAGAAACATTCAATGATGGAGCTACCGGTTCGGGAGGTTTTATTGAAAAAGGAGTTGTTTTCTCAAATGAATTTTTCCCTTCAGGTTCAGGAGGCTTTGCGGCAGGATTTTCTGTTTCAAATGTAACTGATGTAACAACTGGTGGTATTGTAAATCAATATAGTTCATTTGCAGGCTCAGGAAATAACTCTGCTAATTATGGTGTTTTCACTCCTGATGGAACTATTTCCTTTGCAGGTCAAGGAGTTGATTTAGACTCTTTTAAAATTACAAATACTACGTATGCTGCTTTGTCAATGAGAGACGGGGATCAGTTTGCTAAAAAATTTGGATCAGTAAATGGAGCTAGTGGGAATCCAGATGGAACAAACGGTAACGATTATTTAAGAGTTTGGATAATTGCTCAAAGAGAGGATGGAACGAAGATAGATTCAACAGTTTTTTACCTTGCGGATTTTAGGTTTTCAGACAATAATCAAGATTATATAGTAAATACTTGGAAAAATGTTGATTTAACATTCTTAAAAGAAACAGTTTATACACTTTCATTTAAATTTGAGTCATCTGATAATTCAGTTTATTCAGGTGTTGTTTATGCAAATACTCCAACTTATTTTGCAATTGATGATTTGGTAATCAGTAAAAGCATAGGTCTTTCAGAATCAATGCTTTCAAGTGTTTCTATTTATCCTAATCCAATTCAGAATGAATTAACGATTTCAGGAGAAAATGGAACAATTGAATTATTTGATGTTTCAGGTAAATTATTGATTTCTAAAAAACATTTGAATTTTTCTGTCTTAAATGTATCTGATTTAAATTCGGGTTCATACATTTTAAAATTGACGAATGAAAATGGTTCGTTGATTCAAAAATTGGTGAAATAATTTTTTTATTAATTATATCGTAATGACAGGGCATGCCTTGTCCCTACGATATAATTAATAAAATTCAATACAAAAATGAATAAAAAACATTCACTTCAATTAATATTCTTTAACTGTTTCTTTTTCTGTATGCTAGGATACAGTCAAGACACAGTGAGGTCATTATCTGAAGTGAATGTTTCTAGTGTTGAGATCTTAAAATTGAGAACGTTAGAATTGACTTCTCAAAGTTATTCTCGAAATCAAATACTCTATTCTCAACCAGAAGATGTAGGTACAATACTGCAAAAATTTTCTGGAACTTCTATGAAAAGTTACGGTGGATTAGGTGGATTGAAAACAGTTTCAGTTAGAGGACTTGGAAGTCAACACACTACATTTTTAATTGATGGATTTACAATTAACAATACTCAAACCGGACAAATTAATCTAGGTCAAGTTCAAACAGACAATGTTGAGAATGTAACTTTAAGCACAGGTGGACGAAATGGCTTTTTATTACCTGCTTCTGCTTATTTGAGTGGAAGTTTGGTGACAATTAATACATTTGAGAACATCAAGTCAGACGAGAAGTTTAAAGTGCGGTTTGCTTCTAGAATAGGTTCTTTCGGTGAAATTGACAACTACTTTACATCTAAAATTAGTTCTAAAAAATCATTTATTAGTTGTTTTGGAAAATACCGTCAAGCAAATGGGAAATATCCTTATTCACTTCAGAATGGAAATTTTAATTATGAAGGGCAACGTTTTAATAATGATTTAAAAGATTGGTATTCAGGTATTACTTTAGGTACAAGTTTTAAGAATCAAGCAGAATTTAGGTGTATATATAAAACTAACGGTTCAAATCAAGGTTTGCCTGGAGCTGTTATATTATATAATGAAATGGCGAATCAACGACTTTCGACACAAGCGCAAAATTTGAATATAGATTTTACACATCAATTCAAACAAATTGTTTATCGACTTTTTGGTACATATAATCACGATAGGTTGCATTATTCAGATCCCTTTTTTCTAAATAATACAGGTGGGATATCAACTATTTACACTAATAATACATCCCAGATAGGTGTTTCACTTCAAAGAAAATTAAAGGAAAATTCAATCATTTTCGGTGGAATTGAAAGTAAATACAGTGATTTGTATTTTTCATCTTTAAATTCTGCAACACCAAGAAGACTGCATTCATTCGGATTAGTAGGATTTAATTTCAATAGAATATATTGGACTTCAGAACTTCAAGTTTCTGTTCAACGTATTTTGGAGGAAAATAATACAGGAGAAAGAGCTGCTAATCGCTTGAAGATGAATCCATTTTTAGCGATTGAGAAAAATGAATTTGGAAAATGGAAATGGAAAATAAAAGCATGGTATCGAAATTCTTTTCGGATGCCATCGTTTAATGAATTGTACTACAATAATATAGGAAATATTAAGCTTAAACCAGAAGAAGCAAACCAATTTTCACTCGGTTTATCTTTTAAGCCAATTCAAAAGAAAATGGATTTAATGCTTGTTGTAAATGGATTTGCAAATCGAGTTGAAAATCAAATATTGGCAATACCAACTAAAAATTTATTTGTTTGGTCGATGCAAAACATAGGAAGAGTAAATACATTTGGATTTGAGTCGCGTGTTCGATTAGAAAAGTGTTTTAAAATGTATTGGTATACTGATGTAGATTTGAATTATACCTACCAATATTCAGTTGACGTTTCAGATAAAAACGCACCAACTTATTTAAATCAAGTAGCTTATATACCAAGATATACAGGTAATTTGAATGTAAGCACAAAAAGAAAAAATACAGGGATACAAGTAAGTTCAACAATGTCTTCAATTCGTTATTCATTGACTGAAAATATTTCTTCAAATCGGGTTGCTGGATTTTCTCTTTATGATGTAGCTGTTTTTTCAAAAGTTAATTTTAAAAATAGACAATCAGTTAGAATTCAGTTTTCTATTAAAAATATTTTCGATACAAATTATTCATATATCAGGTATTTTGTAATGCCAGGTAGAAATTATTTAGTGACTTTAAATTATGCGTTTAATTAAAATAGTAATTCTGATTCTGCTCGTTTTTGGATGTAAAAAGAAAAAAGTAGTAGAAACCAATACAGATAATGTTACGCCATTGAAAAATGGAATGATAGTTTTATGTGAAGGTTTGTTTCAGCAAAATAATGCATCACTTTCTTGGATTGATTTATCAATTTCGGCTATTGATAATCAATTTTTCACTACAAAAACAGGAAGATTGTTAGGCGATACAGGGAATGATATGGAGTCTTATGGTAGTAAGATTTATGTTGTGGTAAATGTTTCTAGCACGATTGAAGTCCTAGATAAATCAACAGGGACATCTATTAAACAAATTTCGATGATGAATAATGGCATTTCAAAACAGCCTCGTTCGATTGCTTTTTATGGTTCAAATGCTTTTGTTTCTTGTTTTGATGGATATGTTGATGTTATTGATACTTCAAGTTTAGAAGTGGTTAAAAGGATAAAAGTAGGTTTCAATCCTGAAGGATTAACTGTTTCAAATTCAAAATTGTACGTTGCTAATTCAGGCGGATTAAATTCTCAAAAAATGGACTCTACCGTTTCAGTAATAGATTTAACAAATTTGATGGAGTATAAAAAAATTAAAGTAGGACTAAATCCTGGGTCGATATTAACTGATTTAGAAGGAGATGTATATGTAATAGTTAGAGGAAATTATTCCACAATATCTTCGAAAATGGTGAAAATCAATTCGTTAAACGATGAGGTTTCAGTTATTTTTTCGGAACAAATATCAAACATGGAAATGATGGAATATAATATGTTAATCACTTATAAATCAAGTAGTAATTCAGTTTCAAAAGTGGGGGTGTTTGATGTTATTAATGAAGTGATTTCAATTCCAGAATTAATAAACGGAGCTAATTTCACGACTTTGTATGGATTGCAATATCGTTCGTCTAATCAAAAAATATATTGTCTTGACGCAATGAATTATACAAATACAGGATATGTAAAAGTGTTTTCAAAGTCAGGAAGTTTAGAAAATAGTTATCACGTTGGATTAAATCCAAGTAAAATAATTTTTTATGAATAGATTGATTATTAGTGCTTTAATTTTTTCAACGGCTTTTTCAATTCAAAGTCAAACATTTGCTCCTGCTCCAGGAAATATAGGTACAACAGCAATAAAAAAAGATTCATCTATTATTATTGATTGGGCAAATGGTATTGAATTGACGAGAGGATTAATGAATAAATTAAATCCTTCTGCTGGTTATGCTTCTTTTGGTGATAAATTAGATGCGATCCAACAAGATGAAAAAACGACAAACGGAATAGTTTCTCTAGGAGATTCAGGTGTTGCTGTATTGACTTTTAATCGTCCTATAAAAAACGAATCAGGACCTGATTTTGTTGTTTTTGAAAATGGATTTGTAGATAATTTTTTAGAATTAGCGTTTGTAGAAGTAAGTTCAGATGGTATTAATTTTGTAAGATTTCCAGCAATAAGTGAAGCGCCGTCAACTGTTCAAATAGGAGCTTTTGATATGTCTGATTGTCGTTATTTCAATAATCTTGCTGGAAAATACAGAATTGGTTATGGAATACCTTTTGATTTAGAAGAATTATCAGGAAATATTGGACTTGACATTACATCAATAACACACGTAAAAATTATTGATGTGATAGGAAGTATAAATCCTCAAATAGGTTCATTTGATAGTAAAGGTTCAATAATCAATGATTTATTTCCGACTGAATTTCCTTCTGGAGGATTTGATTTGGATGCTGTTGGAGTTATCCATCAAGGTCCTTTGGGTGTATATAAAAATGAATTGAATTTTTCAATCTATCCGAATCCTACAACTGGAATTGTTATGATTAATATAAATGAACCAGTTGAATTAAAGATATATGATATTTCTGGTAAAGAGATATATAATGAAAGTTTAATTGTTTCAAAATCAGTTGATTTAACAGGGTTTAGATCAGCACTTTTGTTTATAGAAATTAGTACTTCAAATGTGTCAAAAATAAATAAAATCACTTTTTTAGATAATTAATTTTAACTTTTCAAAATCAACGATTATACTGTTGAAAAATAAATTTTTAAACAAGATGAAAATGGCTTAGTTTTGCAATCTATTTTTAATTTAAAAATTACTACTATGCACAATTCAGATGATTCTTTTGATTCAACAGAATTTGATTCTATTCTTTCTAGATTAGAAAATGATATTAATTTAAGTCAAATTCAACAATTGATATATACTTTTTCCAATCCTTCTATTTTGGATGAAGAAACGTTAACACATACTTTTGAATCTAATTTTGATTTATTAAAAGATCCTTCTTTCTGGAGTCAATTAAAATCTTCCATTATTGAACAGCATGGTTTTGAACTAAGTAATCAAACGGTTGAAATTGAAAAAAAGAATAAATTGATTATGGATAGTATTGAATATGCAAAGACGATTCAAGAAGCTATACTAACCTCTCATGAATATATGAGTTCTGTATTCCCTGATCATTTTGTAATGTATAAACCCAAAGATGTTGTAAGTGGTGACTTTTATTGGGTATTCAAAACTAAAAGTAATAAGTTATTTTGGGCGACAGCTGATTGTACTGGTCATGGTGTTCCTGGTGCATTTATGACAATGATAGGTAATTCGTTATTAAATGAAATAATAATTGAAAATGAAGTTGAAGAAACTAATTTAATTTTAGATAAATTAAGAGATTCAGTTGTTAAGACCTTAAATAAAAAAATGACTCGCAAGAAAGCCGAAAAAGTTCATAATGGAATGGATATTGCTCTTTGTTGTTGGGATTTAAATGATCAAACATTGTCTTTTTCAGGAGCACATAATCCTGTTGTTATTATTCGAAACGATGAGATTATTGAATTAAAAGGAGATAAACAACCTATCGGAATTCATAAATCTGAAACTGATTTTACCATTACTCGAATTGATTTATTTCAAGGGGATAAGATTTATACTTTTAGTGATGGTTATGCAGATCAAATAGGAGGAGATAAAGATCTTCGATTTATGAAATCTACATTCATTGAAAAATTAAGAGAAGTTTCTTCAAAACCATTTTTACATCAAAAAGATATTTTAGAAGAAACATATACTAGTTGGAAAGGTCAACACGATCAAATGGATGATGTTGTAGTTTTGGGTGTATTGGTTAATTAATTTTAATGAATAAATTATCATCAGAATACTGGAGTAATCGCTATCAAAAAGCTCAAATTGGTTGGGATTTAGGTGAGATTTCACCACCTATAAAAGCATATATAGATCAATTAGTAGATAAAAATTGTACCATTTTAATTCCTGGTTGCGGAAGTGGATATGAAGGAACTTATTTGTATAGATTAGGTTTTTTAAATACGTATTTATTAGATTTTGCTGTTGAACCTTTAGAAAATTTCAAAATTAAAAATCCAGATTTCCCTGTTTCACAATTAATTCAAGGTGATTTTTTTGAACATCAAGGGAAATATGATTTGATAATTGAACAAACATTGTTTTGTGCTATTGATCCTATTTTACGTTTAAAATATGCTAAAAAAATAAGTGAACTATTAAAGCCCGGAGGCAAATTAGTAGGTGTATTATTCAATAGAAATTTTGAGTCGGGACCACCATTTGGAGGAAATAAAGAAGAGTATTTAGAATACTTTTCAAAATATTTTTCAAACATTTATATGGAAAATTGTTATAATTCCGTTTTACCAAGAAAAGGAAGTGAATTATTTATTCAGATTCAACATTGAAATTACACAAAGTTGAACATTCATCCAGAATTTTAGGAATTCTATTCGAACTTATTCCCGCTCTTGATAGTAAACGTTCGCTGTTTATTAATTCTTTAACTAAAACGATTCCTTTATCTAATAGGTATTGCTTTTCATTTTTTAAAAGTGTTGATAAACAAGTGATTGGGTAGAGTTTGGTTCTGTCAATAATGTCTTTCAATGAGTTTTTATAAGGATAATCCCAACCTAATAGATACATTCCTCGACAAGTTCCAAATTTCATTGCGTCTTCTGTAAATCTTGAATTGGTCACAATCCAACCTTTGAAGTTTGTAAATGGTATTTGTAATAAGTTGTTTTCTAGTAGGTCATTAAATCTTGAATATATATACAAAGGAACTTTAACATCAACAGAAACACCTGGCTGATTTTTGTATTTACATTCCATCAACATTATTGTGTTTTCCTTTTTACAGATTACATCAATTTCATGCGTTACACATTTTCCGTTTAGAATGACACCCACAATAGTATCAAATCCTTCGTGTTTAAATAATTCACCTACGTATTTTTCAAACGGAAAGCCAGAAGGGCCAAGTTCCATTATTCCTTGTTTCAAATGATACCTAGAGGCATTAGCAGGAGATTGTTTTTTTAACATTCTGAAAGCCATACTGTAAATTTTCTTAGTGCTAATCCCTTGGTATATTTTACCTTTAAGTTCATTCACAATTCCATCTGCTTCATTTAAAGATGCATTGGATATTAAGAGTGAATTTCTTAATTTTTGGAATGAAAAATATTCATCTTTTCCATTCGATTTTCGAACTACTATATCATCGTTTTTATTCATAGCTGAAATAATTCAAATTCTTCACATAACTTAGGAATAATAGGGTATATCGATAGCTCATCTTGAATTTTTACTCTAAAAATGTTTTGTGCCTGAGGTTCTCCGTGAACAATAAATAATTTATCTGGTTTTTCCTTGAAGTTTCTTAACCATTCAATCATTTCAAATTGATCTGCATGCCCAGACATTTTATCAATGTTTTTGACTTCAGCTTCAATTTGAAAATATTTACCGAACATTTTTAATTCTCTAATTCCATCTTTTAGCGCTCTTCCTCGTGTTCCTTCACCTTGAAATCCAACTTGTAAAATGGTGTTTTTAGGAGATTTTCCAAATTCAGTTAAATAGCTTAAAACTCTTCCTCCTGTTAACATACCACTTGCAGCAATTACGATTTTTGATTGTTTGTCTTTTAGTAATTTTAGCGTATCTGAAAATTCTCGAATTATTGAAATATTTGAACTTATCGTATGAGCTTCACTAGGAGAAAGTTTATGCCAACTTGGATTATTTAAAAATATATCGGTTGTAGTTGCACCCATTGGACTATCTAAATAAACAGGTAAATCTGGTATTTTTTTATCCGATTTTAATTTATTTATTAGATACATCAACTCCTGAGCTCTTTCAACTGCAAAACTTGGAATCAATAAAGTTCCTCCTTTTTTAATCGTATCTGTTATAACATCTTGTAAATCATCAATTGCTTTGCCTTTTGGATGTAAACGATCTCCATACGTACTTTCCATAATCAAGAAATCTGCATTTTCTAAAATGGATGGAGCGTTTAATAAATCGTTTTCTTTTCGGCCGATATCACCAGAAAAGGTTATTTTTCGTCCAAAACATTCGATTTCAATGAAGCAAGAACCTAATATATGTCCGTTTTTTAGATAGCGAAATGATATATTATTAGATAATTCATACCATTCTTCATCTTTTCTTACCTCAAATAATTTCAACGAATTTTCAACGTCTTTTTCTATGTATAATGGAAGAGCAGGACTATGTTTAGAATATCCTTCCTCATTCGCTCTTCTAGCTTCTTCTTCCTGAATTTTAGCACTATCTCTTAAGATTATCTCCACTAAATCTCTAGTTGGAGACGTCATTAATATCTTGCCTTTGAATCCATTTTTTACAAGTAGAGGAATGTATCCGCAATGATCTAAATGTGCGTGAGTTATTAATAGTATATCAATATCTTTTTCATTGAATGGAAGTTTTTCTCGGTTTTTTAAACGAAGTTGTTTTAAACCTTGGAATAAACCACAGTCCACTAAAATGTTTAATTCTGGAGTTTTTAATAAATGCTTAGAACCAGTAACGGTTTCCGCAGCACCTAAAAATTGAATCGATATTTTTGAATTATTCATAATCTAATTTTTTTTTGAAGTTAGTTTGGAAAAGGAGTGTTAACTATGACGGGAATCATTTTTAACAGTATTTATTATTACTTTAGTTTTGAAATAAGAAGTTATAATATGAAGATTGAATTAATCAGTAAAGAGGAGAATATGATTTCTAATTGGTCAGGTGGTTCTACTTCGCAGTTGTATATCTTTCCGAAGAATTCTACTTTGCAGGAACGTAATTTTGATTTCAGAATAAGTTCGGCGATTATCGAAGTGGAAGAGTCTGAATTTACTTCTTTTGTAGGTTTCGATCGATTATTAATGGTGTTAAATGGTGAATTAGAAATAGTTCACGAAAATCAGTATTCTAAAAACTTAAAACAATTTGAAATTGATTCATTTTCAGGTGATTGGAAAACGACTTCAAAAGGGGGAATTACTGATTTTAATTTGATTGTTAAGCGAGGTTTTAAAGGAGAATTAAATTATTTGATTATAAAAAATGAAGAACCAATCTCAAAAGAATTTTCAAACATTCCTGAAAGAATGGGATATTATATTATTTCCGGAGAATTAAATAGTAGAATTAATGATTCGGAATATTTTCTAAAAAAGGGAGAATTGATAATGATTGAAAATAGGGGAGATGTTTATACTGTTGAATTGAAAGGTGATTGTGAGGTGATTGAAATATTTATATTTCTGTAGAGACAGTTCGCGACCTGTCCGTACTAGACCTGTCTCTACAAAAAATAAATAAATTACATCTGTGGCATTCCGCCACCCATTCCTTGCATTTGTTTCATCATTTGAGCCATTCCTTTCGGGTTACTCATCATTTTCATCATTTTCTTTGTGTCGTCGAATTGTTTCATCAGTTTATTTACTTCTTGAATATTCGTTCCACTTCCTGCAGCAATTCTGTTTTTACGTTGAGCAGTAATCAAATCAGGGTTAGATCTTTCTATTGGAGTCATAGATTGAATAATTGCTTCCAAAGGTTTGAATGCGTCGTCTTTGATTTCAACATCTTTCATAGCTTTGCCCATTCCCGGAATCATTCCCATTAAATCTTTTACATTCCCCATTTTCTTAACTTGTTGCAATTGCGCCAAGAAGTCATTGAAATCGAATTGATTTTTAGATATTTTCTTTTGTAGTTTTCTAGCTTCTTCTTCGTTGTAATGCTCTTGTGCTAATTCTACTAACGAAACAACGTCACCCATTCCAAGAATACGATCCGCCATACGAGCAGGGTAGAAAACATCTAATGCATCCATTTTTTCCCCTGTACCAACAAATTTAATTGGCTTATTAACTACCGATTTGATAGATAAAGCAGCTCCACCTCTTGTATCACCGTCTAATTTTGTAAGAACAACTCCGTCAAAATTAATTTTATCATCAAATGCTTTTGCAGTATTAACAGCATCTTGACCTGTCATAGAGTCCACTACAAACAAAGTTTCAGATGGATTAATTGCTTCTTTAACAGCTGCAATTTCATTCATCATTTGCTCATCAACCGCTAAACGTCCAGCAGTATCGACAATTACTACATTGAAGCCTTTGCTTCTTGCGTGAATAATAGCCGATTTAGCAATATTTACAGGATCTTTATCTTCTTTGTTTGAGTATACTTCAATTCCAAGTTGTTCTCCTAAAACGTGTAATTGATCAATAGCAGCTGGACGGTAAACATCACACGCTACTAATAATACATTTTTACCTTTTTTCGTTTTTAGGTAATTACCTAATTTACCAGTGAAAGTAGTTTTACCAGAACCTTGAAGTCCTGACATTAAAATAATTCCAGGATTCCCTTTTAAGTTAATTTCAACTTCATTTCCTCCCATTAATTCAACCAATTCTTCGTGGCATATTTTCGTCATTAATTGACTAGGGGAAACGGATGTAAGTACATCTCTACCAATTGCTTTGTCTTTTACAGTAGTTGTAAATTCTTTTGCTGTTTTGAAGTTAACATCGGCATCTAATAAAGCTCTTCTCACTTCTTTCAATGTTTCAGCAACATTGATTTCTGTAATTTGACCGTGACCTTTTAATACTTTAAACGCTTTTTCAAACTTACTAGTAAGATTCTCAAACATAATTTTTCAATTTTAATACTGCAAAAGTAGGGAAAAAAACAGAATTTTTCTAAATTTTTAAAGGGAATAATGGAAGAATATTAATTAAGTTGATGGTTGTGAATTATTTACTCTATAATTCTTTGATCGCTGATCCAATTAATATTTGGTAGTAGTTTTGAATATTTAATTTCAACACATTCCATTTTCTGCATTGATTTGAATGATATATCTTTTTTTAGAATACCAGCATCCATACTTCCTTGTTTAATTTTTTGATTGACTTCAAATTGGTAAACAATTGTGGTGCAGCTATTAATGCTTGATTCATCTACTATTTTAGCACACGTTGTTTTGGTAAAAGTAAATAAGGAAATCAAAAATGAAATCACTAGTAATACAACTAGTAAAACGTACTTCAAATCAAATAAATAGGCTTTGAATGATCTTTTCATACAAATAAAAATACTACTCAATTAATTTCTAACTTC
Organism: Chryseobacterium gleum; assembly: GCA_945902775.1. GTDB lineage: Bacteria > Bacteroidota > Bacteroidia > Flavobacteriales_D > Crocinitomicaceae > CAIUKX01. Next base: position 7,258 of record CAMDMY010000011.1, on the reverse strand, counting down.
TAACATCTAGTGTCTAATATCTAAAGTCTAGTGTCTATTTTAACCTCCAACTTACTATTCTTTCGTGAATAACCAAAATAAACTATCAATCCAACGAATAACCAAATTCCAAAACCAATCCAATTTGAAACTCCCAATTCACTCATCATATACAAGCAACTTACTAGTCCTAGCATTGGGATAAGAGATAAATTATGAGTGATAGATAAAATTGTTAAAATAATCGAAATCAAAAAGAAAATATACAATGGAATTTTATGAGAAAACAAATCAAAACCTGATTCATATATTACAGACTCTTTTAATTGTAATTTGTGTAATGTTTTAATGTATTCTTTTTCATCTAATGATGTAAGATAGGTTTCAACATCGTTGTCATTTTTTGCGAATTTGACACTATCTATAACCGCTAATTCCCCTTTAATACCTAATGCTTCTGATTGATTTATAGAAGTTAGTAAATCGGTTGGTTGCAGTATTTCTTTCTCGTTTTTTAGGAAGTGAAAAGTAGCTTCTTTATTATAAGTGAAAGCAAAGATAATCGTTCCTACTAGCAGAATAGGCATAAAATATTTTCCATTTAAATAGGGAGTTTTAAATTTCCCTCTTGGAATATTTGGTTTGTTTTGAAGAACTAAAACACCTGCGCAAACTACAACAAAGGCGAATAATGTTCCAATACTGCACAAATCAGTAACCATTGTTAGATTTAAGAATAGAGCTGGAACAGCTACCACAAAACCTACAACGATAGTAGCAAAAGATGGAGTTTTAAATTTAGGGTGAATTTTAGAAAACTTTTTTGGCAACAAGCCATCACGACTCATACTCATCCAGATTCTTGGTTGTCCCATTTGAAAAACTAACAATACACTTGCCATTGCAATTACAGCACTTACAGCAATAATTCCTGACATCCATTTTAAGTTCAATTTATCAAAAACAAAAGCCAATGGATCTCCTACATTTAATTCTGAATAATGAACCATTCCAGTTAAAACCAAAGCTATAATTATATATAGAACTGTGCAGATAATTATTGCCCACATCATTCCTCTAGGTAAATCACGTTGTGGATCTTTGCATTCTTCAGCAGTTGTAGAAATAGCGTCAAACCCTATGTAAGCGAAGAAAACAGCAGAAATTCCTTTTAAAATTCCTGATACACCATTCGGAGCAAACGGATTCCAATTATCAGTATCCACATAAAAAACACCAACAGCAATGACTAACAAAATAATCGCTAATTTAATGACAACCATTAAGTTACTGGCATTTCTAGATTCTTTCATTCCACGGTAAACCAAAGCTGTTATTAGGACAATAATCATCAGGGCAGGAATATCGGCAACTATATGGAATGAACCAATTGAAGGTGCCGTTTTCCAAGCAGTAAAGGCTTCTTGTAGATTAGGAGCTAATTTTTCAAATACTTTTCCACTTTTCATCAGATTTACAGCTTCTTGATAGCCGTTATAAGCCGAAAAATAATCCATTTGAATCCACTGAGGGAGTTGAATATGCATGCTTTTTAGTAATCCTGTGAAATAATCACTCCATGAAATGGCGACGGTGATATTGCCAATTGCATATTCCATTATCAAGGCCCAACCAATAATCCAAGCTATTATTTCACCGAAAGCAACATATGAATAAGTATATGCACTTCCAGAAACAGGAACCATTGAAGCAAATTCAGCATAGGCGAAAGCAGCAAATCCACACGCAATGGCAGTAAATAAGAACAGAAAAACAACAGCAGGTCCCCCATCTGAACTCGCTTTACCAATCGTACTAAATATTCCTGCACCTATAATTGCTGCAATTCCAAAAGCTGCTAAATCTTTTACGCCTAAGTGCTTACCAAGTGATCCGTGACCTTCTGCATTGTCTTTATCAACTTGGTTTAAAATATCTTGAACGTTTTTTTTTCGAAATAAATTGCTAAAACTCATATTGTATTATAGTTCTATGTCTATGATTTATAAGATCCTAAAGGTAGAAAATTTCCTTAATGTTTTCAAAGTGAGTTGAAATTAAATCTAACGGTTTTAATAGTTTTAGTGAAATTTTGAAATATTCTTTTTGTTTTCAACCGAAATTTCAGAACCTTCTGCTAACATGACTGAAACAGGTTCTTGAGAATTTAAAAATGCAAAATCGGAACCATAGACTTTTTCAAAGTCGACTTTAATAGAATGATTTTTAACCGGGTAGGTGTTCCATCTAGGATGTCTGACTTCGTATTCATATGTTTTTGAATCACTTACTTTAGTATAGCCCCAATAGTGTTCTGTGATGAATTCAGCTTCACTACCTTCGGGAATTTCTATTAATTTATTTTCTGCTTGAAGTGAAAAAGTTTGAAGTTCGGAATTTATTTTCCAACCATATTCAACTGCAATTGCTTCTTTATCAATTTCCCATGAATGATTCATTGGAACTGCTTGATAATGTTCTTTGTATAAAGTGTTGGCAACAATTGTAAGTGCTTTTTTAGGAACCAATTCCTTTATGAAGACAACACCTCTTTTCCATTTTTCTCCTTCCTTAAATTTCACATAAAAACGAAGATTTACTTCCTCGAAGTTGATGTGAAACGGAATTTTTAGTCCGAGCATTTTAGTGTTTAAAAACATAAAACCAATCAGACTAACATAATATTTTCCATTCCAACTATCCAATTCGGTATAGGCGGGTAAGTATTTTTTTAGAATTTCTGGAGAAACTTCATAATTTGCAATGGCTAATTTTCTCCATTCGGCTTTTAGAAATGATATACTCATAATCAGTGTTTTAAGTTGTTAAATGCTTTTTCAATCGTTGGGTATTCAAATTGATATCCCAATTCAATTAATTTTTCAGGAATTACCCATCTACTTTTTAAAATTAGCTCCGTTTCTGTTCCAATAATCAAAGCACCAATTTCAAGTAAAGTTTTTGGTGCAGGAAGTCCAAATGCTACTTTTAATGATTGGCGAAGTTGTTTCATAAATAGTTGATTTGTAATTGGGTGAGGTGAAGTGCAATTGAAAGTACCGCTTATTGAATCGTTTTTGATAATAAAATCGATTATTCCGACAACATCTCCTTCGTGAATCCAGCTTACCATTTGACGTCCATTTCCTTGTTTTCCTCCAAGTCCAAATTTTGTCATCGTTTTTAATCGTGGAAAGGCGCCTTCATTCTCACTCAATACAATACTTGTTCGCAGAATTACTTTTCGAATACTTGGAAATTGTTGAATTTCTTTTTCAAATGTTGCTTCCCATTTCTTACAAACTTCAACGGAAAACCCTTCTCCAATTTTTCCATTCTTTTCTGTCATTTCTTGGTCTTCAGAATGTCTATATATTGTTGCGGATGCTGCTTGAATCCAAATTTTAGGAGGAGTAGAAACTTTACTTATAACTTCAGAAAGAGCGATAACAGATTTCGTTCGTGAATCAACTATTTCCTTTTTATTTTCTTCAGTGTAACGACAATTTACATTTTTTCCGACAAGATTAATGAGTACATCCACTTCTTCGAATTGATTCACATATTCTGTCAAACTTTCTCCATTCCAATTGTAATAATTTACATTTCCTTCACTTCTTGATAAACCTCTTGTGAAGACATTTATTTCGATCGCTTTGTCTTTGTAAAAACGAATTAATGCTTTTCCAATTTGTCCTGTTCCACCTAATAGAACTATTTTTTTATAAGTTTTCATAATGCAATTAGTATTAGTAAAACAATTATTCGATAAATTACCCAAGTAATGGTTGGGAAAAGAGTTAGTTGCATCAATTTTACTCGACGCAGATGTTCAAGAAGCATTAAGAAAACTACGACCAAAAATGAGATAACATAATAATTTATTGAAACGATTGATAAAAGTTTTCCCGCAAGTTGTAAAAGTCCAATTAAAATGGCTCCAGCAAACGAGATGGTCATCATATTCCCTAGATATTGAAAAAGTTTTTCTTTTGATAATTTATGTAAAACGATGAATTGAAATACAATTTGTCCACCACAAATTAAAAACTCTCTACCATACGAACTTTCTTTTATTAAAGGAGAAAAGTGGGTAGAATAACGCATTAAAATATAGGCTGTTATTGACCAAGTAAATAGTAAATAGAAAATTCTATATTTCAAACTAAAATCGGGTGTGCAAGTATCATTTATATTTTTACTTGGCATAATCACTTTTCGATTGTAAGATATAAAGGAATACATTTTTTTAAGTATCCAGTGAATAGGAGGGAAGTGAAAAATATATTTTGAAAATGGGATTACTGTTGTGACAATTTTTAAGATGCTATCAATTCCATAAATCACTTCTCCCGTTTTATGATTCACCAAAGCGATTTCATTACAAGCTCTTTTTCGATCGATTAGTGTACACGTTTCTTCAGAGACTTCTTGAAAAGCCTGTCGACCATTTTTATCTAAAACTCCTGTTAGAACAAATGCTTTTGTATATGTTTGACATAAGGGACATTGGTCATCATATATTAGTGAGTAATCTTTTAAACTTTTCATAACCTATTGTATTTAATGGATACTATTTCATTTCATAAGTTTCAAAAGAAGCGTAAAGAGTTTGTTTTCATTTTCATTGATTAAAAGGTTAACTGATTTATCCATCTTTCCCACAAATCTGTCCAATTGCTCCATCATTGAAGTAAATTCTTTTACTTCCGAATTTTCATTGTTGCCATCGATTTGTTTTAATTGAGAAAGAACTTTAACAACTGGTTCAACTTCTCGCTTTTTTCTTTCCTTTATAATTTTTCGAGCGACCTCCCAAATATCTTTTTCTGCTTCAAAATATTCTTTTCGATCACCTGGAATTAATTTTTTATATGCTAATTCCCAATTCATTAGATCTCGAACATTCATATTTGTATTTCCTCTCGAAATATTTAATTCTTCCATTATATCTTCTGTACATAATGGTTTTGGAGAGATTAAAAGAATAGCGTGCACTTGAGCCATTGTTCTGTTAATTCCCCATTCACTTCCTAGTTTTCCCCAGGTTTGAATAAATTGTGCTTTTGCTTCATTGAATTCCATACATCAAATATAGTAAAACTTTTTAAACTTTCAATAATTATTGAAAGTTTAAAAAGTTTTTTAAAAAAAGTTATCAATGTATGAAATTGTTAAAAAATAAAGTAATTAAATCTTTTTATGTATGTTTGGTAATGAATCTTAGAAAACAACAACTATGAAAAAGACACTATTTTTAGTATCCTTATTATTTTCAACTTTTTCCAATGGTCAAAGTTTAACTTCTTTAAATGAACCGGGTATCGGAGAGACTGGATTAATGTATGAATGTCTATCTACATTTTCAAATTTCAGTTCAACAAATGGTACAGGAGTTATTTGGGATTTTTCTAATCTTAATTCTTTGGTTAACAATCCACCTAAAACGATTTCTGTTTTAACGCCGGACACGAATTGTTTTATTTTGGCAACAAAGATGACTAAAATTCCAAATTTCATTTCAAGTTATTGGGGATCAACTCCCAATGATAGAACTTCTTACGGATTTAAATTTCGTGAAGCTACTTCCGGAGATATTATAGTGAAATTTAATATAGATCCAGAAAAAGTAATGAATTATCCATTTGCTGTAACGAATAGTTTAACAGATACTTACTCAGGAACATGTTATAATAAAACATTAACATCAGCACAAGGATCTGCTTGTACTGGAACTATTTCAGCATCAATTGATGGTCAAGGAACATTGATTTTAGCTGGACCAACATCATTTACAAATGTAATTAGGCATAAAGTTGTAGAAACAACTATTACTAATTTTTTATACATGACACTTAATGTTCCTGCAACAATTACTAGGACTCAATTCGATTATTATTCTACTTCAGGAACAAGTAAATTACCCATTTTTTCTCATATAAATATTTCTATATCGGCTGGTTTAATTAATAATAATATCTCTTTAGTTCTGTCTTCAGTAAATCCTTATGGTGTTGGTTTAACAGAAACTTCAGTATCAGATTTTTTAGTTTATCCAAATCCGTCTCAAGGAATTGTAACACTTTCAGGAGATTTTTCAGAAAATGCATCAGCTCTTGTTATTGATCAAACTGGTAGAGAAGTAGCTTCAATAGATAAGGTTTTAAATGGTTCAAGTTTTGATTTATCTAATAACGAAAAGGGTGTTTATTTCGTTGTTATTTCCAATAATGATGTTAAAACAACAAAAAAGATTACTTTAAGATAAGTTCATAAACTTCTAATTTTAAACCGTTCAACCAAAAGTTGAGCGGTTTTTTTATGAAATCGTAAAGAATTTTTCATTTCAAGTGTTACCTTTAAAGCCTAATTGAGTTATATTATCAACTTGTTTATTTTATTTATGAAGCAACTTTTATTATTGATTGCATTTTTACCCCTTTTTTCTTTTGCTCAAACAGATGAAAATTTAAATCCTGAAGAGAGAGCTTATCTATTTCATATCGTTAAGAAAAGTCCAATTTTGGATACCAATATGGGTAGATATTTTGATTATAAAGGTCCAATAATAAAATTCCCAAATAAAAAAATAAATTATGATTCGATAGAAATGTTGATCATATACAACCCTGAAATATTAATCATTCGTCGTGAAGAAATTGCGAAATCCGAAAAAGGTTTGTTAGCTGAGGCTGCAAATAAAATGGCGATATGGGAGTTAAATAAAGTACTAAATGCGAAAAGAGAAGGAGAGAAAGAATTAGAACCGTATATGTCGAAGTACCTTCGCTTTGAGAAACTTTTAATAACGTATTTACCTCCAAGTGCTGTAAAAGAGAAAGATGGAAAATTAGTCCCGAATAAAAAATTAGATAATCTTACAGATCCAGGTTTGTCTTTTGATGATAAAAACGCGTTTTTAGAGTCCTTTCAGTTTTTAAACGACAATGATCGTCTGGTAACTGTTAGAGCTATGAATCAGTCAGTTAATCAGTATGTGGAAGAAAGAGCTTTAGAGATTTATCGTTCATTAGGCGGAGAAGCGGAAGTATTTAAAAATATATTAGTTGCTGCAGGAGATGGTAGTTCAACAACAGGTGTTCTTGAAGAAAGAGAGAAAGATGAAAAAGGTAGATGGAATCAAGGATTACCAAAAGCAGTTGGATTATTTCCTTATCAAGTTAGATTGAAAACAGAAGAAGGAAGAAGAGAACAAAAAGTAGAGCCTTTATTATTTACCGAAAATGATTTCGTTACTGTAGGAAATAATAAAATTACC
>CAMDMY010000010.1 GCA_945902775.1 Chryseobacterium gleum | reverse complement strand
CGGGCAATATATCAAAAGGCGGAGGTAAGTTTAAGATTGATCATCCATTAGATCCATATAACAAATATTTGGTACATAGTTTTGTTGAATCACCGGAAATGATGAATATATATTCAGGTAATATTACAACTGATTCCGATTCAACAGCAGTAGTTAAATTACCCGATTATTTTCAAGCTGCCAACAAGGATTTTAAATATCAATTAACAGTAATTGGAAAATTCGCTCAAGCAATCGTTTTTGAAGAAATTAATAACAATTCTTTTGTTGTAAAGACTTCAGAGGCTAACATAAAAGTAAGTTGGCAAGTAATGACTGTAAGAGCAGACAAATATGCAGATAAAAATAGAATTATTCCTGAACAAGATAAAATTGAAAAAGGAACACTTTTACACCCTGAACTTTTCAATGAAGACGATCAAAAGTCCGAATTCAATAAACAAAGGTCAAAAAGGCCTACTATTGCGCCTATTTTAAAAGATGTTCCTTTTAAAAAATAGTTTTTTAAACATAAAAAGTAGTATGAAAAGCATAATTATACATATCCCAGAAATAAAGTAAAATTCATTTTCAAAAGATCTTTTTTTCGCATTGATTTCAATTTCTCCAATCATTTTATAACCCGACCAAAAATAAGGAGCTGCAAGAATAGAACTTGCAGCTTTTTTTATGCAATCGATTTTAGTTTTCCTCAATGAATTACTGATCGATGATTTTTCATTTATTCTTTCATAAAATAAAGTAAATAATTCATTTGAAGCTTTGTCATCTACTTCCCAAAAATTACTGATAGAGGCACTTGTTGTAGAAGTGTGAAAAGCTCTAATTATTCCATCAACTCCATCACCCACTCTAATTTTACCATTGCCTGAATTGCAAGAATTAATTACTACAAACTCTGGACTTTTCTTCCATTTGTAAATATCCCCAATAGAAAGAGTTGAATTGGTCAAAATTATTTTAGAAAAAACACTGTTTTTAGTGTCAATCATTCCGTGTCCGCTAATATGTAAAATGGGGGTTTTAATCTTTAATAGATTCTTTTTTTCAGCCTTCTTCCCAACAAAAGTTTTTAATCCAGCTATTTTTTCGATAGATAAAGCAAATTTTTCAGAAAAAGGCAATTCAGAAAAATTTGTGTTTTTATAGGAAGGACAAAACACAGAACCATTTAAATTTATTTTTGGAATTGGTTTTATAAAATAACGAGGAGCAAGTATATACTCTATTTGAGTATGATAAATTAGGTAATCTAGTTTCCTATAATCATTTGAAAATTTATTTTTATTAGAATAAAGTAATGCTTCAAAAGGAATTTCATTTATGCTACCATCTGGACAAATTATAACACGATTAATGGATTTTAAATGTATGTTTTTAAAAATTAATTGATACATTTCACTCGCTTGTTTAATGTAGTTTTGATAATTAATTTCGGTAATTGAACTTTTTAAACTGTCTGTATATAAATGAGTTAATTGATTAATTTCAATTATTTTTGATTTGTTTTTTCTAATTTCTATGACATAATTTCTATCGTATTGCGATGAAATAAAATCAAGGAAAAGTTCATTTTTAGTTAGTTTTTTCTGAATATTTTCTATACTAGTTACTGCATCAAAATGCTTTTCATGTTTAAATTTTACAAGATCATAGTACTTTAAAAATTGATTGGCATTAAAAATAGTTTTGAGTGACCATTTTTCTCCATATTTCCTTTTAAGTAACTCTAATTCAATACTTTCTTTGTAGGGTATTAGATTATAAGTAGAAAGGAGTAAATTGGTGTTATTTGATTTACTTTCAAGGTATAAAGATTGCCAGATTTTAATTGCAATTTTAGTTAAGCTTTCAACTTTTTGAATTTTTTGCTTGTGGTTATTTATGTTAATATTCTGAATTTCATATTGCGTATAATATCTAATGCATTGAAGAACAGATTCTTTTGTTGGTAGTGATGATAAGTAGTTTAGATTTGTTTTCTTTTCATCAATTCCATATGCTTTTAGAGACTGATCAAAATAATAATTAGCTTCTATGTGATCATCAGGTACTACCTCTTTCGAAAAGCAAGTATACATCATACCTATTAAATAATAACTTGCGGCCTTACCATGACAAATTACGCCATATTTTTTATTCCAAATTGTAATTGCCTTTTTATAATATTTCAATCCATTTTTGAAATAAGCATCAGCTCCCTTTTTATTTTTGGGTTTAAAGAATTCATGTATGTTATCAAAATAAGAGTTTGCAATTAAATGATAGGTTTTTGCTAAATAGATTTGATTAATTGAGTTTTCTTGAATAAATTTTTCTGATTTGAAATAATACTCCCTAATTAATTCATAACTTTTAAGTTTCTCAGCTGAAGATAAATCAGAATAACTTTGCTTTAAGCTTTGTCCTAAAATATTCCATATTTTAAATATTTCAATTTCTTTCTGTTCTTTAATTGATAAATTCTGAATTAATTCTAAACATGAATCAGCATATAATTTTGTTAAAGGAATTTCAATTTTTTCGTAATGATAATTTGAAATCAAAGCATAATTCCAGGCTAAATGATAATCCCCCTTTTTATAAATTTTAGAACGAAGTTTATTGCTTATAAGCCAATATTTTAGACACTCATCTAGGTCGCCTCTAGATTTATAGATGTCCCCTTTGGTTTTATAAAGAAATATTTGCTGTTCAACAGAATTGCTTTTCTTTTTTAATTCGGTATTGATTTGATGAATGGCTTTAGGGTAATATCCAAGAACGATTGATTGTTGAATAGTGGAATTGATTTTTTGAGTTGAAACGATTGTTCCAAAAGCACTAGAATAAAAACTGACTAAAAAAGCAATTACAAGTATTGATTTCATAGGAGTAAAGTTAATTATCTATTTTATTTTAAGTCATATAAATTGATAACTGAGCAACCAAATGTTGACTGAGGCGTTTCTTCGCATACTGCTCGTAGAAGTTTCGCTACTAATACATACAAAGCAGTTGTTCCATCTTTGGTGATAATTGCTATTACTGGACATCGAACAGAAAAGGAGTTTCTACATTACATTAAGGTAACTAAAGAAGAACACGCAATGTTGTCTAGTGAACATCCATTCTTTACAATTAGAATAGCATAAATAATCAACCTACCTTTACTCACTAAAACCAGATAAAAATATTTTGTTTAATCCTACAAATGCATTAACTTTGTTTATAACGAATTTTAATTTTTAAATGTGATGATAAAAATTACGAGAAACCAAGCAAAAAAAGTAAAATCTTCAAGAATTAATATCAATTCTTTTGAGGAGAAAGCAACTATAGTATATAATACTATTGTAAAATCTCAAATAGAATATGCGAATTCAAGCGATTTGAATTTAATTAAAAAAGAAGTTCAAAATTGCAACAACCCCATTTAATTATTATTGCCGGCTGTAATGGTGCTGGAAAATCTACTTATTCTCCTATGTTAGTGGACGGAGTAATTCCGTTTGATTACGATAAAAAATATTTAGAAATCTACCAATCGTTACCAGATTCTGAATTAAGAGAAAAAATTGCCCTCAATAAAACTACCACAGAATTAAACACATTGATAGAAACTTCATTTTTGAAAAATCAATCGTTTTGTTTTGAAACCAATCTTCACATTTTTCCATACCAGTGGATAGAAAGAGCTAAAGAATTGAATTTCTTAATTGATATGCATTTTTTCTGTTTGGACAACATTGATTTAGCAAAACAGAGAGTAGCAATTAGAACAAAAAACAATGGTCACTTTGTTTCTGACGACATAATAAAATATAAGTGGAAAGAAGGTTATAAAAATCTTAATTTGAATTTTTCAAAATTCGATTTTATTTCATTTATTGACAATTCAAAGGATAGTATACCCGTTATTATGTTTGAATTAGAAAAGTTTAGCAGTCTAAATTATAGCTTTGTGCAACTATTAGATGAATTACCGGAATATGTTGAACGAAGATTTCCAGATATATTTAAGTATATCAATTCTTAAGGGTAATTAAACTTATAATTACTTCATTTACCTCAACTCACCCAAACCAACTTTGAAGTAATCCGCCAATTTGCATAGAGTACTATAGTTGACTGAGGCAGTAGTCGATTGTTGACTGAGGCACTCGAAGTCAACCCATAAAAAAAGTCCTTCATTTCTGAAAGACTTTTTGTTGACCCACTAGGGCTCGAACCTAGACTCTTCTATACCAAAAACAGACGTGTTGCCAGTTACACCATGGGTCAATTTGTGGATGCAAAGTTAGAAACAAAATTTAAATTTGAAAGCAATTTTTCAAAAATAATGTAATTTTTTTCAGGACAACTTTTTTGTTTTTTGTAATGCGTTGATTAATAATGTTTTGATACAAGACGCTTATTTGTGAAATTGTTTTACATCTCACTTATTTCAACTTAATAATTTGTTAACGTCTCATTTTCACATTTTTTAGCGACTATTCTCTTCTCAAACTACATTAATTTACTAAATTCGCACATCTTAACGCGTTTTATTTTAGAATATGAACTATAAAAAGTTGAATCAAACTCTTGGATGGCTGGTTTTTTTAATTTCAACAGCTGTTTACTTTATCACTATAGAAGACACAGTAAGTTTATGGGATTGTGGCGAATATGTTACAACAGCTTATAAATTAGAAGTTGGACACCCTCCAGGTGCGCCTTTGTTTATGATTATTGGACGTTTGTTCTCATTCTTTGCTGATCCAGTAAATGTGGCTGTTTGTATCAATAGAGTTTCGGCACTTTGTAGTTCGTTATCTATTTTGTTTATGTTTTGGTCAATTACAATGTTGGCTAAAAAAGTGGCGTTAAAAAATAAATCTGAACTTTCGAAAGGTGAAATGATCGCAATTTTAGGAAGTGGTTTTATTGGATCTTTGGCGTATACTTTTTCGGATTCATTTTGGTTCTCAGCTGTTGAGGGTGAGGTATATGCGATGGCTTCTTTCTTTACAGCTGCTATATTTTGGGCTATTTTAAAGTGGGATGAGGAAATGTCAGCAATTCGACACGGTGAATTAGATGTAGAATATGCACCAAATAGATGGTTGTTATTGATTATGTTCTTGTTAGGATTAGCAATTGGAGTCCATTTATTAGGTATTTTGGTTGTTCCTGCAATTGGATTTGTCATTTATTTCCAACATGCAAAAGTGGTTGATATAAAAGGGATTCTATTAACGGGTGTACTTTCAGTTTTCGTATTAGGATTCATTCAAGAAGGGATTATACCAGGTTCCATTTCGATGGCTTCTTCTTTTGAAGTAATGTTTAAAAACTCGTTGGGTTTACCATTCTTTAGTGGGACAGTATTCTTTTTCGCAATTTTAGTTGTTGGATGTATATATGCAATTAGATATGCACGTAAGAAAGGGAATTCTATTCTTTACAATGCAACAATGGGATTAATCATGTTGTTAATAGGTTACGGATCTTTTGCAGTAATTGTTATTCGTTCAAATGCGAATACACCTTTGGATGAAAATGACCCTGAAAATCTAGTAACATTAAAATCGTATTTGAAACGTGAGCAATATGGCTCTTCTCCAATTTTCAAAGGTCCATATTGGAATTCAACAGAAAATGAAAGAGGATTATTTGATGATCGTTCAGCCATTTTCTTGAGAAGATTTGAAGTAACTAAAGGTGAAGCAGTTGTCAAAGCATTCAGAAGCGAAAAAGACGCGACTCAATATGCTAAAGCTAATGGTCCAGGTTTAGAAGTAAATGAGAAATATTTTGAATCAAATGTTGGACAACAAGAAGATGTAGTTCCGACGTATTCTCAAAATACTTTTTTTCCTCGTATGTATAGTGGTGATGAGCCAAGTAAGGTAGAAGGATATAAATCTTGGTCAGGATATGATGCAGCTGTTGATGCAGGAACTGAAATTGGAAGAGACGAACAACGTTTACCCACTTTTGGTGAAAACTTAACGTATTTTGGTCGCTATCAGGTCAATTGGATGTATTGGAGATATTTCATGTGGAATTTTGCTGGAAGACAGAATGATATTCAGGGACATGGAGGTGAACACATGAGAGGGAACTGGATTTCAGGAATTTCAACTGTTGATAACGCACGATTAGGAGAACAAGATTTACCTTATTATACAAGTGAAAATGAAGGAAATAATAAGTTTTTCTTCTTGCCTTTAATTTTAGGATTCATCGGAATGATTTTCCATTTCTATAGAACACCAAAAGATGCATTTGTTGTTTTCTTGGCGTTCTTCTTTACAGGTATTGCAATTGTTGTTTATCTGAACCAACGAACGTTCGAACCACGTGAAAGAGATTATGCATTTGCAGGTTCATTCTATTTCTTTGCGTTGTGGATTGGAATGGGAGTTTATGGCTTATATGAAGCATTTACTTCGTTTGGAAAGAAAGAGTACAAGAAAATTACATTCGTTATTGGTGGAGGCTTATTGATTTCATTGGTCTTAGATTTAAGTAGTGATGTTTCAAAACCAACTGCTATTTCTTGGATTTTTATTTCAACTATTGGTATTGCGGTGTTAGCTTTAATGTCAGCATTGAAGAAAGCTTTTAAAAGTGAATCACAAGGAGCAATTGTTGCAGTTGGTTTAGGTCTTTTTGTTCCTATAATTATGGGAATGCAAGGTTGGGATGATCACGATAGAAGTTTAAAGACTTCTGCTAGAGATTTGGCTTACAACTATTTAGAAACATGTACTAAAAATTCTATCATTTTTACTAATGGTGATAATGATACGTTCCCATTGTGGTATATGCAAGAGGTAGAAGGTGTTAGAACAGATGTACGTGTATGTAATTTATCCTTAATGCAAACGGATTGGTACACAGATCAAATGAAAATGAAAGCGTATGAGTCTGATGCTTTACCAATTAAATTTACAGAAGATCAAACTTTAATGTATGCTGGATATACGGATCAAGTATTATTTACAGGTTTGTTTGAATTGTTTTATATGAATGCAGGCGAAAGAATTATCAATGAGGTAATTGCAATGCGTGTAAAAAACAATAAAACGGAAGTAACAAATGCATTGGCTACATTAAATGCACAGGCATCTTCTATTTTAGGTTCTGTTTCAACTGATCAAGCGAATGTTTCGGCTCGTTTAGACCAATTGAAAACGATTTTATCGACAACTACTAAAACAGATTTAGCACAAGAAGTATTTGCGAAATACCAAGCTGGTTTTGAGTTACTTTCTGGTGTACAAAGTGGTATGATTAAATTTGGAGAAGGTGAAGCGCAAAATTTCCAAAACTTATTATTAGAGTTTGAAAAACCGTGGGATTTTGCTAACATCGATGAGGTGATGGCTTTTACAAGAGATGATAAAAATTTGATTAATTATAATTCAGAACAAATCGTTCGTTTCTTCCCTTCAACAGGAATTATTTTACCTGTTAATGCTGAAAATGCAGTTAAATCAGGAATTATTTCCAAAGGAGAAAAATCAAAATGTTTTGATGAATTAAGATTCAATTTTGAAGCAAGAGGAATCACACGTGAACAAGTGATGATGTTAGATGTATTAGCGAACAACGATTGGAAAAGAGGAATTTTCTTCTCATCTCCGGGTGGATCAGATGTTTCGATGGCGTTGTATAAACGTGGATATTTGAAACAAGATGGAATGGCTTTTGAATTAACTCCTTTAAATGATAGAAGTGAGCGTTTAATGTCTGATAAAATGTATAACAACTTGATGACTAAATATTTATTCGGAGAGATGAGTAATACAAATGTGTTAACTGATTATTATACACGTCGTCATACATCTCAATACAGATCTCAATTTGCTACTTTGGCTGAAGATTTCTTGCGTAAAGCGGATGAAGCAGCAGACATCAAGGAAAGAGGAATGAATTACATCAATTTATTGAGACAGTCAGGAAATGTTGCAGATGCAAATGATATGACTATAATCTTGAAAACAGCGGATAGAGATATTCCTGTATACAAAAAGAAAGCAGCTAATTTATTGAAACGTTCATTAGAAGTGATGCCAGCAAATGTGGTAATTGATTACGGAGAGCCTGGTCCAACAAGAGATCAATACAATGTTGGATCAATGACATATGAGGCATATGGTGACGGAATTTTACATGATTATGTTGGCTTACTTTTCCAAGCAGGAGATAAAAAAGCAGCGAATGAATTAGGATTAGAAATAGCTCGTCAGTTAGAGTCTATTTTAGCTTATTTTGAGAAGAGTGATGCTGTTTATGCAGGAAGAAATTCAAAAGATTTATTTGCAACGTTAGATATTTATATTAAAATGTCAGCAGCAGCAACGAATCCTGCTTTTGGAGATCCTTCAGGACCATTAGCAAAACGAACTCAAGCTAGAATCAATGCACTTTACAAAGTGGTTTTCCCTAAAATGTATGCTGATTTAAAAGTAAGAGCTGAAGATAACGGTGAGAGCGCTAGAAGAGGTTCAACAGCAGGAAGATATGCAACGATGTTGTTCAACTTACAAGACAATATTGAAGCAATTGGAATTCATTATAATCTTATGAAAGCTCCGGCCAATACTTCTCCAGCAGTTGATAATTCAGGTTCAATGAATTTAGAGCAAATGATGCAGCAAATGGATAAAGGTGATTCTGTTTTAAAATAAGCAGAAGCTTTTATTAATGAAAATTTTTAAAACCCCACGTATTTTTAAATGGATTTTTCCTAGAAGAACGTGGGGTTTTTCGCGTTCAATAGATTCCGTTTATTTAACTTTTGATGATGGTCCAAATCCAGAAATCACAACTTGGATATTGGATTTTTTAAAAGAGAAAAATATACCAGCTACATTTTTTTGTGTAGGAAGTAATGTCAAACGATATCCTGAATTATTTCAACGAATAAAGGCAGAGGGTCATTCAGTAGGAAATCACACAATGAATCACGATAAAGGCACAAAAGTTTCGTTTAAAGAGTATAAAGCTTCAATTTCAGAAGCTAGAAAACTAGTGGATACTAAATTATTTCGGCCACCTTATGGTAGAATTAATTCATTGAAATCGAAGGAGTTATCAAAAGAGTATAAATTGATTATGTGGTCATGGCTTTCGTATGATTTTGATCCTACTATTCCAATTTCAGCTATTTTAGAAAAAGCAAAAAAACAAATCAAAGCAGGTGATATTTTGGTACTTCACGATAATCCAAAAGTTACTGATCGAGTGAAAGAATTATTACCAAAATTGATTGATATTATAGAGCAAAAAGGTTTAAAATTTGAAAAGATAAAGGATTGAATTTTCAATCTCAATTTTATTCTCAACCTCAACCTTATTCTTCACCTCAATCTCAACCTCAAAATTACTTCCTCTTATAAATCGGAACCGTACTACAAGGTTCCCCATACATCAACGTTTTCACAACAGGTTGTAAATGTTTCAATAATTCAACCATTGCAAAATCAGGACAAGGAATATCAGAGCATCCTTTTACAATCACTCTTCCATCGATAAATGGAGTAAGAGATTCATTTTTAATATTTTGTATAATTAATTGTTTTTGAACATCTTCTTTAGTCCCGACTAGAAAAAGAGCAGCGTTATTTTCTAATTTAGAAGCGATTAACATAAATGCCCAAGTAGGAATAATCGCATCTGTAGAACAGTGAATAAAGACAGTAGTATCTTTGTATTGATCCCAATTATTGTCCTTGATCCATTGACGAAAATCCTTTTCTTTTAATACTAGTCCTTGCCAAAGTTGCTCAGAAAGATCTATTCCAAGAATTGATTGAGTTGGTTTATAATCAGCTAAATCTAAACTGATTAACCCACTTTCTGTTACACGATTAATTATATCTGTCATTATTCTAGATATTAGATTTTTAGACATTAGATTTTAGACGAAGTGCTAGGTAAATTTACCAAGTCTAATGTCTATCATCTAACAATCTAAAGTCTATTTAGTATATTTCTTAAAAACAATCGAAGCGATGTGACCACCGAATCCGAAAGTGTTACTCATTGCATACGTCATTTCTTTTTCGATTGATTTACCAATTGGAAAAGTGAAAGAATCTGCAAATTCTGGCTCAAAATCAGTTGTATTTATCGTCGGAGGCACTGTGTTTTCAAGTAATGCCATTACACAGGCAATACCTTCAATCGCACCAGCTGCACCTAATAAATGTCCTGTTATTGATTTTGTAGCAGAAACAGCTAATGATTTACGACGTCCGAAAACACGTTGAGCAGCAATTAATTCACTACTATCACCTTGAGGAGTTGATGTTGCGTGCATATTGATGTGATCAATTTGATCTGCTGTGATTCCAGCCTCACGTAATGCTTCGTTCATTCCTAAAACAGCACCGTCACCTTCAGGATGTGTACCTGTCAAATGGTAAGCATCAGCAGCCATTCCACCACCAACAATTTCACCATAGATAGTTGCCCCACGTTTGATTGCGTGTTCGTATTCTTCTACGATTAAAGCACCAGCGCCTTCGCCCATAACGAATCCATCTCTGTTGACATCGAAAGGTCTAGAAGCAGTTTCTGGTGAATCATTTCTTTGAGAAAGGGCTTTTGCTGAAGAGAAACCTCCAATAGCAGATTCCGTAATTGCAGCTTCAGAACCACCCGTAATAATCATATCCGCTTTCCCCCATTTGATGTAGTTAAATGCTTCAATAATAGCCGTGTTTGAAGTTGCACAAGCAGAAACTGGACAGAAATTCACACCTCTTAAACCATATTTAATTGAAATGATACCAGAAGCAATATCTACTAAAATACGAGGTATAAAGAAAGGAGTAAAACGTGGAGTTCCATCCCCTTCACAATATTCTTTGGTTTGATCTTGAAAGGTTTGTATTCCGCCATTTCCAGACCCCCAAATAACTCCAATTCTATCTTTGTTTAATGTGTTGAAATCAATATTTCCATTTTTTACAGCCTCTTCAACAGCTACCAAGGCATATTGAGAAAAGGGATCATACTTTCTGATTTCTTTCACATCAAAATGATCTTTTGGATCATATCCTTTTAATTCACACGCAAATTTCACTTTGAATTTTTCAGTATCAAATTTCGTAATAGGACCAGCACCGCTAACTCCATTTTTTAAATTTGTCCAAAATTCATTTAAGTTATTTCCTATCGGTGTCAAAGCACCTATCCCAGTAATTACAACTCTTTTCATCTTATCTTTTTTAATTTATCAAGACACCAATTTCAACCTCAGTCTTAACCTTAACCTCAATCTACAAAAACCCTAATTCTAATTTCGCCTCTTCGCTCATCATGTCTTTATCCCAAGTAGGATCAAAAACAATATTCACTTTTGAAGATTTAACCCCTTCAATTTCAGCCACTTTCGTTTCTACCTCTTTCGGCATCGTTTCAGCAACAGGACAATTTGGTGAAGTCAAAGTCATTTCGATTTCTACGTTTCCCTCTTTGTCGATTTTTACTTCATAGATAAGTCCTAATTCATAAATATCAACAGGTATTTCAGGGTCGTAAATCGTTTTTAAAACAGTTACTATCGTATTTTCTAATTCCATTTTCTTTTATTAATGTTGAATTGTGAATGCTAAATTTTTGATTTTTAATTTTTGAATTTCAATTTTTAAATCCAACATCAATAATTTAACATTCAACATCATTTTACTTTCCAACTGCAATCAATGCACTCATTTTCATTTTTTTAACCATACTCAATAACCCATTCGAACGAGTAATTGACAAATGTTCTTGTAATCCTATGTCTTTGATAAAATGTAAATCAGCTTTCGCAACAACTTCTGGAGATTCGTTATTTAACACTCTGATTAACAATCCGATAATTCCTTTAGTAATAATAGCATCTGAATCTGCATAAAACTTCATTTTACTATCTTCAACTTTAGAATCTAACCAAACTCTTGATTGACATCCTTCAATCAGTCTGTCATCTGTTTTATTAATTTCTTCAATAATAGGTAAGTCTTTGCCTAATTCAATAATGTATTCATATTTTTCCATCCAATCATCGAAAATGGCAAAATCTTGAATTATTTCTTGTTGTTTATCTTCTAATGTCATAGTCAATTAACGTAACATATTAATACTTTTTTCAACAGCAGTAATGAAAATATCTATCTCTTCTTTCGTATTATAAAAGGCAAAAGAAGCTCTAACCGTTCCTGGTATTTTAAAGAAATCCATTAAGGGTTGTGTACAATGATGCCCTGTTCTAACTGCGATACCTTGTTTATCTAACAATGTTCCAATATCAAATGGATGTAAACCTTTCACTACAAATGAAACAACACTTGTTTTATTTTTCGCTTCACCAATAATTTTAACACCTTCAAAAGTCGTAAGCATATCTTGTGCATATTCAGCCAATTCCTTTTCATGTTTTTGTATGGCGTCCATATCCATTGCATCTAAAAACTGAATAGCTGTAGCAAGACAAATTACACCTGCGATATGCGGTGTTCCTGCTTCAAATTTGTATGGTAATTCGTTATAAGTTGTTCGGTCGAAAGTAACTTTTAAAATCATATCTCCACCACCTTGGTAAGGAGGCATAGCATTCAATAATTTTTCTTTTCCATAAAGTACCCCAACCCCAGTAGGTCCGAAAACTTTGTGACTAGAAAAAACAAAGAAATCACAGTTCATATCTTGAACATCGATTTTTGTATGTTGTATACTTTGAGCGCCATCCACTAAAATTTTAGCACCAACAGCATGTGCTTTTTTAGCTAATTCTTTAACAGGATTAATTGTGCCTAAAGCATTTGAAATATGGGTAACAGAAACTAATTTTGTTTTAGGAGAAAGAAGCGCGTCAAATTCGGTCATTATAAGTTCTCCTTTTTTATTGATTGGAGCAACTTTTAAAACACAACCTTTTCGTTCACATAGCATTTGCCAAGGAACGATATTGGAATGGTGTTCCATTGCGGTTATAAGAATTTCATCGCCAGGAGAAAGTAATTCACCGAATGAGAAAGCAACTAAATTAATTCCATCAGTAGTACCTTTCGTAAAAATAATTTCTTCTGATTTTTCAGCATTCAAATATTTTTGAATAATAACACGTGCGCCTTCATATCCATCAGTCGCTTTTTGACTCATGTAATGAACACCTCTGTGAATATTTGCGTTATCTTTCGAGTAATAATGATTGATCGCATCTAAAACAATTTGAGGCTTTTGAGAGGTTGCACCGTTATCAAAATAAATCAAATTTTTACCATAGACAGTCTGCCTTAATACAGGAAATTGCTCTCTAATTTCTCTTACTCTGAATGTTTTTTTCTTTGCTTCCATAATCACAAGTACAAAGATATAAATCCTTATTTTGAATCCTTCTAAATTGGAGATTATTTTCTTATTAAAACATAGGAAATTGTATTGTTAAATTTTTGAAATTAAATCTGATTGCAAAATATTAATCGAACTCAGTTTAATTATCTAAGAAAGGTTAAAAATAGTATCTTTTAATGGTTAAATATAAATCAATAAACTTTTGGTGATTAATTATAAAAAGTCTATTTTTACTGAGTGACTTATTAAAAATAAAAAATATGTTTAAAAAATTTACGACTGCGGACAAACTTTTATTTGTAGCTGCTTTATTATCATTAGTGTTTTCAGAATTACTTTACTTTAAAGGAGAAAAAGCAGATGGAAGTTTCATAGGATTATGGGTTCCTTCGATATTGGCTTTTGGAATATATTTAAAATTAATAAATAATTCAAAAAATGACTGAAATAATTCCATATTTTGCTGGATTCATAACTCTACTTTTTGCTTTGGGGTTTGCTTTCTCCATTATGCAATCTGATAAAAAAGAAAAATAAAAATTAAATACATTTGTATTTTAATTGATATTTTATTTTTAGATGAATTTCTGTGTAATCAATTTTATATTGATTATAATCAAATTATGTTTTTAAAATAACACGTTGAAAAAATACATCTACATAGTTAGTTTTATTTTATTCTCAATCATAATAAGGATATCATTCTCTAGTGATAACCTATTATTTTAAAACTAAAAAAAGGGATGAAAATAAATCCCACCCCTAATTATATAATAACCTAAATATCAATCAATTAAAGTGATTCCATCCTTGAGCAGTTAATTCGATTGCAGATCCATTTTTGTCAACATAATATACTCCATCAGCAGCATCAGTCATATGTCCAATAATTGTCATATGCGGACTTCCTTTTACCTTTTCGAAATCAGACTGAGAAATCGTGAATAATAATTCATAATCTTCACCGCCATTCAATGCACACGTATTTGGGTCTAAATTAAAATCGATAGCAGCAACAGAAGTTTGCGCATCAATCGGAATTTTCTCATCGTAAACATGACAACCAACATTACTCGCTTTGCATAAATGTAAAATTTCAGAAGCCAAACCATCCGAAATATCAATCATCGAAGTTGGGATTACTTCTAATTCTTTTAAAAAGCCAATAATATCTTTACGCGCTTCTGGTTTTAATTGACGTTCGATGATGTAATCATGTCCATCTAAATCAGGCTGAATTGCTGGATTAGCATTGAAAACTTCTTTTTCTCTCTCTAAAACTTGAAGTCCCATATAAGCACCACCTAAATCTCCAGTCACAACTAATAAATCGTGTTCTTTCGCTCCAGTTCTGTAGGCAATTTCAGTGTTTTTCGCTCTACCAACAGCAGTTACACTAATCATTAATCCAGTTAAAGAAGTTGTAGT
Organism: Chryseobacterium gleum; assembly: GCA_945902775.1. Taxonomy (GTDB): domain Bacteria; phylum Bacteroidota; class Bacteroidia; order Flavobacteriales_D; family Crocinitomicaceae; genus CAIUKX01. Next base: position 32,872 of record CAMDMY010000010.1, on the reverse strand, counting down.
ATCACCACCTACTAAATCCACATTGTATTTTTCACAAGCTAATTTAATTCCGATATATAATTCTTCTAACGCTTCAACTGGGAAACGACTAGAAACAGCAATAGAAACCGTAATTTGTTCAGTAACACCGTTCATTGCACAAATATCAGAAACGTTAACTGCTACAGCCTTATATCCTAAATGTTTTAAAGGCATATACATCAAATTGAAATGCACACCTTCTAATAGCATATCGGTAGAAATTAACATCGATTCTTCTTCAGAAATAGAAACTACAGCTGCATCGTCACCTACTCCTTTAACAGTAGATAGGACCTTATTTTCAAATCCTTTAGTTAAATGATCAATTAATCCAAATTCACCTAATTGATTTAATTCTGTACGTTGCTCGCTCATAATTTTTCTGTTTGGAGTGCAAAGATACGAAATTTGAATTTAGCCTTTCTTATATTGATTCTTCCTTTTAACACTTTTTCTAAATTCAAGTCTTTTTCAATTTTTATATTTGCACTTATATATTATGATTAAAACATCCAACATACTTTTTTTTCTATTATTTTTCTCATCAAATTTGATGTGTCAAAATTTATTTAGTGGAACTGTATTGGATGAAAATAAATCACCTATTCCTTCGGCGCAATTATTTGTTAAGAACAATGCTGATTTAAGAACTATTGCGGACAATAATGGTTACTTCGAAATGCGACTTTTTCAAGGGGAGTATTATTTAGTGATTACGGCAGTTGGTTATGAAGATAGGGAAACATACATTTCTATTGTAGACAGTAACGTTGTTAGAACAATTCAATTATTCCCAATTAAAACAAATGATTTAGAGGAAGTTGAAGTAGCTGTAAAGAAAAGAAATATTGGACGAGAAATTATATTAAAGACAGTTGAAAAAAGAGATAAAATAAATCTTTGGAATTATCCTCATTCGTGTCAAGGCTATATCAAGGCAACTGAAAAATTAGAAGAAGTTGCTAAAACGAAAAAACAAATAGAGAGGGAAGAAAAGCAACTTGAAAAAGCGAAAAAGAAAGAAAAAAAAGACACTTTAAATCTACCAGAAAAAGAAGTTGAGCCTTTTAGCGATGAACAGAAAAAAGTAAACGACTTGACTTCAAATATGAATTTGATAGAAGTTCAGTTCACTCGAAATTTTGCGCCACTCAATCAAGTAAAAGAAATAAGAAATGCCTATGAAGTGAGAGGAAATACGATGAATTTGTATTATACAACCACTGTAAAATCGAATTTTAATTTTTTTCAAAACTTATTGCATTTAGATGATTTACATCAAACACCTGTTACTTCTCCCATTTCTGTCCCTGGAATTCTTTCCTATAAATACAGGTTAGTTGAACAATTTGAAGAAAACGGAAAGAAGATACATAAAATTAAAATTACTTCTCGTTCTTCGTCAACTTCTACTTTGGAAGGTTTTATTTGGATAGTCGATTCAACATGGTTAGTTCAAAAATTAGAATTAACGCTTTCAAAAGGAAATTTATTAAAATATGATTACTTCACAATTCACCAAGACTTTGATAATCAAGGTGATTCACTTTGTGTTTTAAAGAATCAAATTTTGACCTATGGAGTGAAATACAAAGATCAAATTTCAAACTGTTCCACAGTAGCTCATTTTACAGATTACAACTTTCAGCCTAAATTCACTACCAAATTTTTCAATAAAGAACTATCTGTAACAGAACAAGAAGCGTATGATAAAGATACTTCTTATTGGAATCAGATTAGAGGAGTGGAATTGACGTTAGAAGAAAAGAAGTTCATCATTGCGAAAGATAGTATTCGAGATTATCAAAATAAAAAAGAATATTTGGATTCAATCGATAAAATTTTCAATCAAATTACAGTTCAAAAAACACTTTGGTTTGGAGTTGATCATAGAAATAGAGCCAAAAAAACACAATGGACAATTAATTCGTTGGGTGCAATTGTTCGTCCTTTATATATTGCCGGACCACGAATTGCACCTGGATTTAATTTTTTTAAAAAATGGGAAAATCAAAAATCCTTGGACTCTTATTCGGAAGTAACATTTGGCTTCATTAACAAGGATGTAAAATGCAGAACCTATTGGCACTATTTGCACGATCCATTTCATTTTGGAACAATATCCGCCAATTTTTTCCATGATTTTGATGCAATTAGAAGTTATGACGCCATAACTCAAATTTACAAAAGAAGCAATTTTATTGAAGTCACGAAGTTAGAACTATCATATGACAGAGAACTGTTTAACGGGTTTTATATCAAGCCAGAAGTTAATTTTTCAGAGAGAAGAAACATTGATAAATACACGTTTGTCAAGTTGCTTCAAAAAGAATTAGCAAACAATGAACCAACAGTTTTTGATACCTATCAAGCTTTTATTGGTGCGCTAACGATAAGCTATATACCAGGTCAGCGCTATATGAGAGAACCAAACAGAAAAGTCCTTTTAGGCTCCAAATGGCCCACTTTTTATGCATATTATGAAAAAGGGATTCCTGCTTTTTTAGGAAGCGATGTTAGTCACGATTATGGTTTAGTTGGAATGATGCAAACGTTTAAAATCGGGACGTTAGGAACTTCAAATTATCATATTAAAGCAGGAGAATTTTTTAGTTCTAAATCGTTGAAAGATGCTGATTTTAAATACAATAGGAGAAGTGATCCATTTTGGTTTTCAAATCCATTGTATTCTTTTCAAGGTTTATCCGTTTCTCTTCCATCTAAAAAGTTTTTCATCGAAGGACATTTTATACACCACGACAACGGAGCAATTCTGAATAAAATTCCGTTTATGAAAAAAACAGGAGTTGGATTAGTCATAGGTTGTGGAGCTTTATATGTAAAAGAGTTTAATTGGCAACACTACGAAGTATTTTCAGGTTTAGAACGAAACTTTAAATTTTCAAAACGAAAATTAAGAATTGGAATTTATGGCGTTTTATCCGATGGAAATAACATTAAACCAACCACAACGTGGAAAATCTCATTCGCAGTTTTGGATATTCGAAACATGAAATGGAACTTTTAATTAATGTTGAATGTTTAATTTTTGATGATTAATTGAATCTAACATTCAAAATTCAACATCAAAAATCAAAAAAAACTATCTTTACTAAAAATTTGTGATTATGTACGGAAAAATGCAAGCTCACCTTCAGAATGAATTGAAAGCAATTGAAGAAGGTGGAATCTATAAAAGAGAAAGAATTATCACTTCTCCACAAGGAGCGAATGTAACAGTTCAATCAGGTGAAAATGTTGTGATTATGTGTGCAAATAATTACTTGGGATTATCATCTCATCCTGATGTAATTCAAGCAGCAAAAGACGCACTTGATTCTCACGGTTATGGAATGTCTTCTGTTCGTTTTATTTGTGGAACACAAGATATTCACAAAGAATTAGAAGCGAAGATTGCAAAATTTTACGGTACTGAAGATACGATTCTTTATGCAGCCGCATTTGACGCAAATGGAGGAGTTTTCGAACCATTATTTGGTGAAGAAGATGCCATTATTTCAGATGAATTAAATCATGCTTCAATTATTGATGGTGTGCGTTTGTGTAAAGCTCAACGTTACAGATACAAACATTCTGATATGGCTGATTTGGAAACGCAATTAATTGCTGCTCAAAAACAACGTTTCAGAATAATTGTAACTGATGGTGTTTTCTCTATGGATGGAGATATTGCTTTGATGGATAAAATTTGTGATTTAGCAGATAAATATGACGCTTTAGTAATGACTGATGAATGTCACTCAGCAGGATTTATTGGTAAAACAGGTCGTGGTGTTCCAGAACATTGTGGCGTAATGGACAGAGTTGATATCATAACTGGAACATTGGGTAAAGCTTTAGGCGGAGCAATGGGAGGTTATACAACAGGTAAAAAAGAAATTATTGAACTTTTACGTCAACGTTCTCGGCCTTATTTATTTTCAAACTCATTATCGCCAGCAATTGTTGGAGCTTCAAATAAAGTGTTTGAAATCTTAAGTTCAACTACTGAATTAAGAGATAAATTAGAAACAAATACAGCTTATTTCAAAAAAGCAATCGTTGAAGCAGGGTTTGATATTAAACCAGGAAATTCTCCTATCGTACCAATTATGTTGTACGATGCAGCATTATCTCAAAATTTCGCAAATAAATTGTTAGAAGAAGGAGTTTATGCAGTAGGATTTTTCTATCCAGTAGTAGCAAAAGGAGCAGCTCGTATTCGTACACAAATTTCAGCAGCACATTCAATCGCTGATTTAGATAAAGCTATTGCAGCATTTATTAAAGTAGGAAAAGAATTAAACGTAATTAAATAATTTTTGATGGTTAATGATGGATGTTTGATTGAAAAAAGCATCCATCATTAATAATTCAACATTCAACATCATTTTAAATGAAAAAAATTCTAGCATTTGCAGGAAGTAACTCTTCTACTTCGATTAATCATCAATTGGTTTTAGCGACATCTGAATTAATTGATTTTGCACAAGTAGACGTCTTAAGTTTACGTGATTTTAGCGTTCATATTTTTGGTGTTGACATTGAAGCAGAACAAGGTTCCCCTGAAAAAATGAAAGAATTAATGAATTTAATAAGATCATACGATGGTTTTATTATTTCTACACCTGAACACAATGGAATTCCACCTGCGTTTTTTTTAAACATATTGGATTGGTTATCAAGGATTGAAAGAAGAATCTTTGGAGAAAAACCAACTTTTTTATTAAGTACATCAACAGGACCAAGAGCTGGTGTTTCAGCATTACAAATTTTAGAAAACGTAATACCCCGATTTGGAGCAGACGTTTCTGGAGTATATGCTTTCCCAAGTTTCAATCACAATTTCTCGGATGCTAAAATTCAAAATCAAGAAGAATTAGAAAAATTAAAAAATCAATTGACCTTTTTTGAAAGTAAAATTTTGGAAGAAGGGGTTAAATAAATTGAAAAGTAAAATCTTACATATCGGTTCTGTATTATTGCTATTTACTTTCATTAGTTTATTGATTTTGTCGTCGGCATCTATTTTAAGCCAAGAAGAAGAAATTGAAGGGAGAATTGAAATTGTATTAGAAGATTTTTTTGCTGAAGAAAGTGTTTTGGTTTCTAAAATGTTTTCTTCAAATTGGGGATTGAACTTCACGTTTGAATTAGATTTATTTGATGTTTTACTAAACTCGAGTCTTCATCTTTTAGGTGATTATTTATTAATCGAACATTCCGTGACAGTTCCACCTCCAAAGGTAAGTTAAACGTTTTTACATCTAAATCAGTAATAAAATTTTTTTAATTTAATAAAATATTCAAATGTATAATAAAGAATTTCCAACTACTCCTATTGGGCGAATTAAGTTATTTTTCAAATTTAATGATTCAAGATGGGAAGATCTTCCCAAAAAAGGTTGGTTGAAGGTAGTGTATCAAGATTTTAGCGCGGGACTTATTGTTGCAATGACAGCAATCCCTATGGCTATGGGATTTGCTATGGCTATGGGGATGCGTCCGGAACATGGTATTATTGCTGGTGCATTGGCATGTGTAATAGGTCGAACGTTTGGAGGTTCAAAATACCAAGTTTACGGGCCTACAGCTGCCTTTATTCCAATTATTGCAGCATTAATAGCGAAATATGGTCCTGCAAGTGGAGGTGAATTTGAAGTTGCTCATGGTTTTTTAGTATTAGTATCAATTATTTCTGGGATTATTTTAATTATAATGGGAGTATTTGGATTTGGAAAATATGCCAAACTAGTACCCAATTCAATTATTGTTGGTTTTACCATTGGTATTGCTATTGCTATTGCGATGACCAATTTTAAAGATGTTTTAGGACTTGAATCATTCGACAAATTAACAAATGGAGCAGAAAGTGTATGGGGGAAATTCAATAATATAATTAAAAATTTTGATATCATAAATATTTGGGCAGTTTTTATTGGTGTATTAACTTTTGTTATGACTAAAATCTTGTTGAGAATTTCAATTTTCATCCCTGGACCCGTAATAGCGATGGGAACAGCAACCATTCTATCTTCAACACTATTAGCAGATAAACATATTATTTTAGTGAAAGATCTTTATGGATCAATTCCTAATAATTTTTTCGTTTTACAAATGCCAGCGTTACCAGCATTTAATGGATCTGTTTTAATAGATATTTTATATTTTGTAGCTGCAATAGTATTTGTATCAGGAGTAGAAAGTATACTTTGCTCTTCAATGGCGGATAAATTGGCTGAAAACAAGAAAACACCTTTCAATCCAGATAAAGAATTTTTCGGACAAGGAATGGTTCAAATATTAGTTCCTTTGGTGCAAGGATTTCCATGTACAGGCGCATTAGCAAGAACAGCTACAAGTATTAAAGCAGGGGCAAAAACACCTTTAGCGGGTTATTTTAAAGCTATTTTAAAATTGACAATGGCTTACTATTTAGCAGAATATTTAGAGTTAATCCCAATGGCATGTATTGGAGGGATATTAGTATGGGTAGCGAGCAATATGATTAAGTTCTCCGAAATAAAAGAAATCAAACAACATGGAAAATTTGAATTTTCAATGTTGATCTACACAGCTGTTATGGTTCCAATGACAGATTTTTTAACAGGAGTGTTATCGGCTCTAATTATTTATTTTGTAGTTAAATTTACATTTAAAAAGAAATTATCATCTCACTAAACTCATTTTGGATTATGTCAAATTATTATAATCAATTACTAGAAAACAATAAAAAATGGGTTACTGAAAATTTAGAGAGAGACCCTCAATTTTTCGAACGCTTATCAAATGGTCAACAACCACCTTTACTTTGGATAGGTTGTGCAGATAGTAGAGTCCCTGCAAATGAGATAATTGGAGCTCTACCAGGTGAAGTTTTTGTCCACAGGAACATTGCAAATATGGTAATTCATACAGACATGAGTATGTTGAGTGTCTTGGATTATGCTATTAATGTATTAAGAGTAAAGCATATTATTGTTTGTGGACATTATGGTTGTGGGGGTGTAAAAGCGGCGCTTGGAAATCAACATTATGGTTTGATTGATAATTGGATTAGACATATTAAAGATGTTTATCGATTTCATCAAGAAGAATTAAATAAAATTGAAGATGAAGATAAGCGATTCAATCGTTTTGTCGAAGTAAATGTAATGGAACAAGTCCTAGATTTAGCAAAAACCTCTATTGTTCAGTCGGCTTGGGAAAAAAATCAGGAATTAGAGATTCATGGTTGGGTTTATGATATTCATGATGGTATAATAGACGATTTAAAGGTGTCTATTTCAAACAATAGTCAACTTTCAGAGGTGTATAAATTAGATATTTAACTTAATTTATATTAAATTTTATTGTTTAACAAAGTTATTTTATACGTTTTTTAGAGAATTATGTTTAATTATTTCAGTGTGAATTAATTCCTTTTTAAAACAAAGTAATCGTTAAAATTTTGGGTAAAATTTCAAATAGTGTGAATTATCATTTCGCATTGTATTATTACGTTAATTAACAAAAAACTCCCAAAAAAATCACTACCTTCGCAAGGAAGAAGTTTACATGGGAAAACAGAAAAAACATACTTTAACTCTGGAATGTGAATACGATTTTGAAATGATCGGAATTTGTTCACATCACAGTGATTACCGTTTAGTTTGGGGTATAAATTCTGTTTTGAATTTGAATTTAGAAAAAGCGGATGAAGATTTCATTGTAGTCAACAAAAAAGGCCAACGTTTATCTCATCATTCTTTTTATGAATTTAAAGATTCTGAAGATTTAATTGAATATTATTTGATTAAAAACAAGAACGAAGGAAAATATTTAATTCCTGAAAAACAGGATGTCGATTATTTTTTATTTCTATGTGAAAATTATTTAGAAAATACAGCTGAAATCATTCAGAAAATAAAATCTGTAAAGAGTGTATTAGCAGTGTTTAATTTTAATCCGAAAGAAATACATTCTACGGAAAACTTAGTTTTTAACTAAAAGATATGAAGAAAACCAAAATAGTTGCAACCTTAGGTCCGGCTTCAAATGACAAAGAAATACTTCGTCAAATGTTTTTGGAAGGATTGAATGTTTGCCGATTGAATTTTTCTCATGGAGCTCATGAGATTCATGAAGCTGTTATCAAAACAATTCGTGAATTAAATGTTGAGACAGGATTAAATGTCGCTATTTTAGCAGATTTACAAGGTCCAAAAATCAGAACCAATGAGATGACTAACAATGGAGTCGAATTGATTTCAGGTTCAAAAGTGATTATTGTAACTGAAAAAATTCTAGGTACGGCTGAACGTTTTTCTATCAATTATAAACAATTACCAGCAGATGTTCATCCAGGCGAGAGAATTTTGTTAGACGACGGAAAATTAATTCTGGAAGTTTTAAAAACAGATGGTGTTGCTGAAATCGAGGCATTTGTTATTCACGGTGGAATTCTATCTTCTAAAAAAGGTGTCAACTTTCCTAATACTAAAATTTCAATGCCTTCATTAACTGAGAAAGACAAAGAAGATTTAGATTTTGCATTAGAACAAAATGTAGATTGGATAGGATTATCTTTTGTAAGAAATGCACAAGATATTAGAGAATTAAAAGCTATTATCAACGAAAAGAATGGAAAAGCAAAGGTTATTGCCAAAATTGAGAAACCTGAAGCGATAGAAGATATTGATAACATTATAACTGAAAGTGACGGTTTAATGGTTGCGCGTGGTGATTTAGGAGTTGAAGTGCCGTATGAAAGAGTGCCTTTAATTCAAAAAATGTTGATTAAAAAATGTGCTTTACAAGCAAAGCCAATTATTGTTGCTACTCAGATGATGGAAAGTATGATTACAAATCTTACCCCATCAAGAGCAGAGGTTAACGATGTTGCAAATGCAGTTTTAGATGGGGCAGATGCTGTGATGCTCTCAGGAGAAACATCTGTTGGAAATCATCCAATTGAAGTTATTAAAACAATGGCCAGAATCGTTAGTGAAATGGAAAGTTTTGAGGGTATCTACAATAAAGAAGAATTTCCTGAAAAAAAATCAGATCGATTTATCTCAGATTCAATTTGCTATAATGCGTGTAGATTATCTCAACGAGTTGAAGCTGATGCAATTATAACTATGTCTTTTTCAGGATATACTGCTTATAAAATTGCTTCTCAAAGACCGAAGGCACCAATTTATGTTTTCACTAGCAATAAACAAATTCTTACCCAATTGAATTTGATTTGGGGGGTAAAGGGTTTATATTATAACAAAAGAGTTAGTACCGATCAAAGTATAGCTGACATTAAACAAATCTTGAAAAAAGAAGGTTTGGTGAAAAAAGGTGATTTAGTGATCAATATAGCTTCTATTCCTATTGAGGAAAGTGGAAAGTCGAATATGTTGAAATTAAGTGAAGTAGAATAAATAAGGAATTAGAACAATAAATATATATAATAATGGGTGCATTTTCAAAAAGACACATCGGACCAAACGAAGCTGAGAAAAAAGCAATGTTGGCAAAAATTGGAATTAGTTCAGTAAGTGAATTAATTGACAAAACGATTCCTGCGCATATTCGTTTAGGTCGTGAGTTAAATATTGATGCTGCTCTAACAGAGCAAGAATATTTAAACCATATTACAGAACTTGGAAATAAAAATAAAGTTTTCAAGTCGTTTATTGGTTTGGGATACAATGAAACAATTGTTCCTTCTGTGATTTTGAGAAATGTTCTTTCTAATCCAGGATGGTATACTGCTTATACTCCTTATCAAGCTGAAATTGCTCAAGGTCGTTTAGAGGCATTGTTGAATTTTCAAACAATGGTAACTGAGTTAACTGGAATGGAAATCGCAAATGCTTCATTATTAGATGAATCTACAGCAGCAGCAGAAGCGATGATAATGTTGTACAATTCTCGCTCTAGAAATGAAGTGAAAGAAGGAAGAAATCAATTTTTTGTTTCTGAATTTGCTTTTCCTCAAACAATCGACGTATTAGAAGGTCGTGCGAATAATTTAGGGATAAAATTGGTTGTTGGTAATCCAGAAACTTTTGAGGGTGACGTTACTTTCTTTGGTGCTTTGGTTCAATATCCAGATACTTTTGGTAGAATTTTAGATTTAGAAGGTTTTATTACAAAAGTTAAAAAGAATGATATTCGTGTTGCTGTTGCAGCAGATATATTATCATTGGTTGTATTAAAATCTCCAGGTTCTTTAGGTGCTGATGTTGTAATGGGAACTTCTCAACGTTTCGGTGTTCCAATGGGTTATGGTGGACCACACGCGGCCTTCTTTGCTACGAAAGATGAATTCAAACGTAATATGCCAGGTCGTATTATCGGTGTTTCAAAAGATGCGGATGATAACGTAGCATTACGTATGGCTTTACAAACACGTGAACAACATATCAAACGTGATAAAGCAACTTCAAATATTTGTACAGCTCAAGCATTATTAGCTGTTATGGCCAGTATGTATGCAGTTTATCACGGACCAGATGGAATGAAAGAAATTGCTTTGGATGTTCATTCGAAAGCAGCGAAAGCTTCTAAAGGATTAAAAGAATTAGGATTTGAATTAGGATCTACTGATTTCTTTGATACTGTTTGGGTAAAAGGTGTTGCAACTTCAACTTTAAAAACGATTTCTGAAGAAAATGGAATCAACTTTAGATATGTAAATGATAATGAGGTAACTATCAGTTTTGGTGAGACTCATACAGATCAAGATGTTCAAACAGTTCTTGATTTATTTGCAAAAACAATTTCTAAATCAGCTTCTGTAATTTCAACTTCTGTAGAATCTGTTCTTTCGACTAAAGTTTTACGTTCGGATGCAGTATTTACACATACAGTTTTCAATAGCTATCATTCAGAATCTAAAATGATGCGTTATTTGAAACGTCTTGAAAATAAAGATATTTCATTGGTTCACTCGATGATTGCTTTAGGTTCTTGTACGATGAAATTAAATGCAGCGAGCGAATTATTACCAATCACAATGCCTTCTTTTGCGAATATGCATCCTTTCTGTCCTGTTGATCAAGCTGCAGGTTACCACGAAATGATAGTTCAATTAGAAAAAGATTTATGTGAGTGTACAGGATTTGCAGGTGTTTCAATGCAACCAAATTCAGGTGCCCAAGGTGAATATGCTGGATTAATGGTAATAAAAGCTTACCATGAATCGAGAGGAGATTTTCACCGTAAAAAAATAATTATTCCAACTTCAGCTCACGGAACGAACCCAGCTTCTGCAGTAATGGCAGGATTTGAAGTTGTTCTTACAGGATGTGACGAAAATGGGAACATTAATATTGAAGAATTAAGAGCGAAAGCAATCGAAATCAAAGATACTTTGGCCGGTTTAATGGTAACTTATCCATCAACTCACGGAGTTTTTGAAGAAGGTATCAATGAAATTACTTCTATCATTCACGAAAATGGTGGTCAAGTCTATATGGATGGCGCAAATATGAATGCTCAAGTTGGATTAACAAATCCAGGAAATATTGGAGCTGACGTTTGTCACTTGAACTTACACAAAACATTTGCTATTCCTCACGGAGGTGGTGGACCAGGAGTTGGACCAATCGGTGTTGCAAAACATTTGGTTCCTTTCTTACCAGGAAGTCCATTATTAGCTTCTGCAGGTGGAGAGAAAGCTATTCACGCAGTTTCTTCAGCACCTTACGGAAGTGCTTTAATCCTTTTGATTTCTTACGGATATATCAAAATGTTAGGAGCTATCGGATTAAGAGAATCAACTGAAATAGCTATTTTGAATGCAAATTATATAGCTGCATCATTAAAAGGTCACTACGATATTCTTTACACAGGTAAAAATGGAACTGTTGCACACGAAATGATTTTGGATTGCCGTGATTTCAAGAAAAATTCTGATGTTGAAGTAGCTGATATGGCAAAACGTTTAATTGATTATGGTTTCCATGCTCCAACAGTTTCTTTCCCAGTTGCAAGTACATTGATGATTGAGCCAACAGAAAGTGAAGACAAAGGAGAATTAGATCGTTTCATTGAAGCAATGATTAGTATCCGTAAGGAAATCAAAGAAATTGAAAATGGTCACGCAGATAGAGAAAATAACTTATTGAAAAATGCACCGCATACAGCTGATTGTATTATCAATAAAGATTGGAAATATCCATATACTCCTCAAGAAGCAGTATATCCAGTTTCATACTTAAAAGAATTCAAATATTGGGTTCCAGTTCGTAGAATTGACAATGCTTTCGGAGATCGTAACTTAATATGTACATGTCCAAGTGTTGAAAGTTATGCGAATGTAGTAGCTTAATTAGTAATAGATTATGTAAAAGTCCGCTTTCTGAATAAGGAAGCGGATTTTTTATTTCAATTGATTAGTGTTTCTAATTTAAAATTCTGTGTATCGCGGTTTTAAAAATGTTAAATTTCAAATACGTTACTGCCAAAAAAGATCGTTTGATCCACATAGGATAGGGTTTAAACCCTATCCTATGGAATTAGAATGTAAATAAAATTTCAAATCCCCCCCCAAAAAAAACGGTTGTCTCAAATTGAAACAACCGTTTTTTATCTACCTATTTGGGATAAATTTTTTAACTTCTCATTTATTCTAACACAATTTTTTTAGAATCTACAATTGCATTGTTTGAGTCTATTATTTGTGCGATGTATAAACCTTTTGTAGCAAATTGGTTCATTGATATTTGAACTTGTTGCGAAGTAATAGGTTGGTTGTATACAACTGTCCCTGTTAACGAAACAATTTTAATAGAATACCCACTCATTGCTTGGTAATTTCCGTTATCAATGAATAATACATCTTTTGTTGGGTTTGGGTAAAATTTGATGGTATTGGTTGTATTAGCATATAAACCAGCAGTAAATTTCACTTTGATTTTTAATGTATCGTAAGTGCTACAAACGTTACCAACTGAATCTGTAACAATAGTTGTTTGACTTGTAGAACCGCTACACCCTTGTTGAGTAGTATAGTTGTACGAAATTATTTTCTTTCCTAATGATGCATTTGTAGGTGTGAATATACTTCCAGAAACAGCATCACCGCTATAAGTTCCTCCAGAAGGATTACCTACTAATTGAATTGGTAAACTTGTTTTAAATACAATATTGTTTAAACCATTTAAAGATACAGAAGGATTAGTATTTACGGTAACTGCTTGGGTAGAACTTGTTGCATTACAAGTACCATCGGTTACTTTTACGGTATAATTACCACTTGTAGTAGCATTGTAAACACTTGAAGTTGCATTATTGATTATATTACCGTTGTTGTACCATTGGTATGTATAATTTGTGCCTGTAGAGGCATTTAAATTTACTGATCCTCCTTGACAGAAAGAAGTTGTGCTTTGAGGATTTATTGTTGCTGTTGGATTTGTACAAGTTTGAGAATTATATAAAGCTGTTATTTCTTGCTGTGTCAAAACTCGGTTCCAAATACCGATATCGTCTAACTGACCAGGGAAGAAACTATTACCCTGTGAAGGCCTCGCTCCGAAATAGAATTCTGTACCATTTGTATTCCATAAGGTATTTGTACCTGAGCCAATTAAAACCCCATCCACGTAAATTTTAATATTTGTTCCATCGTATGTGCAAACAGCATGCAGCCATTGACCTACTGTGTATATTAAAGGTGAACTATAGTCACTTGCCCAACCTTGAACTGCAATAATATTGTTGCCTAAACCAAACATAAAGGCATTTTTTGTTGAAGGACTTCCATAACCAATTGCTGTTAAAGTCCATTGGTTCCATAATCTGGAAGGATTCATCCAAACACTTAAAGTTCTTGCGCTATTGCCCATTGGAATGTTATTCATCGTTGGCATTGCGATATAATTATTGCTTCCATCAAAACTATAAGCCTTATTAGCAACTCCATTTCTATCAGCAGTCAAAGTTGCACCATTAACAGTCCCATTATTACCATTACCACTCTCATCATTCGCATTCCCATTAAATGGCCAATAGCCGACAAGTCCATTTGTTGGAACATAAGATGGTAATTGCGAATGAGCATTAAGTACCCCTAAAGCACTCATTAAAATCATTATAAAAGCTTTTTTTGTTTTCATAAATTTTCGTTTTTTAGATTAAATATTTTTACTAAAATATAAAATAAATTCTATTATAAAGTGTATTTTATAATGGAGTACTATAAAATAATTTTTCCATTGAAATTTGATTTATGGAAAAGGGTACTGAAATTGTGAATAATGAAGAGGAATTTAAAGCAATTTCACTTAGATTGAAAGAATTAAGAAAATCCAAAGGGTATAATAATTATGAGCATATTGCATTTGAATTAAATATGTCGAGGTCTGCTTATTGGAAATTAGAATCAGGTAAAAATTTTGAAATTAAAACACTAATAAAAGTTTGTAGATTATTAGAAATCACATTGGAAGATTTTTTTAAAGGTATCCAACTTCCTAAAACTCAAAAATAACCCCCATAATCAAAATGTAATTTCCTATTCTTACTCATAATTTGGAAAATATATAAATTCGTTTTATATTTATAATATATACATATAAAATACAAATATAATGACAACTTTCACTAGCACACTTCCAGATGATTTATTAGAAATGCTCAATTTAAAAGCGAAAGAATTGCATCTTCCCAAAAATAAATTAATTGAAAAAGCATTACGCATTTATTTAGACCAACTCAATAAATCGGCTTACATTAAGTCATATAAACGTCTTTCAGAGGATGAAGATATTCTTAAAATTGCTGAAGAAGGAATGGCAGAATATATGACAGATACAGAAGAAGAATGAAACAAGGAGAAATATGGTTTGCCGAATTAAACCCAATTAAAGGTAGTGAACAAGCAGGTTTCAGGCCTGTCGTTATAATAAGTGGTAATGCTTTGAATGATTTTGCACAAGTTTTAATATGCTGTCCATTAACAACCAAAATAAAAAACTATCACGGAAATGTCATTTTAAACCCTAATGATAGTAACAAATTAAAAGAAACATCTGAAATACTGACATTTCATATTCGTTCATTATCAAAATTTCGATTAAAAGAAAAAATTGGAAAAATCTCAACGAAAGAATTAGAACAAATTCAAAAATGCCTACAAGATATTATGAAATATTGATTAAACATTAAAAATTCAACATCAAACATCAAAAATAAGCTACATACCCAAAATGCACCTTCCCATTCTTAATCAAAATAGGATTATTGAATTGTTTTCCTTGAGCATAGGAAATTGAAAATATCCCAATAATGGTTCCGAATGAAAAACCGGCCCCAAATCCAAAAGGATGATCTTTGTAATAGGTAGTAGCATTATTTTCATACCAACTTTGATCATAAAAAAGGAAAGCTCTAGAGTTTTGATCGACAAGAAAACGATATTCAAAACTCATCAACGATTTTGTAGTAGAAAACAATTCTTCTTCGTTAAATCCTCTTTGGGATGTCAATCCTCCAAACCTAGTTAATTCATTTTGATAAATTTTAGGAGCAAAATAAAAATCTGTTTGGGAAGCAAATCTAAAAACGTGTCTTTTAGCTAATGGTATAAAAAATTCTAGACTTACATCGCTTCGATAGGTATTGTTAACAATCACTTTACTTGTATCGGTAGCTCTTGATTTTCTTGTCCCAATGGAGATTTCGGTATTTAAAATAAATCCTTTTGATGGATTGGGAATATAATCGACTTGTTTTCTTAAAATAGCAAGTCCATAACCATTTGAATGAACTGTCCCTAAGTTTTTAAAATTTGGATTATTTGATCCTCCAGAAAGAATATTAGAAGAATAATTTTGATAAAACACTTTTAAATAATTACCCCCTTTTAAAAAATATTGAATTCCAATTGTAGATTTCAATTCTAAATAAGTCGTATCTCTTTTATACAAATTGAATTGACCATCAACACCAAATGGAGTTTTGAAAAGAAATGGATAATTCACTTTTCCCTTTAATGATTGCGTTTGTGCTTGCATGCTTTTCCAATTCAATTCGATTAATTCACCTCTTTTTATTGTATTCAGAAGTTTTAAAGAGATATCACCTGTAAAGTCAACTCTATTAGTTTTTGGATTAGGTTGAAGTCCTATTACTCCATTAATTGAACTTATAGGATTAGACTTCACATATAAAAATAGTTCCGCTCCATTTTTAGTAAATAAAACTTCGTGTGGCTTGATTTCTTTTATGAAATTAATTTGTTTTAGTCGTTTGGTTATTTGAATAAGCTCATTTTGATTGTATTTGTCTCCTGGTTTAATTCGAATAATATTGGACAGAAATAATTTAGAAATTGCACTGTCTCCTTTGATATGAATTTCGGTCCATTTAAAAAGTTCATTTTTTTGAACGACTATATTTGCTTGTAAATTAGCTCCTTCTATTTTAATTTTATTTAGATATACTTTTGAGAATGGATACCCATTGTTTTCTAATGTAGAATGCATTTTTTTTAGTATAGCTGAAATTTGATGAGGTGAAAAAGTAGCATTTGTGAAAAATTTCTCACTGACCTTCATATATTGCCTGAAGTATCGTAAGTCATTATCGTTCAGTTTTAAATTAGCAGTGCCAAATTTTGGCCCTAAATAAAACGATGCATTTAATTCATTTTCTAGAAAGCGAATAGTATCTATAGAAGCGAGCGCATACCCATTTTTTATAGCCGATGATTGCAAATTTTGAATGTAATTTTTTGCTTGAAGACTATCTGTAAATTTTGATTCAATATTTTTTTTAAAAATGGAATATTCACTTGTTGTAAATGTTAAAATATATTTTTTTTGACCTATCAATAGGAAGGATAAAAACAGTGAAAATGTCAGTAAAATTGAGCGCATCAGCGATTTAACGTTTTGTAAATTAAGTTATTTTATTTTAATTTCTCATTTTATTAATACAAAAAATATTTTTTTATCAATATTTAGATTAATTTTACATAACAGATTAAAAACCGTTACATTAAATTTTTATTTAGAACCGATGAAAAGAATTTTAACTTTATCAATTATCGCAGTAGTTTTATCCGTTGTTTTTGCAGCTTGTGCTTCATCTAAAGGTGGTGGTCATTGCGATGCTTATGGAAGTGTAAATACGATTGAAAACAATGATGTAGCTTCAAAATAAGTTATTATCATTTTAAAATATAAAAGGTCATCGAAAGATGACCTTTTTTTATACCTATTTTCTTCTTAACTCGAAATTCTGACCTAAATATACTTTTCTAACTTGTTCATCAGAAGCTAATTCTTCAGCCGTTCCTGCTTTTAGAATATTTCCTTCAAATAATAAATAAGCTCTATCAGTAATAGATAAAGTTTCTTGTACATTATGATCCGTAATTAGGATACCAATGTTCTTTTTTCTTAAATCGGCAATTATACTTTGAATATCTTCTACTGCGATTGGATCTACACCTGCAAAAGGTTCATCTAACAAAACAAATTTAGGATTGGTAGCTAAAGCTCTTGCAATTTCTGTTCTTCTTTTTTCACCTCCAGACAGAGAATGACCTAAATTTTTACGTACATGGTTTAAACTAAATTCTTCTAGAAGTTGCTCTAGTCTCTCTAAACGTTCGGCTTTATTTAATTTTGTCATCTCAAGAATGGCTAAAATATTATCCTCAACACTTAATTTTCTAAAAACGGAAACTTCCTGAGGTAAATAACCAACTCCTAATTGAGCTCTTTTATACATTGGGTAGTTTGTAATATCTAAATCATCAAGAAATACGGATCCTTGATCAGGTTTTACTAGTCCAACAATCATATAAAATGAAGTTGTTTTACCGGCTCCATTAGGACCTAATAAACCAACTATTTCCCCTTGATTTACCTCAACAGTTACTCCCTTAACAACGGCTCTACCTTTGTATGATTTTTGAATTAAATTTGTGTGTAGTTTCAATTTTTGAGTCTAAAAAAGTTAAAGTTAAAAATTAAATGTCATTCTAGCCCTAATGCCTAATGGTTTTGCGCCTGGATCTAGATGAGTTAATCTCCAAACTAAATCTATGCGTATTAATTTAAAAATATTTTCTATACCCGCAGTTGCTTCAGCATAAGGTATGTTCCCAAATGTTTTAGTAAAAGTAGGTAATGCTATTTCTCTAGTACTTTTTGAAGATATTGATCCATAAGTAGCGCGCGCTGAACCCACAAGTCTCCATTTTAAATTTTTAATACCAGGAATTCTATTTAAAATTAAACCACCAAAATGTTGTTCAACATATCCACCAACATATTTATCTGAAATAAATTCAAAATAATTTAATTTATTAAAAGTAGTTGTCATTAACCAATAAGATTGATTTCCTTCGTGAATTTTTAAAAATGGATAAGCAGCAGATCCAAAAACATAACCAGCATTTATTCCGTAACTTATATTTCCTAATACACCAACTTGTCGAGTATGATCCATTATAAAATCAATTTTTTGATAATTATAATTTCCTCCTAGTAAATTTTTTACGCCAAATGTACCTTGTAATATGAAAATGGGATATCTTGACGTAATGGATGTTCTATCAAATGTTGCATTAATATATTCTTCGTCCTTAGCCCAACGTATTCTGGCAGTAAATTCACTTGAGCAAATTTTGTTTATTGTATCATTGGCAAATGTTTTAGTATTATATTTTACATAATTTGCCAATCCCAATGCTGTGTATTCTTTCCATTCAAAGCCGCCAAATAATACTAAATCTTTTTTTACATCCTTCTCAATATTTACACCTGCTTTATTTACAAATGTTAATTTATCTAGAGGTCCAGTTCTAAATAAAGTTCCGAAAGTAGAACCAACTGTTGATGCATTTAAGGATTGGCCTATTTGTTGAATATCATAATTATAATAAGCATTTAGAAAACTTCTTTTTTTAGAGGGTAGATTTGCTCTAAATGTGACGCCGTATTTAAAACGCTCATCACCAACACCATAAGCTAATTTACCTCCAAATTCAATTTTTTTAGAGAATTTATTTGATGTTCTAATTGCAAGCCCAAAACGATATTGCTCAATAGGATTAACACTGAAAAGATTATTTAAACTCCCTATTTCAAGTTTATTGACAGGGTAGTAACCAGTTGATAAACAGAATGTTATGTTTTTTATTGATTTGAAAACAGTTAAGTTGTTTAGAGAGTCAACCATTTCATCAATTCCTTTTTCTTGGATAGATAATGGAATATGTCTATGATCTTTCCAGTAAACTTCATCTCGATTACCGGCTTGAGGATGGATTTCAACAGTATTATCAGATTTGTAAAAATCAGTTGGATAAACTTCATTTATTTTGAAGTTTTTTCTTGAAGAATATTTTCTTCCAAAAAGGCCAAAAGTTTTTCCATTTTCAGTGATATTGATATCAGCAATCATTTCTTCTTTGGTTAGCATCCAAACTTCTGGAGCAACGAGATTAAATTCGTGAATAAAATATAAATCTTTAATATAATTGATATTAGCACCGGGAGAAATATTTCCACTGATTTTTTTGATAGCATATGTCGTGTCTGTAATCCACATTTCACCTTCAAAAGTTAGATCACCCGTCCTTTTGGGAGTAAAACGAAGTTTATAACACCATCTTGAATCTATGAAAGTAGAATCTTCGAGGTAATATTTGTAGAATGTTCTTGAAAAATTGGCTATTGGACTAACAAATGCTTTATTAAAAATGTTGATGTAGTTATCATATATATTCATGTCTAAATACATATCCCCAACAAATTGATCAAGCTTTATATTTTCGATTCCTGTAATATGAGAAGCAGTTATGATTTCTTTTTTTCGTTTAGGGTTATTTTTAAAGTAATATTCTGAAATAGATTCACTTATAATTACAGGAAGATAACTATTGCCATCTTTTGTCGAATCAAGGTAATTCATTATTAAATCCAGCTTTTTAAGAATTCCTCTATCAGTAAATTTATCACTTAAATTATTTATGTCAAATTGAATTTTATTGTATAATTCATACTCAAACGACTTTAACTTTTCTTTGTTATTTATGTCTTTATTAGCAATAATTCGTTTATGTAATTTTGTTGAAGGAAATTCATCTGGAGGCCTAATGACAACTTCTTCAGTTTCAGTGATTTGAATAGAAAGTCTACAGTTAATTTCTTGTTCTTGATCCTTTTTAACTTCCAATGTATTCGTGAGGTATCCGAAAAATATAAATTGTAGAGAATCTGTTGCATAGTAACTTTCAATAGTATAGTTTCCTAGACTATCTGTAATTGAACCTATTTTAGAATTTAAAAACTGCACCTTGACAAAAGGTAAACTTTCACCGGTTAGCGCATCTTTGACATTTCCAGTCACTTTAGTAGTCTGACCTAAAAAAAGGAAAGGGAGTAAAAGAAGTATAAACGAACTTAAAAATTTAGTCATTGTAATTAAAATTCACCTTTTTTTCTTTTGTTTTTTTCTACTCTTGAAACAACAAAAATACCAAC
Source organism: Chryseobacterium gleum (assembly GCA_945902775.1). Lineage (GTDB taxonomy): Bacteria > Bacteroidota > Bacteroidia > Flavobacteriales_D > Crocinitomicaceae > CAIUKX01. The sequence goes on along the minus strand of CAMDMY010000010.1, from coordinate 12,368 downwards.
TTCATATAGTAACAGTATAGGAATCGAAACAACAATTTGACTAACAATATCAGGTGGTGTAATAGCAGCAGCTAAAATCAAAACTCCAACAATAGCATGTTTTCTGTATTTCTTTAAAAATTCTGATGTGATAATTCCAAGTTTTGCCAATAGGTAAGAAGCAACGGGTAATAAAAACAACAATCCAGTATAGAAAATGGTAGAAAGAATAAGTCCCATATAAGAACTAATCGTTGGAATATTTTCAATTTGTTTACTCATTGAAAAAACGGCAAAGAATTGAACGCAGAGAGGGGTTACAATAAAATACCCGAACAAAATCCCCAAAAAGAAAAGAATACTTACATAAAAAACCAAACCAGAAGCCATTGACTTTTCATTTTGTTTAAGTCCTGGTTTAACAAAGGCCCATATTTGATAAAAAATGTAAGGAAATGCAAAAACAACACCTCCCATTATGCTCATCATCAAAGCATAAGAAAATTGACCCGATAAGGTAGTGCTTTGCATTTTAATATTTAAATCCTCTGTACACATTCCTAAATATTCGCACATTAATTGGTATGTTATAAAAGAGGATTTACTCATTGACAAAAATAGATTGTCCATAATCCATTCCTGATAGCACCAAATTGCTATTGAAAAAATAAGGACCGCTATTGCACATCGCACCAATCGCCACCTTAATTCCTCTAAATGATCCAAAAAGGAAATATTTTTTTGTTCTTCCATAGAATTGCAAAGTTAATGATTCGAATGAATTATGAAGTTGATTATTTCTTTTCATTGATATTTTTTCAGAAGTTTTTAACTTAAATTATCAAAGAATGAATTTGATTAAAATAATTAAGTGTTTTTTATAATTTTAAACTTTTACGAATTAAAACGGCGTAAAATAAATTTGACAAAAAAGTTAAGAATATATCTTATGGTGTTAATAATTAGACCTATCTAGTAAATTGTTTAACCTATCGAAAATCATAAAAAAAATCGGAAAATCTGTTAGTTAAAAAGCTATTAATTTTGTACTTTCGTAAAACAACACCTTTTTTACCTTAGAGAGGTAACACAAATAAACAGAAACGAATGGCTCAGTATGATTTAAAAGTTGCATTACGTAAATTTTTTGGTTTCGATAGTTTCAAAGGGACACAGGAAGCAATCATTACAAATGTTTTAGATGGAAATAACACCTTCGTCATAATGCCTACAGGTGGTGGGAAATCTATGTGTTATCAATTACCTGCGTTGCTTCGTGAAGGAACAGCAGTAATCGTTTCACCCCTTATCGCTTTAATGAAAAACCAAGTCGATGCAATACGGAATGTTAGCGATGATGAAAATATAGCTCATTTTTTAAATTCTTCACTAACTAAAACTGAAATTACGAAAGTAAAAAATGATGTGAAAGAAGGATTGACAAAATTACTGTATGTTGCACCAGAATCTCTTACAAAAGCTGAAAACATTGCTTTCTTGACTTCAGTAAATGTTTCGTTTTTCGCTATAGATGAAGCGCATTGTATTTCAGAATGGGGGCATGATTTTAGGCCAGAATATCGAAGACTGCGAGAGATTTTCGAGAAAATTTCTAATGTTCCAGTAATTGCTCTAACAGCTACAGCTACTCCTAAAGTACAATATGATATTCAAAAGAATTTGAATATGCTAGACGCAAAGGTCTTTAAATCTTCGTTTAATAGAGATAATTTGTATTATGAAATTAGACCTAAGAAAGACGTCGAAAAAGAAATCATCCGTTACATACGAACAAAGCCAGGTAAAAGTGGAATTATTTATTGTTTAAGTAGAAAGAAAGTAGAAGAAATTTCAGAACTTTTACAAGTGAATGGAATAAATGCTCTTCCATATCATGCTGGTTTAGATGCTTCTACAAGAGCTAAACATCAAGATATGTTCTTAATGGAAGACGCTTCTGTAATTGTCGCTACTATTGCATTCGGAATGGGGATTGATAAACCAGATGTACGATTTGTAATTCATCATGATATTCCAAAATCATTAGAAAGTTATTATCAAGAAACCGGAAGAGCCGGAAGAGATGGTGGTGAAGGAGATTGTTTAGTTTTTTACAATTATAAGGATATTGAGAAACTAGAGAAATTCTTACAGGGAAAACCTGTTGCTGAACAAGAAATTGGAAAGCAATTATTGAATGAAATGGTTTCTTTTGCTGAAACTTCAGTTTGTAGACGTAAATTTATTTTACATTATTTTGGTGAGGAATTCAATGAGGAGAATTGCCAAGAATTATGTGATAATTGTAAACATCCTAAAGAGAAGAGTGAAGGAAAAGAATACATGAAAATGTTACTTGAATCGCTAATTGATCTTCAAGAGCAACAAAAATGCAAACACTATTGTTCTTACCTTGTTGGAAATTTAACTTCTGATATTAAGAGTTATAAGCATGACCAACTTCCTCGATTTGGAATAGGTAAAGAAAAAGATGAGAATTTCTGGAACTCATTGATTCGTCAAGCTTTGGTTTATGGTTATATTTCAAAAGATATTGAGTCATATGGAGTAATGAAATTAACAGAAAAAGGCCATGAATTCATTAAAAATCCTGTTTCTTTTACGATTGTTAAAGAGCACGATTATTCCACAATTGATGATGAAACTCCTGTTATCATAGGTGGTGGTGGAGCATTTGATGAAGTATTATACAATATGCTTATAGACTTAAGAAAATCATTATCGAAGCAAAATAATATTCCTCCTTTTGTTATTTTTCAAGAACCATCTTTAGTGGATATGTGTTTTCATTACCCGATCACTATTGAGGAATTAACTAACATTCAAGGGGTTGGAAATGGTAAGGCAGCTAGATATGGCGCTCCATTTGTAGATTTGATAAATAATTATGTAATTGATAACGAAATTGAACGTCCGAATGATTTAATCGTAAAATCTTTGGTAAATAAGTCGATATTGAAAGTTCAGTTGATTCAAAATATTGATAGAAAATTACCTTTAGAAGACATTGGTAGAGCTTTAGGGAAATCAATTGATGAAGTAATTGAAGAAATTGAAGCAATAGTTTCTTCTGGAACTAGAGTAAATATCAATTATTACATTGAAGATATTTTAGATTCAGATAATCAGGAAGAAATTTACGGTTATTTTTCTGAAGCTGAATCAGACGATTTAACGACTGCGTATCATGAATTCGACGGTGATTATTCGGAAGAAGAATTAAGACTGATGAGAATTAAATTTATGAGTGAAATGGCAAATTAATTTTTTTTATTAAAATAAAGTTATATATTTGACCAAATTAAAAACAAATTAAATACAAAATGACACAGAATTTCAATTTCTTCTTTTTTAGTTTCTTTCACAAATGTGACTAGGAAGGAGAATTGTTATACCCATAAATAATTTTAAGACCTTCCAATTGGAAGGTCTTTTTTTTTGTCTAAATTTTAAATAAAATAAACTATGAGAAATCATTTAATTGCAATTCAAGGATCAGTATCTTCTTTCCATGATTTAGCAGCGAAAAAGTACTTTGGTGAAGAAGTTACTACAGTAGAATGTAATTCATTCAAAGAAGTGTGTGATAAATTAGCCAAAAATCAGGTTGATTATGGAATAATTGCTATTGAGAATAAAGTAGCAGGAAGTATTCTTCTAAATTATCAGCTAATTGACACACATAATCTTCATATTATAGGCGAAACCTATCTACCGATTGAGTTACAATTGTTAGCAAAACCAGGAACAAAATTTGGAGATATTCGTGAAATTATTTCTCATCCCATGGCGTTAGGTCAATCTCAATTATTTCTTTCAAGTCTAGACAATGTTGTTGTTTCTGAATTTAAAGACACCGCAACATCTGCTAAATTAGTGGCTGGAGATAAAGAAAATAAATTAGCTGTTATTGCTGGTCCAACAGTAGGAAAAACATACGGTTTAGAAGTTGTTAAAGATAATGTAGGTGATGAAAATCCAAATTTCACACGATTCTATATTTTAAGCAAAGGAGCTGATTTCGATACACATCCAAATAAAGGATCAGTAACATTGAAGACGCACAATCATGTGGGAGGATTGAGTGATATTTTGGTTGTTTTGAAAGAGAAGAATTTAAACTTGACAAAAATACAAAGTGTACCAATTCCTAAAAACCCTTCTTCTTATGCTTTCCATTTGGATATAGAATTTGAAGATAAAAAAGTTTTCGACGAAACAATTACAAAATTAGCACACTTAGTAGAATCTATAAAAGTATTAGGGGTTTACAAAGGAGAATCATTACCTATTTAAAAAAAGAAATTATGGTAGCAACAACAGATATCAAAAATATAGCAATGTCAGATTTAATTAAAAAACAGAATTTAATCATTTCGGGACCTTGTAGTGCTGAAAATGAAGAACAAGTTCTTCGCACAGCTTTAGAGTTAAAAGCAACAGGTAGAGTTGACATTTTAAGAGCAGGAGTTTGGAAACCAAGAACAAATCCAGGTGGGTTTGAAGGAGCAGGAGGAAAAGCATTATCTTGGCTTTTACAAGCAAAAAAAATAACAGGATTACCAACTGCAGTTGAAGTTGCGACAAGTAAACACGTTGAAGATGCATTGAGTTTCGATACAGATATTTTATGGATTGGTGCAAGAACTACTGTTAATCCTTTCAGTATACAAAATATTGCGGATGCTTTGAAAGGTACAAATACAACTGTTTTGATTAAAAATCCAATTAATCCAGATATTAAATTATGGATCGGCGCGATTGAAAGACTTCAAAATGTTGGAATTGAAAATATAGGATTGATACATCGAGGATTTTCATCCTATGGAAATTCAGAATACAGAAATGCGCCGTTGTGGCAAATTCCAATTGAGATGAAACGCTTATTCCCTGATATGCCAATGATTTGTGACCCTTCTCATATCTGCGGTAAAAAAGAAACGCTTTTAGAAATTTCTCAAAAAAGTATTGATTTAGCATATAACGGATTAATTATTGAATCTCATTGTGATCCAAGTATAGCTTTGACAGATAAAGAGCAGCAAGTTACTCCTAATCAATTGGTTGAATTATTAGATGCAATGGTTCTTAAAACTATTTCAACAGGTAAAAAAGATTTTGTTGATGAATTGAATCACTTGAGAACTCAAATCGATTGTTACGATGACGAACTTTTAGCTTTGATTTCTAATAGAATGAAAGTAGCTAGAAAAATTGGAGAAATTAAAATTGAAAATGATATTACAGTTCTACAATCTAACCGATGGAATGAAATTTTAGAAAGAATGGTTCAAAAGTCTAAAAAATTAGATTTGGGAGAAACGTTTGTGAAATCATATATGGAAGCAGTTCATATTGAGAGTATTAGAGTTCAAAATAATGTAAAATAATCTAGAAAGCTGCTAAACACATTACTTGTATACCAATTTTAAGCGCTTCAGGATCAATATCAAATTTTGAATTGTGAACGCCGTGAATAATTCCTTTGGCTTCATTTCTTACACCAAGTCTAAAGAAGCAAACAGGAATTTCTTGAGAATAAAAAGCGAAATCTTCAGAAGTCATTCTTATAGGTAAATCTTCTACTAAGGAATCACCCAAAAAGGATTTTGCTTTTTCTTTCAAGATAGAAGTGATTTTAGGATTATTTTCTAAATAAGGATAACCTTCACTAATTTCAACTTCAGCAGTTCCTCCATTCGCTTGAGCAGTTAAAATAATATGTGATTTAATTAATTCCCAAGCTTCTTTTCTCCATTTTTCATTCATTGTTCTGAATGTACCTTTTAATATTACTTTTGAAGGTATAACGTTGGAAGCTCCTATACCTTCAAAGTGGCCAAACGATAATACACAAGGAACGGTAGGGTCACATTTTCTACTTACAATTTGTTGTATGGATGTAATAATGTTTGCACCAATTGTAATTGGATCAATAGTTTTATCAGGTGTTGCTCCATGCCCACCTTTCCCATGAATAGTAACATAAATTTCATCACACGAGGCCATATACAAACCTTCTCTAAATCCAACTTTGCCAGTTTCCATATCTGGAAAAACGTGCAATGCATACATCTCTTTAACTTTAGGATTTTGTAAAACCCCATCTCTTAACATTAATGTCGCACCACCTGGATTTTTTTCTTCACCAGGTTGAAAAATTAATTTAACAGGTTGAGGTAGCTCATCTCTTAAATCATTCAATATCTCTGCTACACCTAAAAGAATAGAAGTATGTACATCGTGACCACAAGCGTGCATAACTCCCTGAACTGTAGACGCATAAGAAGTGTCGTTTTCTTCTTGTATTGGCAGTGCGTCTAAATCAGATCTTAAACCTATGCATTCATCTTCTTTCGAATGGTTTTTTCCTCTAATTATAGCGACAACACCCGTATCTCCAACATTTGTAGTATGTTCAATACCTAATTTTGTTAATGTTTCAGATACAAAAGCCATCGTTTTGTGCTCTTGATAAGAAAGTTCAGGATATTTGTGCATAAATTCTCTATACCCTTTTACTTTTTCAAAAAGAAGTTCCGATTTATTTCGGATAGTACTTGTAATATTATTTTCCATTAGAAATAGAATTATACCCTGAAAGAATTAATTTAAAAGAAACGAAAGCCATAATTACTCCGAAAGCTAGTTTTACAACTGATGGAGAAAGTTTTAAAGATAGTTTAGAACCTAAAAATCCACCAACAATAAATGCAAGTGCAATTACAATTCCGTATGACCAGTTAATATTTGCAGTTTTAGAATAATTCATTACAGCTAAAATACCTACAGGAAGTAATAAAATAAATAAGGAAGTCCCTTGAGCTTGATGTTGTGTCAATCCTAAGAAAAAAACCAATGCAGGCACAATAATTACCCCTCCACCTACACCAACAAATCCACTCAGTATTCCTGCAAAAAGTCCTATTGATAATAATATTATAATTGTTTGTAATGTCATTTTATTTTAATTGTTAATCGCCCTAATTCTAAACCTCAACCTCAACCTCAACCTTAACCTCAACCTAAATCCTATTCCAACATTAAATTACAACCCCTAATGTCTGAATTATCAAATCTACCCATTAACTTGAATTGATTTCCTATTCTCTGACCTAAATCTTGCGTTGCAATAAAACTACAACTATATAAATTTGCAAGGTCAATCACATTTATACCTCCTGTTTTTCCATCGTCAAGATAATAAAAAGGATCGTTTGTTTCACGAATTAAGATCTCCATTGTCTTAGGGATTTCAAATAATCCATCTTTATCACTATAAGATTGAGAAAATAATTCAGTCATACCATATTCAGATGATATAGTCTCACAATTCAGACCTTTTTTCAGTATTTTATGTAACTCTTCTTTGGTCATTTCTTTTCTTCGACCTTTCATTCCGCCAGTTTCAATTATCTGAGCATTTGAGAATTCAATGTTTGATTCTGCTAAATCTAATAAAGCATATGAGACACCAAAAAGAACAACCTTTTTACCATCTTCAATTGCTGCTGTATAATTTGAAATCAATTTTTGATAATCTTCTAAGAAAAAACCTGATAAGGGAGAATTACTTCGCTTAATTAAATGATCGACCATATACACTAAACTAGAATTTCCTTGTTCGATGTAATTTGGTAACAATGCTAATATTACTTGATTGTTTGGACTCCCAATGAATTCATCATAAATTTTATTAAACGCCCTTTCATATAAATTTGGCACCTGAACAGAATGTTTACTTCTAATCATATCAGTAGTACCGCTACTTAAAAAATCAAATTTTACTGGTAGATAATCGTTTATGATGGTATGAGTTTTAAAAAAAGAGATAGGAAGAAAAGGAATTTCTTTTATTGTTTTTGGTTCAGGATGATTTAAAATAGTTAAGTATTCTCGATAAACTTTACAATTTTTTTTTTGAAATCGATAAACTTCAAGGGCAGTATTGCTAAAATCTTCTTTTGAAGAAATAGTAAAAATCTGATTTTCTAACTGTATCATAATTAAAAGGACAGTATAATGTTAAATCAGAATATTAAATTTGAATAGAGAATTAAGAAGTCTTTTTATTGATCAAATCTCTTAATCTTGAAGCCAATTCATAGTCCTCATTTTCAATCGCATCATTTAATTGATTTTCTAATTCTTGAACAGTTAAATTTTCAGGACTTTCTTCAACTTCAATCTCGTCTTCTGAATTTTCATCTTCTAACAAGTTTAGACTATCTTCTTTTTCTCCATCTTCAAGTATAATTCCAGCAGTTGTTAGAATAGATTCAAAAGTATAAACGGGGCAATTAAATCGAACTCCAATAGCAATAGCATCCGAAGTTCTAGCATCAATTTCTGTTACCTGACCGTCTCTTTCACAAATTAATTTTGAATAAAAAATACCTTCAACTAAGTTATAAATAATTACTTCTTTAACTTCAATGTCGAAAGATTGTGCAAAGCTTTTAAATAAATCATGGGTTAGAGGTCTAGTAGGCGTCATTTTTTCCAATTCAATAGCAATTGCTTGAGCTTCAAATCCACCGATTATAATCGGAAGCCTTCTTTTTCCACCAGCCTCAGCCAATACTAAAGCATAAGCTCCAGATTGTGTTTGGCTATAAGATAAGCCGATTATTTCTAATTTTACTTTTTCCATTCCCTTGATTAACGCGTTGGAATTGAAGTAAAATAATTAAGGAAGCAATAGTGCTTCCTTAATTGTATACTTCTATCGTTGTAAAAATAATATTTATTTCTAAATTATTAATTGTTTGATGCTTTGAATTTTTTTAAAGCTTCAGTTAAACGAGGTAAAACTTCGAATACATCCCCTAAAACGCCATAATCAGCAGCTTTGAAAAATGGAGCTTCAGCATCAGTATTGATAGCAACAATAACTTTGGATCCATTTACTCCAGCTAAATGCTGAATTGCACCAGAAATACCAGCAGCAATATATAAATTTGGACGAATTGCTACACCTGTTTGACCAACGTGTTCGTGATGAGGTCTCCAACCAATATCAGCAACTGGACGAGAACAAGCTGTAGCAGCCCCTAAAACTTTTGCTAAATCTTCAACAATCCCCCAATTTTCAGGACCTTTCATCCCTCTACCAGCAGAAACAACTAATTCAGCTTCAGGCAATGGAATTTCACCTTCTGGTTTTTTTGTAGATAAAACTTTCACTCTAGATTCACCAGCATTACCATTGAAATCTTCTACTAAACAAGCAGCACCAGAAACTTCAGGTTGAATACTATTAGGTAATAAAGAAATGATTTTCTTTTCCGTTTGAACATTTACATTTCCGAAAGCTTTTCCAGAAAAAACATTTACTGAACAAGTAAAACCACCATCTGAAGTTGGTAAACTTGTAGCGCCAGCAACTAAACCTGCTTTCAATCTTACTGATAAACGAGGAGCAATTGCTTTTGCATTAATATCGTGAGAGAAAATTATAGTATTTGCTCCAGTAGCTTCAACGGCAGTTGCAATTACCCTTGTAACTTGTTGAGCATCATTTGTTGTTACAGATTTATCAACAATTACTTTAGTTGCACCATATTCTCCTAAAACAGAAAGTTTAGAAAAATCAGCAGTACCTGTCGTTAAAACAACAACTTCATCTCCAATTTTTTTCGCGTATGTAACAGCTTCGAAAGCACTCTTTCCAATTCCATTACTACTTGTGATATATACTAATGTAGACATTTTCTAAAATTTAAATTAAATAACTTTAGCTTCATTATGTAACAAAGCAACTAATTCATCCATATTTGCTGGATCAATCATTTTACAAGCTGTTTTTGCAGCAGGTGTAGTGTATGAAGTAAATTTAGTTAGTGCATTCGCTCCATTTGCAGGAATAACCGTCAGTGGTTTTGTTCTTGCAGCCATAATACCTCTCATATTTGGAATTCTTTGTTCAGCCATCCCTTTTGCGCAAGAAGCTACAAATGGAATTTCAACTTCAACAACTTGAACACCACCAACGATTTCTTTTTCTAATGTCGCAGTAGTTCCATTGATATCTAATTTAGTAGCTAAAGAAATGAAAGGTAAATCTAATTCTTCAGCAATCATTCCTCCAACTTGAGAACCATTATAGTTAATAGTTTCTTTTCCAGTTAAAACGATATCGAAACCATTTTCTTTTGCATATGAAGCAATTTGACTTGCTGTAAAATAAGCATCAGTTGCATCAGCGTCAATTCTTACAGCATCATCAGCACCAATGGCCAATGCTTTACGGATAATTGCATCATCTCCTGCTGTTCCAACAGTGATAATCGTTACATTTCCTCCTAAAGTTTCTTTTAATTCTAACGCTCTTACAAGTGCATACCACTCATCATATGGATTCACAATGTATTGGACACCGTTTTCATCAAATTTCGTATTACCTTCAGTGAAAGCAATTTTTGAAGTTGTGTCTGGCGATTTACTGATACAAACTAGTATTTTCATTCTATCTTATGTTTCTTTTTTCGTGTGTAAATTTAATAAATATTAGTTGTTTTGTGAAATTTAATAAAAAATATTAAGTTAACATAAATATTTCGTTATTACTCAAGACTTTCTTGCTTATTTTGCGATAAATTTGGATACAATGTTTATAAGAAATGATTTTGATTTTGGAAACGTTAAAGTTCATCTAATGGATTTTAATGATTTTGAACCATCTGATTTTTTAGACAAGTTAACTGAAATTGAAATTGAACGCTACATGTCATTTTCAAATCTTCACAGAAAAAGAGAGTTTGTTGCTTCAAGAATATTACGTCACGAAGTAGTAGGTTTTGAACACATCCATTATGATTCGGTTGGAGCACCATATATAAAAGGAGAAGGATACATTTCAATTAGCCACACATTAAATACGGTTGGAATTGCCGTGAGTGAAAAGTTTAAATTAGGATTAGATATAGAAGTTGTTCGTCCTAAAATTCTTAACATTAAACATAAATTTTTATCTTTAGAAGAATTAAAATTCATTGATACTGAATCTATTGCTGAATTGACAAAAGTATGGACGGCTAAAGAGGCGCTTTACAAAGTGTCTGGAAGAAATGGAATAAATTTCAGGACAGAATTATTTTTAAATAAAAAGTCTGATCAACTTTGGGAAGGAAAAATTCTTGATAAAGATGCTTATTTGAAGACAGATTTGAATATATTTGAATACCAAAACAGGATGATAGCAATTAATACTTCTGCACTTGAAAAACACTAATAAAATTTTCGAAAAGCTAATTTCTAAAAAAGGACAGATTGCCTTATTGATTGATCCTGAAAAATGTTCAACTATTTTGAACTTAAAAGAAATTTTAAAAAAAGCTGAGTTCTCAAAAGTTGACTATTTATTTATAGGTGGAAGTACGGTAACTAAAAATGAGTTCGATAAAACGATCGATTTTATTAAATCACATTCAAATCTTCCTTTAGTTATTTTTCCTGGAGCTTCACATCAAATATCAGAAAAGGCAGATGCTATTTTATATTTGAGCCTCCTTTCAGGAAGGAATCCAGATTTTTTAATTGGTCACCATGTTCAAACAGCATTAGAGGTGTATGAGATGGATTTAGAAGTTTTACCTACGGCATATATTTTAATTGACGGTGGGACTCAATCTTCTGTTGCTTATGTAAGTCAGACCATTCCAATACCTAGAGATCAAATTTCAATTATTAAGAATACTGCAACTGCTGGAGTTTTGCAAGGAAAAAAAATAATTTATTTTGATGCGGGTAGTGGAGCAGAATTTTCTGTAAATCCTAAAATTATTAAAGAAGTCCAATTTTTAGACACACCTATAATCGTAGGAGGTGGAATTCGCACCATTGAACAAATTGAAATATTAACAAAAAAAGGAGTTAATGTAATAGTAATAGGTAATCATATAGAAGAAAATATCGATTTTTTATTAGATATTCATTCTTATAATTTAACTAAGAATTAACATTTCACATACAAATAATGACACTTTAATCAACAATAGATTTAAAATTATTTTTTTGAAAAAAAGATTTGTAGGTTTGTCATAAATCGAATAATGAATGATTTATTTTCATTCACTAAAACTAAAAAAATGAATTTTAATAAAGTATCCAATATTAATTCGCCTCCTGATTTTTAATACTCAGTTTTTCAATTGATTAAGTTAATTGTTAAGATTTGATTATTTCTATTTTTACATTAGTTTAACATTCAAATTAAGATTACTTTTTTTAAAATTACCTTCTATAAGAAATATTGTTTTTATATTTATCCGTTATATTTAATAATACTGTTATCATGAATAAACTTTTTACGTACTTAATATTACCTTTAGTAGCGCTAATTAGCCTGAATTCTTATGCTCAAACAG